>JAHDFS010000129.1 GCA_020628035.1 Rhizobiaceae bacterium
GGTAACAACGAATCCGATAATAATATTCATGCCAAGCTTCCAAGTAAAATTTGCTCACCAATGATTATGTGCGTTTCCTTGCGTGAGGCTTATTCCATCCTTTTCTATAGGCGGGACAACCAACAGTTTCGCGCAAGATTTTTCTCCTAATTTATGGGGCAAATGCCAATTATCACGTCACCTGTTCAAAGCATGATTTACTCAAATTATATGCAGCAGTTGAGAGAAGGGCCGAAATGACGACTTTTTCAGATTACCGATTGATTGCACGAGATATGCAAAGCTCTCTTCAGCGTGTGGCCGAAGATAATGTGGTGTCTCGAGATACCGACTATTATCTTGAGAACATCAGTAAGATCGACACGATTGAAGATTTTCTCAAAGATGATCGATTGTTCAGCTACGCTATGAAAGCTCACGGTCTTGAGGAAATGACCTATGCAAAGGGGCTGATGCGTAAAGTGCTTGAAGGCGGTACCGATGATGACGATGCGTTGGCCAACAAGTTTACAGATCCTAGATACAAGCAATTTGCTGAAGCGTTTGATTTTGCAACCCATGGCGATAATGCGACGGTCTTCACGGCGGCCCAACAAGGCACAGTGGATAAATACCTTCAACAAACTTTGGAAGAGGAAGCCGGCGAAGATAATCAGGGTGTGCGTCTGGCACTTTATTTTGAACGTAAAATACCGGAGATCTTGGAAGAAAATTCCTCTGATACTGCGATCGCATTTTCATTGCTTGGTGACAACGCGCTCGCCGATGTGGTGAGAACAGCGCTCAGCATACCGGCTGAAACCGCAACCGCCGATATTGATATTCAGGCTGAAAACATCATTGAAAAGCTGGATTTTGATGAATTGCGAACATCTGAAGGGCTTGAAAAATTTATGGAGCGCTTCACCACTTTATGGGAAGTGAGCAATCCCTCAGGTGGCGTAACATCAGCTGCAGAATATTTAACATCTGGCACCAGCGGCAGCATTTCAGCCGATCTTTTATATTCGCTCAATAATCTCAAGTTAGGTGGCCGCTAATGCAAACAGCTCTTTATGTTTCAATTTCATCGCAACTCGCATTAGAGCGCCGCTTGGACACGATTGCGGGAAACATTGCCAACTCCAATACAACAGGTTTTCGTGCAACTGAGATTAAATTCAGCGAAGTTTTAGACGGCCAGAGCCAGGTCAAAACATCCTATGTTAATCAGGGTAACGATTACTTGGCGACCCATAGCGGGGAAATCAAACAGACAGGCAATCCCTTGGATTTTGCTGTCAAAGGTGACGGTTGGCTTCTTGTAGAAGGCCCTGCGGGCGAGATGCTAACACGTGATGGGCGTTTTACCATGACACAAGATGGTGAGCTTCAAACCATTAATGGGTTCAAAGTCTTAGATGCAGGCGGCGCGCCAATTCAGCTTGATCCTGAAGGTGACACTCCAATTGCAGCCCGAGACGGAGCGCTCATGCAAAACGGAATTGCAGTCGCAAATATTGGATTATACACCGCTGATCTCTCTGCGGGATATCAGCGGGTTAATGAGTTGGGCATTATTTCCAAAAACGCTCCAGAACCAGTTGTTGACCGTTATGATATCGGAATTCAGCAAGGATATCTTGAAGATTCCAACGTCAACGCGGTTTCAGAGATGAGCCAGCTCATTCAAGTCTCGCGCGCGTTTGAAAACATCACAGCATTGGTTCGAGACAGCGATAAAACGTATCGTGAAGCGATCCAAACACTGGGCGGTGGCCGATAAGATGATTTTTCTTCTCCATACGCAGCCAGCGAATTGAGTGTTGTTTATGAATAGCCCGCAAACACTTGCCAATATTGAAAATGCAGCCCGTTATTTCAAAGCGCCAGATAATCTTTTGCGCGTAGGTGGCAAGGTGAAGTCGATTTCAGCCGGCGCATATTCTGTTGTAGGATTATCGTGCCATGTGGGCTTGGGTGATTTTGTCGAATTGTCGAGAAATGGGGAAATGCACCCGGGCGAAGTGGTTCATGTTGGCCCGGATGAAATTATTGTTTGTCCGCTACATTCTGAAAATCCAGCGCATATCGGCGATCATGTTTTCAAGCGCGGTAGTTTCAAAATCAACCCTGATATATCTTGGTGTGGCCGCACAATTAACGCGCTTGCAGAACCAATTGATGGTGGACCGGCGCTCGCTTTGGGCATGGAAGAAATGCCGTTGCAGGCTCAGGCACCAGCCTCGATGGCTAGAAGTCGAATTAGCGATGCCATTCATACAGGGATCCGTGTTGTGGATGTATTTGCTCCAATTTGCCAGGGCCAACGTATGGGCATTTTCGCAGGTTCCGGTGTGGGCAAGTCGACCATGCTATCGATGTTTGCAAAAACCGCAGATTTTGATCGTGCCGTCATTGCTTTGGTCGGTGAACGCGGTCGTGAAGTTCGCGAGTTCATTGAAGAAACCATGGGTGAAAACATGGCAAAATCAGTCGTTGTTGTGGCAACGAGTGATGAAAGCCCAATTTTGCGAAAAATGGCACCTTTAACCGCAATGGCGATTGCCGAAAGTTTTCGCAACAAGGGTGAAAATGTCTTGCTCATTGTCGATAGTTTGACCCGATACGCCCATGCTTTGCGAGAAATTGGCGTAGCCTCGGGTGAGCCGCCGGTTGCGCGCGGCTATCCAGCCTCAGTCTTTACAGCAATGCCGCGTCTTTTAGAGCGTGCGGGACCAGGTGCAGGCGCATCTGGTTCAATCACAGCGCTCGTATCGATCTTAATTGATGGCGACAATCATAATGATCCAATTGCCGACAATGCGCGCGGAATTTTAGATGGACATTTGGTGCTAGATCGCGCTTTAGCGGATGAGGGGCGTTACCCACCTGTTGATCCATTAAGTTCGATTTCCCGCTTGGCAAGAAAAGCTTGGAAGGGTGATGAAGAACTGCTTGTGAACAGGATCAAGGCACTCATCCATAGATATGAAGAAACCAAGGATTTGCGTCTCATTGGCGGTTATCGCCCTGGCACGGATGCTGACTTGGATATGGCCGTGACACAAGTACCGGTCATTTATGAGAATTTGCGTCAAACGCCGTCTGACCCGCCAAGCAAAGATTCCTTCGGTGAGCTGGCGGAAGCTATGAAGGCGGCAGCCATGGCCAATGCGCCAGATAATCAGGTTAGGAGACCAGGTTAATGTCAGAGTTTTATGATGACTTCGAAGACGAAATGGACGAAGTCGTGCGGGAAGAAATCGAGGCTGAAAAAGCAGTTAAAAAGGTCGAGCGCGAGCGGATTAATTTCGATTTCCTATTTGCCGTTATAGGCATTTGCCTTGCAGGTTCTGCTGCCTTTCTCCCATGGTATGTGTTCCTTAATCAAGAAGAATTCAGCGTCAAACGAATGGCCTATACCAAAGACCGCGAACTACCTGATTGGGAAGGAAGAACCGTTGTTAATGTGTCCCCAACAGCCATTCCAAAACGAGATCCGGAAGCCCCTAATGAAGAGCTTTTGCCAGATGACATCACAACGGCATCTATTCCAGAAAATGGCGGTGGTGAAGATGGAGGGTCTCAAGCTTTCCCTGGGCAGCCGAGATTTAAGTTGCTGCACGTCGCAAATGAACGCGCTCTGATCGAAGATTCATCTGGGATGTATATGGTCAAAGTTGGTTCGGTTTTGCCCGATAACAGCCGTTTAACCGCCCTTGAACAACGCGGCAATAGTTGGGCTTTAGTGACTTCAAATGGTGATGTGGTCGAAAACTAAATACCCAAATTGAATGGGGCGAAGCAACCAACTGACCTGATCGGTAAGTCCCACGCAAGATTATTACCATACCCTTAACGGGAAGATAAATGGGATAATCTGATGCAACCAATCCAATTGTTTAAACTCGCATCTCAGCAAGCAGAATGGCTGACCGTTCGTCACACCGTTGTTGCAGGCAATATTGCGAATGTGAATACTCCTGGATATGCGGCCAAAGATGTTGAGCCCTTCCAAGCTGTTATGGAATCGACACGAACCAAGATGGCTGCAACTCATAGCCGACATTTCGCTGATTCCAGTCTGCGCGATTCTATTCGCAGTAATGAGATCAATGGTATTGCAGTTCATCCCTCTGGCAATACGGTGAACCTTGCCAATGAGGTCTCAAAAGGCAGTGGTATTAAACGTGAATACGAAATCAATACCAGCATCGTGAAAACGGTGAACCGTATGATGATGGCAACGGTTAGGAAATAAGCATGGATCCATTAAGCTTATCATCCAGAATTGCCGCAAGTGGCTTACATGCCCAAGAAACACGCTTGCGAGTTGTTTCCGAAAACTTGGCCAATGCACAGTCCACCGGCGAAACACCGGGTTCAGATCCTTATCGTCGCAAAACAGTTTCCTTTGCATCTTACTTAGACAATGCAACGGGCGCTTCACGCGTTAAAGTTCAGCGTTTGGGATTTGATAATTCAGAATTTGTGGTGAATTTTGACCCAAGCCATCCTGCTGCGGATGAAAAGGGCATGGTCAAAATGCCAAATGTGAATCCCTTAATTGAGCTTGCCGATATGCGTGAAACAAACCGCTCATATGAAGCCAACTTGCAGACGATCAAACAAACTCGTGAGCTGGTAACATTAACACTCGGGCTTTTGAGGAACACATAATATGAACATTATTTCTCAAACACTATCAGCAATTGATACGTCGCCCAAAGCGACAAATCAAACCGAATTTGCGAGCCTAACTGGTGCCACAGCTGCAGCAGGACTGCGTGCGGTTGAAGACGTAAAAGGCCCCGGATTTGGTGAAGTTATGGCTGAAATGGCTGGTGGTGTCGTAAGCCGATTAAACCAAGCCGAATATGTTTCCATGAAAGCAGTGCAGGGTGAAGCCAACACACGTGAAGTTGTTGATGCGCTAATGACCGCCGAGCAGTCGTTAAACACTGCCATTGCGATCCGAGACAAAATTGTGACTGCATATCTCGAAGTCACGAGAATGCAAATTTAGGAGTAGTGTTATGAAGGCTTTGTCAATCGCCGCAACAGGTATGAATGCGCAACAAACGAATTTGGAAGTTATCGCGAATAACATTGCCAATATTAACACAACTGGTTTTAAGCGCGCCCGTGCTGAATTTTCCGATTTGCTTTATCAAGTAGAACGTAGCCAGGGTGTGCCAAACAGTGCCAATCAGGCAATTGTCCCTGAAGGCGCGCATATTGGCCTGGGTGTTCAAACATCGGCCGTCAGAAATCTTCACATTCAAGGTAGTTTGGCTCAGACGTCAAATAAATTGGATCTAGCATTAATCGGTCGTGGTTGGTTCCAGATCGAAACACCTCAAGGTGAAACGCTTTACACAAGAGCAGGTACGTTTAACACCAATGCAGATGGCCTCATGGTCAATATCGATGGCTACGAATTGGAAGGTGGCATTACTTTTCCTGACAACACATCTGAAGTTGTTATTTCAAGATCGGGTCAGGTCTTTGCTCGTGTGGGAACCGATGTTGAGCTCACAGAAGTAGGGCAAATTACGCTTGCAAACTTTATCAATGAAGCGGGCTTGGAACCTTTAGGTGACAATTTGTTCCGCGAAACTGAAGCATCAGGTGGTCCAACTTTAGGCACGCCAGATGACGCGGGTTTTGCGCATATCCAGCAGGGATATTTAGAATCTTCCAACGTCGATCCAATTAAAGAGATCACGGACATGATCTCGGCGCAGCGCGCTTATGAAATGAACTCAAAAGTAATCAAAGCAGCCGATGAAATGGCCAGCACGGTGACACAGTCACTTAGGTAAGTGAGCCATAGGAGGCAAACATGAAGTTTGACTTGAATAAATTCTTTAGTGCAATCGCACTGGTCATTTTTGGTTTCGCAATTTTAGTGATTTCGAACCTGTCTGCACAGGCACAGCCAACCGCTGTCGTTCCTCATCAAATCATATATCCGGGTCAACAAATCACCTTTGACATGGTCAAGGAAGTTGATGTCGTAAACCCAAATTTACGACCAGGATATGCCAAAGTGATTGAAGAGGTTGAGGGGTTTGTCACCAAGAAAACGCTTCTTCCCGGCCGCACCATTCCCGTCAGCGCTTTGCGCGAAGCCTATGTCATAGAACGCGGTAAAAACATCTCAATGGTATTTTCAAACAATTCCATGGTGATCACAGCGCAGGGCGTTGCGCTTCAAAATGGCGGTTTGGGTGAGATCGTCCGCGCACGTAATTTGGATTCGGGTGTCATTATCATGGGAACTGTGATGCAAGATGGTACATTGCGGGTGATCACACAATGAAGTTAGTTATACGCCTAATTCTATTATTCTTTGTCTATCTAAGCATCGCAGTGCCAGCAAATGCCAATGGCCCAACCGCGCGATTAAAAGACATTGCATCTTTACAAACCGGCAGAGACAACCAACTCATTGGATATGGCTTGGTGGTCGGGTTGCAGGGTTCAGGCGATAGTCTGCGAAACTCTCCTTATACCGAAGCGTCACTAAGAGCCATGTTACAAAATCTCGGTATTGCCACAGAAGGTGGCCGCACCAGATCTCAAAATATTGCCGCTGTTTTGGTCACAGCTAATCTACCACCTTTTGCCACAATGGGCTCTCGAATTGACGCCACTGTTTCATCATTAGGTGATGCAAGTTCGTTGCGCGGTGGAACACTTGTCATGACATCGCTTGCCGGCGCAGACGGGCAGATTTATGCCGTCGCACAAGGTTCTGTCGTTGTGTCCGGTTTTAACGCTGAGGGTGATGCTGCGACATTGCAAACAGGTATTACCACAGCAGGGCGACTACCGGGCGGCGCGATCATTGAGCGCGAAATTCCTGCAAAATTCAAATCCACCAATGGGCTTGTGTTCCAGCTACGAAATCCGGATTTCACAACAGCCGTTGGTGTTGCCGACACGATAAATGAATACGCGTTAACGCGCTTTGGACAGGCCATTGCAACCGCAAGAGATTCCGGTGCAATAGATGTGCTCCAACCTGCTAACACTGATCTTGCAAGATTAATGGCAGAGCTTGAAAGCCTGTCAGTTGAAACAGATATGCCAGCGCGTGTCGTTATCAATGAGAAAACCGGCACCATCGTGATCGGTCACCATGTGAAAATTGCCAAAGTTGCGGTTAGCCATGGTGCGCTCACAGTTCAAGTTACTGAAACCCCAACGGTTATTCAGCCCTTACCTTTTTCAAAAGGTGTGACAGAGTTTGAACCATTAACCGACATCACAGCGGGTGTGGAAGAGGGGCAAGTCGCAATTCTCGCAGGCCCGGATTTGCGGACATTGGTCGCGGGATTAAACACAATTGGCGTTAAGCCAGATGGCGTCATCGCCATCCTACAAGGAATGAAATCAGCCGGAGCGCTGCAAGCGGAGCTAATACTACAATGAATATCTTGTCTTTCGTAACTGGCAATAATTTGTCCGCTTTTATCAAGATATCAGCGCTGGCCGTTATTGTTTCAAGCTCACATCCGATTATCGGATCATATGCGCAAACACCAAAAAATATGTCGACCGATGGCACTTCCAGCATCGATGTTAATGAGGACATTAGAAAATTCTGCGGCAATATTGCTGATGCCGCACGGGACAAGCGGTATCTGTTGCAACGCGAAGAATTATACAAACTTCAAGCGCAAGTGGATGAGCGTATCGAACAGCTCAAAATGCATCGTGATGATTATAAAAACTGGTTGGATAAACGAAATGACTTCCTGGCAACAGCGGAAGCTGGTCTGGTCGAAATCTTTAAAAAGATGAAGCCCGATGCTGCAGCCAGTCAATTAGAAATCATCGAGAAGAATATTGCAGCTGCGATTATCATGAAGCTTAGTCCCCGACTTTCCAGTCAGATCTTCAATGAAATGGACGCGAAAGTTGCTGCAAAACTTGCAACCATTATTGCCAGCACAACTGACCGCGAATTGGAAGAGACACAATCATGAAGCTCAGTATAAGTATGATTGGTGTTGCGCTTTTATTAAGCGCTTGCGGTGGGCAGAAGTTCCGCGAATTGGGCAAAGAGCCGGAAATGTCTCCCGTAGGGACAGGTATGAAATATAGCAATGCGTCACAAGTGATGGCTTATCCCACGCAACCGAAAAAGCGTGTAAGCGAATTCTCGTTATGGAGCGATCATAAAAGCGCACTATTCCAAGATACCCGGGCAATGTCTGTGGGCGATATTCTAACCGTAAATATCTCCATTAATGACAAGGCATCCTTTGAGAACGAATCTGAGCGTTCGCGGAAAAATTCAAGTGGCTTTAATGCAGGTGGTGGCGTTAGTACATTGCTCGGCCGGATATCAGCAGGCAATTCTGATTTAAGTTATGATTCAAATGCCTCAAGCACAGGTGATGGATCCACCAAACGCGCAGAACAGCTCAATATCCGGGTTGCAGCTATTGTAACGGGTATCATGGATAATGGTAATTTGATCATTAGCGGCTCCCAAGAAGTGCGCGTGAATTTCGAACTCAGGATTTTAAATGTTGCAGGTATCGTTAGACCCAAAGATATCGATCCTGATAATATGATCGCTTACGAAAAAATTGCTGAGGCTCGCATTTCATACGGCGGAAGAGGTCGCCTAACAGAAGTACAACAACCACCAATTGGCCAACAAGTGGTCGATGTCGTCACACCGTTTTAAAGGGTCTTAATCATGCAAGAACTCATGGATGCGAATGAAGGCGAAGATGGAGAAGGTGGCAAAAAGAAATCAAATCTGGTTGTCACAATCGCAGGTGTCGCAATTGCGTCTGTCATTGCTGCAGGTGGTGGCTGGGTAATCGGTGGCATGCTCGCACCAACTGCAATTGAATTGCAGGACAAGGCAGAAGCAGAAGAAGCCAAAGCCAAGCCCAAAGGCGAAGATGAAGAAGAAGTACCTATTGCTGGCGAAGAAAGCCCAAATCTCATTCGTTTGCAGCCAATTACCACGAATTTGTCGTTTCCATCGGAAAGTTGGGTACGATTAGAGGTATCTCTTGTGGTTAAAGGTGAACCAGACATCGAAATGGTCGAACTTGTCCATCAAGATATGGTAGGATATTTGCGAACACTCTCATTGCAACAAGTGCAAGGTGCTCGTGGATTTAGATATGTGCG
>JAHDFS010000010.1:0-35832 GCA_020628035.1 Rhizobiaceae bacterium
ACCCACGATCGTTACTTCCTTGATAATGTGACAGGTTGGATCTTGGAACTCGACCGTGGTCGCGGCATTCCATATGAGGGCAATTATACCGCCTATCTTGAAGCCAAAGCCAAACGCATGGCGCAAGAGGGTCGTGAAGAGGCTTCTCGTCAACGCGCGATTTCGAGCGAGCAGAGCTGGATCCAATCCAGCCCGAAAGCGCGTCAGGCAAAATCCAAAGCACGTATTAAAGCCTATGATGAATTGGTCAAAGCAGCAGCTGATAAACGTCCGGGCGATGCGCAGATCATTATTCCGGTTGGCGAGCGCTTGGGTAATGTTGTGATTGAAGCGGAAGGCCTGTCGAAAGCCTATGGCGATAAGCTTCTGATCGAAAATTTGGAATTCAAATTGCCTCCGGGCGGCATTGTTGGTGTAATCGGTCCAAACGGTGCGGGTAAATCAACTCTGTTCCGCATGATTACAGGGCAGGAAACGCCAGATTCAGGTTCAATCACCATTGGTGAAACGGTTGAACTCTCTTATGTTGACCAGTCGCGCGATGCGCTTGATGGCAGCAAAACCGTTTGGGAAGAAGTGTCTGGCGGCAATGACATTATCAAGCTTGGCAAGCATGAAGTGAACAGCCGCGCTTATTGCTCATCGTTCAACTTTAAAGGCGGTGATCAGCAACAAAAAGTGGGTGATCTATCCGGTGGTCAGCGTAACCGTGTGCATTTGGCAAAAATGCTCAAATCTGGCGGTAACGTTATCCTGCTGGATGAGCCGACCAACGATTTGGACACTGAAACTTTGGCAGCGCTTGAAGATGCGCTTGAAAGTTTCGCTGGTTGCGCCGTTATCATTTCCCACGATCGTATGTTCCTTGACCGCTTGGCAACGCATATTCTTGCCTTTGAAGGGGATAGCCATGTTGAGTGGTTTGAAGGAAACTTTGAAGATTATGAGAAAGATAAGATCCGTCGATTGGGTGCAGATGCGGTTAATCCAAAACGCGTGACTTATAAGCGTTTGACGCGCTAGTTTAGATTTCATATTCCAAATGAACCTCGGATGAGCTTGGTCTTATCCGAGGTTTTTTGTTTTTGGATCTTGCATTTTATTAGAAAATGATATAAACATATCTTTATATCTTTTTGAGGGCGCGATGTTAGATTTGCCAAAATTGAAAATGGACGATGCGATTGATTTGCTCAAAGCAGCAGGTGAGACAACGCGTATGCGTTTGTTGATTTTGCTTTCGCATGGTGATCTGACAGTAAGTGATTTGACCGAAATTTTGGGTCAATCGCAACCTCGTATTTCACGTCATTTAAAATTGCTTGGTGAAGCTGGCTTGATTGAGCGCTACCAAGAAGGGGCATGGGCCTATTTTAGACTGATCGATGAAGGGCGTACTTCCAGTATTGTGCATAGTATTATTGATGCTGTGGCACAGGATGACCGCATGCTTCAGCATGATGTCGAGCGTTTAAAAGCCGTTAAAAGCGCCCGCGCGACACGTGCTCAAGAATATTTCTCGCAAAATGCTGAGAAGTGGGAAGAAATTCGTAAACACCATGTGTCTGAAGCGAAAGTGGAAGCTGAGCTTTGTAAGTTGATTGGCACCACACCGTTTGATTCATTGTTGGATTTGGGCACAGGCACCGGACGTATTTTGGAGTTGTTCAAGGATCAATATCGCAAAGGTTTAGGCATTGATGCCAGCCGCGACATGTTGACCATTGCACGTAACAAGCTAGATCAAGCTGGTATTACCCATGCATCTGTGCGTCAGGGCGACATCTTTAATCTTGCGCTCGAACGCGAGAGTTTTGATCTGATTGTTATTCACCAGGTCTTGCACTTCCTGCATGATCCGGCACCAGCGATTAACGAAGCGTGCAAGATGCTCGCACCGGGCGGTCGTTTGGTCATCATTGATTTTGCACCGCATGAGCTTGAATATATGCGCAATGATTTTGCCCATGCGCGACTTGGCTTCAGCCATGAGGCAATGAGCGGATGGATGACGGCAAACGGTTTGGATGTTGAAAAAATCTCGGATCTGTCTTCTGGCAGCAGCCAAGATAAAACGCTCACTGTATCGATATGGCTCGGTAAAGACCCAAGAATTTTAATGGCTGGCGATAACAGCGCTAGTACTGCGTAGAATAGGAAATAATCAGATGGTATTATCTAACCGTTTTGGAGCCCCGGCGAATAGTGATAAAATTCGCGTGTCATTTGAATTCTTTCCACCAAAATCTGGAAAAATGGAAGAGCAGCTTTGGGAAAGCATTTCCAAACTTGCACCTTTCGGTCCTGAATTTGTATCCGTCACATATGGAGCAGGTGGGTCAACAAAAGAGCCTACATTGGCCACTGTAAAGCGTATTATCAAAGAGACTAATGTTGCGCCGGCTGCGCATTTAACTTGCGTGGATGCAAGTCGTGGTGATGTTTATGATGTAGCCAAAGAATTCCGTGATGCAGGTGTCCGTCATTTCGTTGCATTGCGCGGTGATCCTGCTGGTGGGATTGGCACGAAATATCAACCGCATCCTGATGGGTATGCAAACGCGGCTGAATTAACAGCCGGGCTAACGGCTATGGGTGAATGTGAGATTTCGGTCTCTGCTTATCCAGAGAAACATCCTGAAAGCCCAGATTTTATGACCGATCTCGATATGCTTAAACGCAAAGTCGACAATGGTGCGACACGTGCGATCACGCAATTCTTCTTTGATAATGATCATTTTGAACGTTATGTCGAGCGTGTCCGCAAAGCTGGTATTTATATCCCGGTTGTGCCAGGCATCTTGCCTGTTCATAATTTTGCGCAGGTTGAGAAATTTGCCAATATGTGTGGTGCGTCTATTCCAACATGGTTGGCAAATCGATTTGATGGCTTGGAAAATGACCCTGAAATTCGTGCGCTTGTCGCGTCAGCTGTTGCGGCTGAACAGGTGATGGATCTAGCAGATCGCGGTTTTGAAGAGTTTCATTTTTACACAATGAACCGCGCAAAGCTGGTTTATGCGGTCTGCCATCTGTTAGGCCTTCGCCAAAACGCAAAGCCAAAGAACACTTTGGGTCAGAAAGCGGCTTAAACCTGAGACTTAAGCGGATTTTTCGAACGTAGCTTGCAAAGCATGTGCGATCGATAACGTTTGCTTGTCACGCCCGAATTTGCCAACGGCTTGGATGCCGAGTGGCATGTTGTTTCCATCACGAAACGCTGGAATATTCACGCAGGGGCTGCCCATGAGCGTCCATAATTTGTTGAATGTTGCAACGCCTGTGGTTGCAAAGCCTTTTGGCGCAGCACCCGGGGCTGATGGCGTTAAAATCACATCGACATCGTCATAAAGCGAATGCGTTTTGCGGCGTGCGTTTTTCGCTGATCTGCGGGCGTTGTCGTATTCAGCAGGTGTGATTGCCATGCCTTCATTTATTGCCTCTTTGATCTTATCGCTTAAAAGATCTGGATAACGTGCGAATTCCGGACCCAATGCTTGCGCAGCTTCAAAACATTGAATGGTGGAATGGAGTTCGTGGGCTGTTTTCAACTCAGCTGGTTCGTCGAGGTTCACAAGTTTAAAGCCGGCTGTTTCTGCAGCTTTTGCTGCTTGTTTAAAAGCTGCGATCATATCATCGCTTGCTTCTGATAAGATATCATTTTTATAGATCCCAATCCGAATATCGGATGGGTTGAGTTCTTCAATTTCAAGGTCTCGATCAGTTAAAAGGCTTGTAAATGTTGCGACATCTGCAACCGATTTAGCAAAAGTTCCCGCGGTATCCAGGCTTTGTGCAAAATATTTCATGCCCGTGGTTGGTAAGATCCGATAGCTAGGTTTAAACCCTGCAACCCCACAAAATGCTGCCGGTCTGACCATGGAGCCACCCGTTTGTGTGCCAATGGCAGCGGTGACCATTCCAGCCGCAACAGCCGCCGCGGAACCTGCGGATGAACCACCCGGTGAATAATCTAAATTGTTTGGGTTTTTTGTTTTTGTGGGTTTGAAAAACGCAAATTCAGTTGTTGTGGTTTTGCCAATGATCGATGCACCTTTGGATCGAAGCATTGCAACAATTGCAGCGTCCACTTTCGGCTGGTTATCTTGATAAATTTCACTGCCATATGCCGTTGGTAGATCATGTGTGTCGAAGATGTCTTTCACACCAACAGCGATCCCCGCTAGAGGACCTTGGGCTGCTGAATGCGTTTTATTAGATAGACAGGTAAATGCCTGCACCTTCTGCTCAGCCTCATCTACTCTGTTCCAAGAGCGTTGCAAAATATCGTCGGGATCAACGTTACTTTGATCCCGATCGAATAGATTTGAACGAACGGATTGCGGTGCAAACAACGACATGAGGCAGTTACAGTTTGTTCAATAAGCTAGGTGTTGGCCAGGCGTCAGCTGGCATGCCAAGCCGCGTCTGCTCAGTCTGCACCGCGGCACGGGTTTTGCTGCCCAAGATTCCATCGATTTTGCCAACATCATAACCGCGCGCGACCAGCTTGTTTTGAAGTTGCTTCATTTGCGCGTCACTTAAACCCTGATCTGGATTGCCGGCATTATAACGCTTCGCTCCGCCCAGACGGGTTGCGAAATAAGCGGCTGATGTTGTGTAGATAAAGCTTTTGTTCCACTCAAGATAGATGTCGAAATTTGGGAAAGCCAAAAATGCTGGACCCTTACGTCCTTGTGGCAGCAACAGATCCGCAGGTAATGAGGCATTTGGCAAGCTGCCATTTCTTGCGGTCACACCAAGATTAGCCCAATCGCCAGTCGTCATGCCTTTGCGAAGACCGGATTTTTCATAAGGAAATGCACCGCCGGGGAGGGTGATTTCCATGATCCATGGCTGGTTTCGTTGCCAACCCAGACTTTGAATAAAGGCTGCTGCTGTGAGGATTGCATCTGGCGAACTCTTTTTAAGATTTACCCGTCCATCTCCGTCGCCATCGGTGCCAAACCGCACAATGTCTTCCGGCAACATTTGCACCTGACCAATTTCACCAGCCCAAGCGCCTGTCATTGTTGATGGAGACAAATCACCCATTTCAACCATTTTTATGGCTGAGATAAGTTGCGGTCTGAAAAGTTCTGGACGACGGCAATCATGGGCCAATGTTACAAGGGCATTCATTGTGTTGAAGTCACCTTGGAATGCGCCGAAATCTGTTTCGAGCCCCCAAAATGCTGCGATAACCGGAGCTGGTACACCAAATTCCTGCTCAGCTCGCTTAAATGTAGACGCATATTTGCGTAAGTTCTTAGCGCCGTGGTCCAATCGGTTTTGGCTAACTGAACGCTTAGAGAATTCCAAGAATGTCTGCTTAAATACGCCTTGCGCACGATCGCGCGATAAAACTTTTCGGTTGATCTGAGCATTTCTAAGCGCAGTGTCCGCTGCTTTTTTACTAATTCCTTCTGCGATGGCTTCTTTCTTTACACCTTGCAAGAAGGTTGAAAGTTTTCCACCGCATGCTGCAGCATGCGCTTGGTTTGGAAGGCTTGAAAGACCTGCAATTAGTCCGCTCGCAAATAGGATTGATAGATTCTTGTTAGAAAAAATTGGCAAAACCGCTCTCCACATCAGTTTGATTCCTCACACTAAGTCTATAGCCCGATGTTCAAATTGGCCATAGTTTAGCTTCTTTGGGGGCATTGATGCTTGGTGAGTTCTTAATATTTCATTAACCATAAATCATATCAAGCTCACAGGTTATGACACCAAGTAAGAATTGATTAAACCAGGTGATATATCGTCCAACGCGAATGGGAGCGTTTAACATGAAGTTAAAATGGTTTCCGCTGGATAAGTATATGCGTGATGGTTACGTGTGCCCAGCGATGACATTGTTAAGTTTGGTGTTGCTGACAATTATTGGTTTGGTTGTTGGTGATTTTTCTGTGCCTGCGTTAAACACGGCAGATTTAGACCTTGTCTTGGCGGCGAGTGGTGTTCCCATCTCTGCGCATATTGCTGAAATATCAAAGACTAACGAAGTTCAGGAGCTTGAACAGATTGCTTATCAGGACCAGCTAACTGGTCTTAGAAATCGTCGTGGGTTGATCGAAGACTCGATGGAGTTTTTTAAAAAGCCTTATTCCAAAGAAAATAGAAGCGCTTTGTTGTTATTGGATCTTGATCGCTTCAAATTCATCAACGATACACTTGGTCATGCGGCCGGGGATAAAATGTTGTGCGAATTGGCAAATCGTTTGCGTCGTTTATCTTCAGATCACTTGCAATGTTATCGTTTGGGTGGCGATGAATTTGTCGTCACATGGGCGAATGGTCCCAGTTTCGTACAGGTTGATGAGTTTTGTGAGAAGCTTATCCAGGTCTTATCTCAACCTTACCAAATTGACCAATCAGAGATTGAGGGTGGTGGTAGTGTTGGTATCACTTGGGCGCGTGAAAGCGATGACAATATTGGCAGCATGTTGCAGCGCGCGGATATGGCCCTTTACAAAGCAAAGTCTGTATCGGGTTCTGCGCATCGCTTTTTCTGCGAACAGATGGAGCAGGAATCGCGTTTAAAGCAAGATTTCAAACAAGCCTTGCGTAAAATGATTTTCACGGCAGATTTTGATCTTGAATTTCAGCCAATTGCCTATGCTTCAGATCTTGCATTTTCCATGTATGACGTTACGGCGAAAAGCAGAAACCCCGAATTTGGGGATTTTTCCGATAGCCAATATATGGATATTTTGAAAGAGACTGGCCTAATTGTTCAATTTGATCGGGCTATATTAGAATGCGCTATGAAAACCATGGCAACTTGGACCCAACGAAAAACTGTGGTCCTGCATTTAGATTCAGATCAATTGCTTGATCCAACGTTCACCGGCTATATCGCAGGACTTTTGTCTGAGCATAAACTAGACGGCCATGATTTTGTATTTTCATTTGATACATTGCATCGATCCGACAATTCAAAATTGATGGAAAATAGCCTTGATGAGCTGATCAGCTTGGGCATTCGCATTGCCTCGCAAGGTTTCAGCGGTGATATCAGCAATTTCGGTTTGGGTAAGAAGCTAAAAAACACATATTTAATCCTGGGCAAAAACTGGGTGAAGGATATTGCGTTTGACGATAGCTCATATGAATTGTTGACCAATCTTGTGCGCCTGGCTGATTGCATGAATTTGCGTGTCATCCTTCATGGTGTTGAACATGCAGAACAAGTCAAATGCCTGATGGAATTCAAACGCCTGCTTGTTAAAGGTGATATTGTTGGAAGTGCAAAACGCGCGGTCTGACCTCAGCGAATTTCACGAATCTTCACTATAAAGTGACGTGATGCAGAATTTGCTCGATAATACATGAGTATTATTGTATAGAAATCATATGTTATCGATTTGCGAAATTTTAGACAGAGTTGGCGAGACTGCCAAAAACCTTGTTTCCAGCATTGTTGAAGCCGTGCGGACCGTGTTTGAGGGTGATCCTGAGACACGTCAAAAGGTTGCGTTTTCCGTCGCTTTAATCGCCTTGTCGGCCAAAATGGCAAAGGCTGATGGTGTTGTCACCGAAGCTGAAGTTGCAGCGTTTCAGGATATTTTTGAAATTCCAGATGATGAAGCTGAGCACGTCTCAAGACTTTATAACTTGGCCAAGCAAGATGTGGCGGGCTATGAAGTTTATGCGGCACGTTTGTCCGGTCTTTGTAGTTCAGGTGGCAGCAATTGCCCTGTATTACAGGATGTGTTGGATGGGTTATATCACATTGCAAAAGCAGATGGCGTCATTCATGAACGTGAAGAACATATGCTGCAGCATATTGCTGAAATCTTCGGATTGGACGAAGCACATTTTTCACAAATTTCAGCACGACATGTCCATCCTGATGGGATGGATCCGTTTGCGGTTCTTGGTGTGACCAAACAGACGCCGTTTGACGAAATTAAACGTCGTTATCGTGAATTGGCCAAGAAAAGCCATCCAGATAATCTGCGCGCGCGCGGTGTGCCGGATGAGTTTTTGTCTATGGCAGGTGAGCGTATGGCAAGACTTAATCTTGCATTTGAAGCTGTGAAGAAAATGCAGGTTCCTGGCTAATGCCATCTGAAGAAAAGATTATCCCTGATTTTGCCCCTGATTTTAATGGCGCAATTGTCCATCCATCACCTAATTTTGGCGATAGACGTGATGTCGATGGCCCGGATATGCTTATTCTTCATTATACCGCAATGGAAAGTGCGGAGGCTGCCCGCGATTGGCTTTGTGTGGAAGAATCTCAGGTGTCTGCGCATTATATAATTGATGAGCTTGGCGTGATTACCCAAATGGTGCGAGAAAAGGACCGCGCTTGGCATGCAGGCCAAAGCATCTGGAAGGGCGTGACGGATATTAATTCTCACTCAATAGGTATTGAAATTGCCAATCCTGGCCATGAATTTGGTTGCCCGGATTTTCCCAAAGCTCAGATTTCATCGGTGATTGAATTATCCAGATCCATTATTGATCGCCATGAAATTGCGCCTGAGCGTGTTCTTGGACATTCTGATATCGCGCCAGATCGCAAACGCGATCCCGGTGAATGGTTTCCCTGGCAGGAATTGCATGCAAATGGCGTTGGGCATTTGGTTGACCCGTCCCCGATCCGTAGCGGCCGATATTTCATGCGAGGTGAAACAGGTCAGCCCATTGAAGCAATGCAATCTATGTTGTCTTTATATGGTTATGGTACTGAGATTACGGGTGAGTTTGATGCGCGCACTGAGCAAGATATTATTGCATTTCAGCGCCACTTCCGCCCAGAGAAAGTGGATGGGATTGCGGATATCTCGACCATTGAAACGCTTCATCGTTTGTTATCTGCGCTTTCCTGATCGCGAATTATTTGGTTTTCGATACAATTGAAACACATCTTTACCGCTTGGCCACAATTTCGACTGAATTTCGCCGTTTAGAGGCGCGATATTTATTGAGCGATTAGATCGCGGATTTAGAAGAAATTTAAGGAATAATTGATGAGAGTTTTGGTCACTGCGTGCCTGATCGGCAGCGCGTTAACGCTTTCTGCTTGCCAAACGACAAAGAGCGACAAAGCAGTCGATAAAACAACAAAAACATCTTCAGTGACTAAAAGTGTTAAGAAGAAGACTAATTCAACAAGTTCAGCGTCAGGTTATACAGCTTCGCCTTATGACAAGCTCATTAAGAAACATGCGAAAGAGAATGGTGTGCCACTAAATTTGGCGCACGCGGTCGTTCAAATCGAGAGCAATTATAATGCTAGTGCTAGAGGGGCCGCGGGCGAGGTCGGTCTTATGCAAATTAAGCCAGCAACCGCCCGCGGAATGGGGTATTCGGGTTCCACAAAAAATCTCTATAACCCGGAGAACAATATTGCTTTTGGTATGAAATATTTAGGTGAAGCTTATCGTCGAGGCGGGGGCACCACTTGTGGTGCAATCTTGAAGTATAATGCAGGTCATTATGCAAAGCGGATGAACCCTGTTTCGGCGAAATATTGTCAGCGTGTTAAGGCTATTTTGAAGTAAGGTATCCTTGCGCCGAATATCGTGTTCTATTTCTGGTATTTGGTTTGGATATGTTATAGTTAGCCTCGTGTCAGTTGGCCGGGCAACCGCTTGGAATTGCTTTAAGCAGTTTTGAGAGGAAAGTCCGGGCTCCATGGAATAACGGTGCCGGATAACGTCCGGCGGGGGTGACCCTAGGGAAAGTGCAGCAGAAAACAAACCGCCCATCTTTGATGGGTAAGGGTGAAAAGGTGGGGTAAGAGCCCACCGCATGATCGGTAACGAGAGTGGCAGTGTAAACCCCACCGGGAGCAAAACCAAATAGGGATGACGTGGTGCTTTGCATCGGCAGTTTCCAGGCTAGTCATCCGGGTAGGTTGCTTGAGGCGATTTGACCGTGTAAACGGCGCCCCAGACGAATGGTTGCATGAATTTTGCCTTCGGCGAAATGATAACAGAACCCGGCTTATAGGCCGACTGACACATTTTCTCTTGTAAAAATTATCACACCAATAGTGCGAGTTATTGGCGCAGATTCACGCTGTCTGCGCTTTGATTGAATCGGAATCCTAACACTTCGTTAATCTTAACGAGATATGAATAATTAAAATGAAATGAAACGTTAATAAAACATAAATTCCCATTGACGCCCAATTTTGCCCATGTTATCCCAATATGTATCAGATGGTCAAAAATTTGTGGCGCTGAAAAGAGGCCGAAGCGACGTGAAGAACGACCATGATGTCAGAATTGCGCAGACGTGCGCGCGATCATTTGCAAGGGGGCAAATGCATCGGTTTGGCTCAAAAGGGATAGTAGTAAAGCGTAATGAACAGGTTCTTGTCGCAAGTGACAAAGAAGGTGGATGCGAAGGGGCGAGTATCGGTTCCGTCGGCGTTCAGGACTGTTCTCACTCGGTTAGATATTCGAGATCTGTATGTGTTCCAAGATTTTGTGTTTCCGGCGATTTCTATCGCAGGGCCCGAGGTTCTGGAGCGTTTCGAGCGGCATATAGATCAAGGCGATCCATTTTCTCCGGACGCCAACAAGATGTCGCTGCTGATCCATGGCGGCGGCGTTTTTATGAAGCTCGATGGGGAAGGGCGGCTCGCGGTCACGGATTTCATTCGAGATTTTGCCGGCATAACAAATCAAGTGACCTTTGTGGGTCGCGGGGACTATTTTCAGCTCTGGGAACCGTCCGCATTAACGAGGATGCAAGACGAGACCAGGCGGGAGCGAATGGAGCAATCGGTTCGTTCAACCTGAGGCGAGGGAACGGAATATTGGCGGGTTTTGACGATGTGGCAGCAGACGTCAGTGGCGGACCAGTTCGTCATGTTCCGGTTCTTCTCTCAGAGGTTATCGATGCACTTGATCCAGCAAAAGATAAGACGATTTTCGACGGTACATTTGGTGCGGGCGGTTATTCGCGTGCCATTATGGAAAAAGGTGCCAATGTTGTAGCAACGGATCAAGATCCCGATGTGATTGCAAATTCAGATGCGATCAAATCAGAATTTGGCGATCGTCTCTCGCTGCATCATGCAAAATTCTCGCAAATTTTAGACATTGTTGGCGAAGGTTCGCTTGATGGCTTTGTGCTTGATATTGGCGTGTCGTCTATGCAGATCGATCAGGCCGAGCGCGGGTTTTCTTTCATGCAGGATGGTCCTCTGGATATGCGTATGTCGCAACATGGTGTAAGTGCAGCTGATGTGGTCAATACGCTGAAATCTAACGAATTGGCGCGCATATTTGGCTTTTATGGCGAAGAGAAGAAGGCTGGACGTATCGCACGGGCAATCGAGCAGGCACGTGTCGAAGAGCCAATCACCACGACCGGTCAATTGGCAAAGATTGTTTCCAATGCTGCGCCGCGTAAGATGACAGATCGCATTCATCCTGCAACGCGCGTGTTCCAAGCCTTGCGGATTTATATCAATGACGAGCTTGGGCAGTTAGCGCTCGCCTTGCTGGCAGCGGAGAAAGCTCTCAAGCCGGGTGGTCGACTGGTGGTGGTGACATTCCATTCGCTAGAGGATCGAATTGTGAAGAAATTTTTCACAGATCGTTTTGGTCGGGTGTCGGGTTCCAGACATTTGCCGCAGGTTGAAGTGCCAGATGCTAGCTTTGAGCAATTGGGTAAGAAGCCAATGATCGCCGCAAGCAAACGCGAAGCGGAAAAAAATCCGCGCGCACGCTCGGCTAAATTACGGGCGGGTATTCGCACCGATGCACCGGCAGGGTCAGCAGAGATGAAAATCTTTGGTTTGCCAAATCTATATCCACTTAAAAAAGTTGCGGGGTTGGTCTAGATGTTTCGAGCGTTTGAAGTTTTGCTCATTGTCGCTGTTCTCGCTGCAACGGCATATACGTTTCAGATCAAGCATGAATCTGAAGAGCGATTGGCTGAAATCCGCAAGTTAGAAGCTGAGATTAAAACCTACAAAGACACGATTGATTTGTTGGAGGCGGACTGGAGTTTGCTAAACCAGCCAGCGCGCGTGCAGAAATTGATTGAAGCATTTCAAGAGCAGTTGCAACTGACCACGACAGAAGCTGATCAAATTGTACGGTATGATGAATTGCCGCGTATTAAACCTGAGCCGGAAATTGAAACGGATGCGATTGCTGATCAAATCCTGACGGGCGCGGTGGAGTAATGAGTATGGGTTTTTCGAAATTTTTCTTCCCCAAAAAAGCTAGCATATCGTTAGATGGGCATCGTGAAGATATTGCGATCTCATCAAGCCGTGTTTCTGATGCCAATAGAACGGGAAATCGCATCGGTATTGCGATGATTGCTTTTTCGCTTATGTGCGTTGTTGTTGGCGGGCGCTTGGTCGAATATGGCTTGAGATCTCCAGAGACAGTTTCTTCCATCCTGCCAAGTGATCGATTGCTGGCATCTCGTCCTGATTTACATGATCGAAATGGCGAGATCTTAGCAACAGATATTCGGACCGTATCGCTATATGCTGAACCCCATAAGGTGGTTGATCCAGATGAAGTGGTTGAGCAATTGGCGATTGTTCTGCCTGACCTTGATATCAAAAAGACCTATAGCAAGCTTTCTTCAAAGTCGCGCTTCCAGTGGTTGCGTCGCCAACTTACACCTGGTCAACAAAGTGAAATTTTATCACGCGGGATTCCTGGAATTGGCTTTAGACCTGAAAAGCGTCGTTTTTACCCCGGTGGTCCAACAGCCTCTCATGTTGTTGGTCATGTAAACATCGACAATGTTGGCATTGCCGGCATGGAAAAATATGTTGATGAGCAAGGGCTTGGCGATTTAGCCAGTGTTGGTCTAACCGTCGACGAAGCCATGGAGCCGGTAAAGCTTTCCATCGATTTGCGCGTTCAGCACATTCTGCGAGATGAATTGTCTGCGGCGATGGAACGATACCGCGCAATTGCAACAGCCGGTGTTGTTCTTGATGTGCATACAGGCGAAGTGATCGCGATGTCATCGTTGCCAGATTATAATCCAAATAATCCGGTTGATGCTCTGCAAAAAGACCGCCTTAATCGTATGACAGCTGGCACGTTTGAGATGGGGTCCACCTTTAAAGCATTCACAACAGCCATGGCACTCGATTCAGGTCACGTATCCATGGGCGATAGCTTTGACGCGCGCAAGCCGATCCGTATCGGCGGATTTACAATCTCAGACTTTCACGGCAAAAACCGTATCCTCTCGGTGCCGGAGATCTTTATCTATTCATCGAATATTGGCACAGCAAAAATGGCAGATGTTGTGGGTGTTGAGGGACATCAGGAATTTCTAACGCGTTTGGGCCTGCTTTCTCGAATGCAAACTCAACTTCCTGAAGTTGCCACACCAAGCCAGCCTAAGAAATGGAAGAAAATTAACTCGGTGACCATCTCATTTGGTCACGGTGTGTCCACCACGCCGCTTCAAACAGCAGTTGCTGCGGCTGCATTGATGAATGGCGGCAAGCTTATTCCGCCGTCTTTTGTGCCCCGCACGCGCGAGGAGGCAAACCAGCTTGCAACAAAGGTGCTGTCGGATCGGACAAGTCAGTCCATGCGTGAACTTATGCGTATGAATGTCGAGCAAGGTTCAGGCCGTCGTGCTGAGGTTGATGGCTATTGGGTTGGCGGCAAAACAGGGACTGCCGAAAAGGTGGTGGATGGTCGCTATTCATCGCAGGTTCGTTTTAACGCATTTTTGTCAGCGTTCCCTATTGATGATCCAAAATATGTTGTTTTGGTAATCGTTGATGAGCCAAAGCCTGAAGAGGGTAAAAAATATGCCACCGCGGGCACAAACGCAGCTCCTACAGTGCGCGAAGTTGTTCGCCGTTCCGCTGCATTATTGGGTGTAAGGCCGAAATTTGGGGATGGAGACAAAGATCGTCTTACATCCTACTGATTGATCATATTTCGACCGCAAGGTTGTGTTATAGAGATTCGCGGATTACGGCGAATACGGGGATGAAATGAAACTTGGCGATATTGCTGCGATTGCGGATGTGCGCAATTTTAAAGCGGCGGAAAATTGGTTAGATATTGTCGTAGACGGACTTTCGGCAGATAGCCGTAAAATTCAGTCTGGTTTTGTGTTTTTTGCACTCTCTGGAGATAAGACAAATGGCAGTCGTTTTGTAGCTGATGCTACAAAAAATGGTGCCATTGCTGTTGTTTCATCTGAAGCAATCTCTGAATTAGATGATCAAATTCCAAACATTGTTGTCGACAATCCACGCATGGTTTTGGCCAAAGCAGCGGCAGCATTTTATAAAATTCAGCCGCAAACCATTGTTGCTGTGACAGGAACAGCCGGTAAAACATCGGTCGCATCATTTGTTCGCCAAATTTGGGAAAAGATTGGTGAGCAATCTGCGATGATTGGCACAACGGGTATTGTAGCTCCTGGGCGCAAAGAATATGGCGCTTTGACCACCCCTGATCCTGTAACCCTGCATGCGCTCATGTCTGAGCTCGCCAATAATGGTGTGACCCATTGTTCAATGGAAGCCTCTAGCCATGGTCTTGACCAGTTTCGATTGGATGGCATTGAATTATCTGCAGCCGGTTTTACCAATTTGGGCCGCGATCACATGGATTATCACCCAACAGTCGACCATTATTTCAATGCAAAAATGGCGCTGTTTGATCGTGTGCTACCAAAAGGCTCCCCGGCTGTGATATTCGCCGATGATGAATGGTCAGCCAAAGCTATCAAGCATGCGCAAGAGGCGGGGCAAACGGTTCTAAGCGTTGGGCATAATGGTGCGTTCTTAACATTAAAGCGTGTGGAGCAACATCGTCACCAACAGCGCGCTGAAATTCACCATGATGGCCAAATATATGAAGTAGATTTGCCGCTTGCTGGCGACTTTCAAATGTCAAATGCTTTGGTCGCGGCGGGTCTTTGCATTGCAACAGGAGCTGATGCGAAATCTGTGTTGAACGCACTTGAGACCATTGAAGGTGCGCCCGGTCGTTTGGATCTCGTCGGTAAATCGAAAAAAGGTGCACCGGTTTATGTCGATTACGCTCATAAGCCAGATGCTCTTGAACATGTCTTAAGGGCGGTAAGACCGTTTACTACCGGGCGCATTATCCTTGCCTTTGGTTGTGGCGGAGATCGGGATAAGGGTAAGCGCGCTTTGATGGGTGAAATTGCGTCTCGCCTTGCAGATGTGGTGATCATTACGGATGATAACCCGCGCACGGAAGAGCCGGATGCGATCCGTCAGGAAATTTTGTCGGCTGCGCCCGATGCGCTCAACATTGGTGACCGGCATGACGCGATTGAGAAATCTATCAAGATGCTGGAAGAGGGCGATAGCCTAATCATTGCTGGCAAAGGCCATGAACATGGTCAGATTGTTGGTGATAAGGTGCTGCCGTTTTCAGATCATGACGTTGCGCGTTCAGTTTTAGAAGCGGAGGCATAGATGGAACAACTTTGGTCATCTGACGAGCTTCTAACCGCCATGAATGGGCGACCGGTCGGTGAATTACCTTCTGGTGTCACGGGCGTTTCTATTGATAGTCGCGATGTGCCAGAAGGTGCTGCGTTTTTTGCCATTAAAGGCGATCGTTTTGACGGGCATGATTTTGCCAGCGCTGCGCTTGCGAATGGTGCTGGGGTTCTCGTCATCGCGGAAGAGAAAATTCCTGCTATGGGGAATTTAATTGCGCCGATGATTGTTGTTGGTGATGTTTTGACCGCGCTTGAAGATTTAGGCCGCGCAGCACGACGTCGGGTCAAAGGTAAAGTGGCAGCGGTTACCGGATCTGTCGGCAAGACAACGACCAAGGAAATGCTGCGGACCGCGCTCACGCCGTCAGGTAAAGTGCATGCGTCTGTGGCATCATTTAACAATCATTGGGGTGTGCCGCTTACACTTGCGCGCATGCCACGTGACACTGATTTTGGTGTTTTTGAGATCGGCATGAACCATCCCGGCGAAATACGGACACTCGTTGATATGGTCCGTCCTGATGTTGCGATGATTACTTGCGTTGAAGCTGCACATATGGGGAATTTCAAAAATTTAAATGAAATTGCGGATGCAAAAGCTGAAATTATGGAAGGTGTCGTTAAAGACGGATCGATGATCCTCAATCTTGATAATGATCTATATGGCTATCTTCGCAAAAAGGCGAATGCTCTTGGTTTAAAAGACCGCACTTATTCTTACGGGCGCGATAAAAAAGCCGATTTTGAACTGTTGTCACTGCGCGCGCATTCTGATTGCTCCTGCTTTACGGTCAAAATCAAAGGCGAAGAAATTGCCGTAAAACTTGGTGCGCCTGGTGAGCATATTATTCAAAATGCGATTGGTGTTTTGGGCATGTGCTCGCTGCTTGAGGCAGATATGGCGCTCGCAGCGCTTGCACTTGCAGATTTCTCCGCTGAAAAGGGACGCGGAGCCCGTTCTATTCGCCAAATTGGTGCAGGTGAATTTACGCTCATTGATGAGAGCTATAACGCAAATCCTGCTTCAATGCGTGCGGGTATTGCGTTGTTGGCGGCCGCAGAGCCCGGTCGCGGAGGTCGTCGCATTGCTGTGCTTGGCGATATGCTTGAAATGGGTGAATTTTCAGAAACGCTCCATGTCGCGCTGGCGGAACCCTTGCAAGAGGCGGGCGTTGATATTGTCGCGCTTTCCGGCAAAGACATGAATTATCTTGCCGAAGCAATACGCGGTGAAATGCAAGTTTATTATCGGTCAGATCTGGATGCTTTGATTGAATGGTTGATGAGTAAAATTCGCAGTGGTGATGTTGTTATGGTCAAATCATCGCTCGGAATTGGTTTTGGTAAAATCGTCAAAAAATTACAGGAAAAATTTCCCGAATGTGAGCCGGATGATGACCAGCTCGCAACCGGTGACTAGGGGGTCGAATGTTTATTTGGTTGGTTGAGCTTGCCGAGAGTGTTCCGGTTTTCAATCTGTTTAGGTATATCACTTTTAGAACCGGTGGTGCGCTTTTCACCAGTGCGTTGATCGTGTTTTTGTTTGGACCCCAAATCATTAAATCATTGCGCATTAGACAAGGTCGCGGTCAACCGATCCGTGCCGATGGTCCACAAACGCATTTCATGAAAGCAGGTACGCCGACAATGGGTGGCCTTATGATCTTGGCGGGTATTGTCGCCAGTTCACTCATGTGGGCAGATCTAGGTAATACCTATGTTATTACGACGTTATTGGTCACGCTCGGTTTTGGCGCGATCGGCTTTTACGATGATTATCTGAAAGTTACCAAACAGTCAGACAAAGGTTTTTCCGGCAAAGTACGACTTCTATTGGAGTTTTTGATCGCTGGCATTGCGGTTTATTTTATCCTCAGCCAGTCAATGTCAGCAACGCAAGACCAAAGCGAAACATTTGCGACATCCTTGTCCTTCCCGTTCTTCAAGGACTTCCTGCTGGATCTGGGCCTGTTCTTCATACCGTTTGGCGCATTTGTAATCGTATCCGCTGGTAATGCGGTGAATTTAACTGATGGTTTGGATGGTTTGGCGATTGTGCCAGTGATGATTGCGGCAGCATCTTTTGGTGCGATTGCCTATTTGGCGGGTAATGCGCTTTTTGCCAATTATCTTCAAATTCATTTTGTCCCCGGTACGGGTGAACTTGCGGTGATCCTTGGCGCTGTGATTGGCGCGGGTTTGGGTTTCTTATGGTTCAATGCACCACCGGCTGCGATCTTTATGGGCGATACAGGTTCGCTCGCGCTTGGTGGCTTAATCGGTACCGTTGCAGTGGCTACAAAACACGAGATTGTTATGGCCATTATTGGTGGCTTGTTTGTGCTTGAGACCCTATCGGTGATCATTCAGGTGATCTCGTTTAAACTCACCGGCAAACGAGTGTTTCGCATGGCGCCAATCCACCATCATTTTGAGAAAAAAGGATGGACTGAAAGTCAGGTTGTTGTGCGTTTCTGGATCATTGCAGTGATGTTGGCCATGGTTGGTCTTGCGACGCTAAAATTGAGATAGAGCACATGATAGCTGCTCTTAGTTTCAAGGATAAAAATGTTGCATTATTCGGGCTTGGTGGCTCGGGCCTTGTTACGGCCAAATCACTGATGGCTGGTGGTGCAAATGTTATCGCTTGGGATGATAATCCAGAGCAGGTTTCAAAATCGGGTGAGATGGGCATTCCCACATCTGATTTACGGCATATCAATTGGTCAGAGATTGATAGTTTCGTGCTGGCGCCGGGTGTGCCGCTCACTCATCCAAAGCCCCATTGGACGGTTGAACTTGCGCATAAAGCAGGTGTTGAGATTATTGGCGATGTTGAAATCTTCTCCCGCGAACGGGCGAGCTTGGCCCCAAATAGCGCCTTTATTGCGATCACGGGCACCAATGGTAAATCGACAACAACTGCTTTAATTTCTCATATTATCGGCGCGAATGATCTCAATATTCAAATGGGCGGGAATATAGGCACAGCTGTGTTATCGCTTGATGCGCCGCAGGATGACTGCGTTTATGTGGTGGAGTGTTCATCTTATCAGATTGATCTTGCGCCCTCGTTGCATCCAAGCGCGGGGATCTTATTGAACCTCACACCTGATCATCTTGATCGTCATGGTACCATGGAACATTATGCGTCGGTGAAAGAACGTCTTGTTCAAAAAAGCGATCATGCGATTATTGGGGTGGATGACACGTATTGCCGTGATATTCAAGCACGACTTAAGCAAAACCAAGTTGCCAACACATCGATTTCTGCGAAAGAGATATTAAGTGATGGCTTGTTCTTGGATGAACATTTGATCGTAAATTCAACAGATGGCCAAAATTCAATTGTCGCTGATCTGTCAGGCATTGAAACCCTTCGCGGGCAACATAATGCGCAAAATGCAGCAGCTGCCATTGCAGCTTGTCACACAATTGGACTTTCATTTGATGAAATCGCCAATGCCTTGTCGTCATTTCCTGGTTTGAAACATCGCATGCAGCCCGTTGCGCGGTTGGGCGAATTGTTGTTCATCAATGATTCCAAAGCCACAAATGCGGAAGCAACAGCGCCAGCGCTGAAATCCTATGAAGATATTTTCTGGATCCTGGGTGGCCTGCCAAAAGACGGAGGGATCACGTCATTATCGCCTCATTTTGGGCGTGTGCAAAAAGCATTTTTGATTGGGGAAGCCGCACCAAAATTTGCGGCAGAATTGGGTGATGCAGTTGAATTTGAAATCGCCAATACGCTCGAAAACGCAGTTGCGCATGGTTATGATGCTGCAAAAGAATTCCACGCACAATCTGGGCGTAAGGCTACGATTTTATTCTCGCCTGCATGTGCAAGTTTTGATCAGTTCCGAAATTTTGAAATTCGCGGCGAGTGTTTTGTTGATCAGGTCGCAAAAATTGACGGTATAGATATGCTCATACCGTATGAATCGAAAGGTGAAGCAAATGGTTAGCCGAATAGAAAGAGGGGCAGTCGCCAATTGGTTTTGGACAGTTGACCGGTTTTTGCTGATCGCATTTATCGTGCTTATTCTTCTTGGATTTATGCTTTCTTTTTCAGCCAGTCCAGCGGTTGCAGAGCGCATTGGGCTCGATAGCTTTCACTTTGTAAAACGATTTGCCATTTTTATGGTGCCAACGGTTATCATTATGATTGCGATATCGTTCTTAGATTCAAGGATGGTACGCCGCGCAGCCGCATTATTGCTCGTCGGTTCATTGGTAATGATGGTGCTCACACTGTTTATTGGCGGTGAGATTAAGGGTTCGCGCCGCTGGTTATCCATTGCCGGCTTTGGTCTACAGCCATCTGAATTTATGAAGCCTGCCTTTGTCGTGATCTGTGCTTGGCTCTTTTCTGAGCGCAGTCGGCATCCTGAAATTCCGGGTAATCTGTTTGCCATTATTCTCTTTGGTATTGTCGCGGCGCTTTTGGTTGCTCAACCAGATTTAGGGCAGACTATTTTGACCGCGGCCGTTTGGGGCGCCATGTTCTTTATGGCTGGCATGCCATGGGTGTGGATCATTGCGCTTGGGGGATTGGCCATTGCTGGATTTGTGACCGCCTATACAATTTTCCCCCATGTGGCGGGACGTATTGATCGGTTTTTAACCGGCGAGGGTGATACCTTCCAGGTTGATACCGCGCGCGAAGCAATCATCAGCGGTAATTGGTTTGGTATGGGCCCGGGGGAGGGAACGATCAAACGGATTATTCCCGATAGCCATGCCGACTTTATTTTTGCCGTGGCTGCGGAAGAATTTGGCATCATCTTCTGCATAGCCTTGGTGGCGATCTTTGCCTTTATCGTATTGCGCACGCTGTTGCATGCCGCGCGCGAAACAGATGAATTTATCCGTTTAGCCGTCTCGGGTCTTGCGCTGCTCATTGGCGCACAAGCCATGATCAATATCGGTGTAAATCTGGAACTTCTGCCCGCGAAAGGCATGACCTTGCCACTCATTTCATATGGTGGTTCTTCCATGTTGGCGATTGCTATTACCGTTGGATTTATTCTGGCCTTAACACGTCATCGCCCGGAAAAACGCGCGCGGAATAAAATAGTTATGCCAAGTAAGGCAAAACCGTCTATGGCAGTTTAGGACAGGCATAATGGATCAAAAGGTATTTTTGTTAAGCGCAGGTGGCACCGGTGGTCATTTGTTCCCCGCTCAGGCTTTGTCCGTCGAATTGAGCGCGCGAGGTCATAAGGTTCATCTGGCAACAGACAATCGCGCCAGCCGCTATGCTGATACCTTTCCATGTGACGAAATGCATATCGTGCCATCGTCTACAATTGGGTCCAAAAATCCGTTCAAGGTCGCCAAAGCTCTTTGGACGTTGTTTCAAGGCATGCGAAAATCCAGCCATATTATCCGGACTTTGCGTCCAAACGCTGTGATTGGATTTGGTGGTTATCCGACACTGCCGCCTTTACTATCCGCGACACAAGCTGGAAAGCCGAGCATTTTACATGAGCAAAATGCGGTGATGGGTCGTGCGAATAAGTTGTTGGCCAATCGAGTAACGGCAATAGCCGGGGGATTTTTGCCAGCAAATTCGGGCCAATATGCCGATAAAACCATTGTCACCGGGAACCCGGTTCGACCTGCTGTGATTAAAGCGGCCGAACAAGCCTACCAATCATCGGCTGGAGACGATGAGTTTAATTTGGTTGTTTTTGGTGGCAGTCAAGGTGCCCAGTTCTTTGGGGTGACCATTCCAAAAGCGATTGCGGTAATGTCTGAAACATCAAGAAAACGTTTGAAGCTAACATTGCAAGCGCGGGATGAAGATGTTGAACAGGCAAAAGCTGCCTGTGCCGAGATGAATATCGATGCTGAGATTTCGCCGTTCTTTGATGATATGGCCAAACGAATTGCCGACGCGCATCTGGTTATATCTCGTTCGGGAGCGTCAACCGTTTCTGAACTTGCTGCGATTGGTCGTCCGGCCATCCTTGTTCCTTATCCATTTGCGCTTGATCATGATCAGGCGGCTAATGCGAAGGGTATGCTTGAAAAGGGTGGTGCAGAGGTTGTCGCGCAATCCGAACTTTCTGCTGAAAAACTCGCAGAGATGATCGAAAATCGCATGAATAATCCGCAGGAAGCAGAAAAAATGGCGGCAAATGCCAAACTTGCGGGAAATTTAGAGGCGACCCGCTTGCTTGCCGATCTTGTTGAGGCTATGGCCGAAGGTACGTCAATTAAAGAATTTAAGGATCAGCACGCATGAAGATGCCTGAAACAATCGGACTTGTACATTTCGTCGGTATCGGCGGCATTGGTATGAGTGGCATTGCCGAAGTTTTGCACAATTTGGGTTACAAGGTTCAAGGTTCTGACCAGTCAGATAGCGCCAATGTTCAAAGGCTGCGTGATAAAGGCATTGATGTCTTTATTGGTCATTCGGCGGCCAATCTGGGCGACGCTGAGGTGCTGGTTGTTTCAACAGCGATCCGCAAAGATAATCCTGAATTGGTGGCAGCGCGCGAAAAACTTTTACCAGTTGTACGCCGCGCTGAAATGCTGGCGGAACTTATGCGTTTTCGCAATGCAATTGCCATTGGTGGCACGCATGGCAAAACCACAACAACTTCCATGGTTGCAACATTGCTTGAATCTGGTGGACTTGATCCAACGGTGATTAATGGGGGTATTATTAACGCTTACGGCACCAATGCGCGCATGGGTGAGGGTAAGTGGATGGTGGTGGAAGCTGATGAATCCGACGGCACTTTCTTAAAGCTGCCGGCAGATATCGCGGTCATTACCAATATCGACCCTGAACATTTGGATCATTACGGAGACTTTGAAACGGTGAAAGCTGCCTTTGCGCAGTTTGTGGAAAATGTGCCGTTTTATGGTTTTGGCGTGCTTTGTATTGATCACCCTGAAGTCCAAGCATTGGCGAGCCGAATTTCAGATCGTCGAGTGGTGACTTATGGTCAAAACCCGCAAGCGGATGTTAGGTTCTTAAATTTAAGTCAAAAGGGTAGCACCTCGACCTTTGATATTGAAATTCGAGGGCGTGGTTCCAGTGAAGTTGTAAAAGTTGAAGGCCTGACATTGCCAATGCCGGGTTTGCATAATGTGTCCAATGCGACGGCTGCAATCACTGTCGCATTAGAGCTGGGTATGACGACTGAGGAGATCGCAGCAGGATTGTCTAAGTTCGGTGGTGTGAAACGTCGCTTTACGCATGTCGGTTCTTGGAACGGTATGGACATTTTTGATGATTATGGCCACCATCCGGTTGAAATTAAAGCCGTGTTGAAAGCCGCACGTGATGCCTGTGAAGGCAAAGTCATAGCCGTTGTCCAACCCCATAGATATACACGTTTGGAAAGCCTGTTTGATGATTTCTCATCATGCTTTAATGATGCGGATACGGTGATATTAGCGCCAGTATTTGCCGCTGGCGAAGAACCGATTGAGGGCGCTGATTCAAAAAGCTTGGCGTCACGTCTTCGCACTGGGGGACACCGCGACGTTCGGTTGATTGATGGCCCGGCTGATTTGGCGCCAATGGTAAAAACTATTGGATCTGAAGGCGACTTTTTATTGTGTCTAGGTGCTGGTAATATTACCCAATGGGCTGCTGCATTGCCGAAAGAACTTCAAAGTTTGGATGGAAGCTAATATGGGCAATTACGATTGCAAAAATTTAGTTGCAGAACTTGGTGACAAACTCGATGGCATTCGAGGGCGCATCACTGAGGATGCCCCATTGTCGCAAGTGACCTGGTTCCGCACAGGTGGTCCAGCGGCCGTTATGTTCCAGCCAGCGGATGAAGATGACCTTGCGAGTTTTTTGGCGCTTCTGCCTGAAAATGTGCGGGTGTTTCCCATTGGTGTTGGGTCCAATCTTTTGGTTCGCGATGGCGGTTTAAATGCAGTTGTTATCCGCTTGTCTGCCAAGGGGTTTGGCCAAACTGAACAGGTCTCATCGACGCAATTAATGGCCGGTGCTGCCTGTCCGGACAAACGTGTGGCTGCAGCAGCTCATGATGCGGGTATAGGCGGAATGCATTTTTATCATGGTATTCCTGGGGCAATCGGCGGTGCGCTGCGTATGAATGCCGGTGCAAATGGTCATGAGACAAAAGATTGTGTTGTTGCTGTCCATGCAGTTGATCGCCAGGGTAAGAAACATATTTTGAGCAACGCGAATATGAAATATTCATATCGCAAATCCGGCGCTCCCAAAGATCTGATCTTTACCAAAGCATTGTTTGAAGGTGAGCAAACACCAAAAGCTGACATTAAAAAAGCGATGGATGAAGTGCAACATCACCGCGAGACGTCTCAGCCGATCAAAGAAAAAACTGGTGGTTCGACCTTTAAGAACCCACCTGGGCATTCCGCATGGAAAGTGATTGATGACGCTGGTTGTCGTGGATTGACCATTGGTGGTGCGCAAATGTCGCCGATGCATTGCAATTTCATGATTAATACCGGACCTGCGACCTCTTATGACCTTGAGAAGCTTGGCGAAACGGTGCGTCAGAAAGTTCTGCTACATTCTGGGATTCATTTAGAGTGGGAAATCCGGCGTTTGGGTGAATTTACACCTGGGCAAACGGTTGAAGCATTCATGGGGCAAATGCTTTAATCGCGTTTACATAAGTGCATTACTCACTAATTTTCCAAATTTTCTAAACTCTTTTGCGCGCGGGGACCCTGCGCGCCAAGCGAGACCAATCGTGCGGCTGGGTTCGGGATCACCAAACCGCATGAGCTTGACCTCTTGCGACTTATTTTCAACCGGTAAGCTGATTTCCGGCAGTAAGGTCATACCTAATCCATTGCCAACCATCTGCACCAGTGTGGATAGGCTGGATGCTCCGAAGGTGGCAAAGCTAGATATTTCACGCAAATGACAATAGGTAAGTGCCTGCTCACGCAAGCAATGACCTTCTTCCAAAAGCATGAGTTCGCCATTTGCAAACATATCAGGTGTTGCATAGGCATCATTTCGACTTTCATGATCGGGTGGCATTGCAAGCACGAATTTGTCTTCTATAAGTGGCAAAGTCGCGATGAAATTGCTTTCAACAGGCAATGCAAGGATTAACAAATCGAGCTCGCCACTTTCCAGTTTTTCTAAAAGCAAATGTGTTTGCGTTTCATGCAAGACAAGATCTAATTCTGGCAAATCTTGACGGATATTTGGAAGGAGTTTTGGCAGCAAATAAGGAGCAATTGTGGGTATTACACCCAGCTGTAACGTACCTTCAAGGCGGTCCTTTGTGCTTTGTGCAAATTCTGTAAGCTCGCGCATTTGTTCGGTGATTTTGCGACTGCGCGAAAGAAGCTCAAGTCCATGTTTTGTGATGATTGCGCGCTTATTATTTCGCTCAAACAGTAAAATATCCAATTCACGTTCGAGTTCTTTGATCTGCATGGAAAGGGCTGGTTGGCTGACTGCGCAATGTTCAGCAGCTTTACCAAAGTGATTAAAGCGCGCAACCGCTTCGAAATATTTGAGTTGTTTAAAGGTTGGCATAATCAGAAATACTAATTGATATCTGTCAAAATTGCTAGATTTTCTTATTGTTAACTTTGGTTAAAATTTTCTTTTCGTTAAGATTTTATTATCTATATCTCGCGTATTCTCCAGCATTACGAATTTCGATTTTTAACCTTTCCGAGGTCGGCTTTTTGCGGAGGGTATGATGCCTGATAAACATGTAGCGGTTCTGTATGGCGGTTTCTCGTCAGAACGCCCTGTCAGCCTTTCATCCGGCGAAGCTTGCGCAGATGGTTTAGAGCGTGCTGGCTACAAGGTTAGCCGTGTTGATGTGGATCGAAATCTGGCCCAAACTCTGCAGGAATTGAAACCAGATGTGTGTTTTAACGCGCTTCATGGTCCCTATGGTGAAGACGGTACAGTACAAGGTTTGCTTGAGTTTATGGAGATTCCATATACGCATTCAGGCGTGCTCGCCTCGGCGCTTGCAATGGATAAAGAACAAGCAAAAATCGTTGCCAAAGCAAAGGGCATTCCTGTCGCTGAAGCCAAAGTTCTTAACAGATTTGATTTCAAATCATCACATCCAATTCAGCCGCCATATGTGGTTAAACCTGTCGCTGAAGGTTCAAGCTTTGGCGTTGTGATGGTCAAAGAGGGACAATCTCATCCACCACAAATCATAACTTCAGATGAATGGACTTATGGTGATCGGGTCATGGCGGAGCGATTCGTGTATGGTCGCGAACTCACCTGTGCGGTGATGGGAAATGTTGCGCTTGGCGTAACCGAAATTTTCGCGGAAGGCTCAAGTTTCTACGACTTTGATGCCAAATACAAAAAAGGTGGTTCAAAACATCAATGTCCGGCAAAAATTTTACCAAATATTTACCAAAAGATTCAGACATTGGCATTGAAGGCCCATAGCGCGATTGGATGTCGTGGCGTTAGTCGATCAGATTTTCGTTATGATGACCGGTTTTCCGAGAATGGAGAGATCATTTGGCTGGAAGTTAATACTCAGCCTGGAATGACAGAAACTTCTCTTGTGCCTGAATTGGCTCAGCATGCTGGGCATAGTTTCGAAGAATTAGTTAGTTGGATGGTGGAAGACGCTTCGTGTTCTCGTTGATTGAAAAAATCGCTGACTTGAAAAGTAGCTCTGCTTCAATGGGAAGTGGTGAGCAGACTTTTGCGCGTCGCCTGCTCAGACCGCTTGTTCGGCGTGTCACACGCGCGAGCGCTGATATCCTATCTGGCCATAAAAAAATTCCAAATCATCTTGGCACGTTTGCGACACTTGCATTCTTTGGCGGTGTGCTTAGCTACGCGACCGTAGCGGGCGGACACGGCGAAACTGCTCTGCGCACCGTAACCTCTGCTGTTGGATTTTCCGTTGAAGAGATCAAAGTCTCGGGAAATATTGAAACATCTGACATCGATATTTTGCAGGAGCTCGGACTTGATGAAACGTCATCCTTGTTGACGCTTGATTTGACAAAGGCTCATGAAAAACTCTCTGCTTTGCCTTGGGTTCAACATGTTGAATTGTTGAAAATCTATCCTGCGACATTGCATGTTAAGATCGAAGAGCGCCAAGCGTTTGCGATCTGGCAACATGGCGATCAGCTGTCTCTGATTGAGCGCGATGGCGATGTGATTGAAAACTATGACGGCGTGCGCAACACAGATCTTCCATTTTTTGTGGGCATTGGCGCTGAAATTCATGCGGCTCGCATGTATGATACACTCTCACGCTGGCCCTCTTACCTTGGTGAAGCCAAAGCGATCATCCGCGTGGCAGACCGCCGCTGGGATTTGCGGTTGAAAAATGGTGTCACGCTTCATTTGCCGGAACAGGGCGTGGATGCGGCATTGGCACATTTTAAAGCCTTTGACGATAGTCAGGAAGTCTTGCGTCGCGATATTGCAGCTGTTGATCTGCGCATTTCAGATCGAGTGACAGTTCGATTGACACCTGAAGCGCTAGAACGTCGCAAGTCAGCTGTGCTTGAGCGCAGCAAAGAACTCAAGAAACGGGAAAAGTCATGAGCTTATTCCGTCAAAAGTCTTCGCTACCGCGTTTGAAGCCTCTGTCCAACAAGCGACCAACGATTGTCACAGTTCTTGATATTGGCTCGTCCAAAACCGTTTGCTTTATCGGGCGATTAACACCGCTGTCCGACAGTGAAGTACTTGCGCATCGCACGCACAAGGTCGAAATCATCGGTATTGGACACCAGAAATCGCGCGGCGTGAAAGCTGGCGTGATTATGGATATCGAACAGGTTGAAAACTCCGTTCGTTCCGCAGTTGACACAGCTGAGCGCATGGCAGGAGTGACGGTTGATTCTTTGATCATCAATGTCACAGCAGGTCGCCTTAAGAGCGAGATCTTTACCGCTTCCATTGATTTAGGTGGCGAAGAGGTCGCCCATAGTGATTTGACGAAGGTTGTGAACTTGGTGACGAAGCGCACGCTGAGCCACGAACGTTCGATTTTGCATTCATTGCCAACTAGTTATGCGCTTGATGGCGAGCGCGGTATCATTGATCCAGAAGGCATGTATGGCGACAAGCTAGGTGTTGATTTGCATGTTTTGAGCGCAGATCGTGCACCACTTAAGAATTTAGAGATGTGCGTTAATCGCGGTCATTTGACCGTCGAAGCAATGGTTGCAACACCTTATGCATCAGGACTTGCATCGCTGGTTGCTGATGAAGCCGAAATGGGGTGTGCTTGCGTTGACCTGGGTGGTGGAACCACCACGATTTCAGTCTTTAACGAAGGTAAGTTTATCTTTGCTGATGCTGTAGCACTGGGTGGCCATCACGTCACAATGGATCTTGCGCGCGGTTTAACCACCAGATTTGATGATGCTGAACGCATCAAGGTCATGCATGGTTCGTCCCTGCCTTCTGCTTGCGATGACAAGGATGTCATTTCCATTCCACCAATCGGTGATGAAATGGGGGATCACTCCGCGCAAGTTTCAAAGGCTATGGTCGCACGAATCGTAAGAGCGCGCGTAGAGGAAACACTTGAGTTAGTTCGCGATCGTATTCAACAGTCAGGCTATGCGCCAATTGTTGGAAAGCGGGTGATCTTAACAGGTGGTGCAAGTCAGCTCACGGGGTTAGCTGATAGTGCGAGACGAATATTGGCTAGAAATGTTCGGATCGGGCGACCCTTGGGAGTTTCCGGATTACCAGCTGCGGTTAAAGGCCCGGCCTTTTCAGCGGCGTCTGGATTAATGATTTACCCACAAGTGGCAAATATCGAAGCCCATGGTTCGGAAAGAACCATGATGGCAGCGGCAAATGGAACAGGCGGACGGTTGGCGCAAATGGGCCAATGGTTCAAAGAGAGTTTTTAATTTCAAGGTTGCGGTACAAATACATGCGTCATGGCAACAAAAACCAAGGAAGGAACGGCTAAAATGACTATTAATCTTCAGAAGCCGGATATTACTGAACTTAAACCACGCATCACTGTGTTCGGTGTTGGCGGTGGCGGTGGCAATGCCGTGAACAACATGATCACTGCAGGTTTGCAGGGTGTAGATTTCGTTGTGGCAAACACGGATGCGCAAGCGCTGACAATGTCAAAATCGGAACGGATCATCCAATTAGGTGTCGCTGTGACAGAAGGCCTAGGCGCTGGATCGCAGCCTGAAATTGGTGCAGCGGCCGCGGAAGAATGTTTTGACGAGATCAATGATCACCTTAATGGAACGCATATGTGCTTTGTAACAGCCGGTATGGGCGGTGGCACAGGCACAGGCGCTGCCCCAGTGGTTGCTAAGGCAGCCCGCCAAAAAGGTATTCTCACCGTAGGTGTTGTGACAAAACCATTTCATTTTGAAGGCCAGCGTCGCATGCGTCTTGCTGATCTTGGTATTGAAGAGCTGCAAAAGAACGTTGATACGCTCATTGTTATCCCGAACCAAAACTTGTTCCGGATCGCAAATGAGAACACAACATTTGCTGATGCCTTCTCAATGGCTGACCAAGTACTTTACTCAGGTGTTGCATGTATCACCGATTTGATGGTCAAAGAAGGTTTGATCAATCTTGACTTTGCTGATGTTCGTTCCGTTATGCGCGAGATGGGCAAAGCGATGATGGGTACAGGCGAAGCCTCAGGTGACGGCCGTGCAATGGCAGCTGCAGAAGCTGCAATTGCCAACCCACTGCTTGATGAAACATCAATGCGTGGTGCACAAGGTCTTCTCATCTCCATCACAGGTGGTCGCGATATGACACTGTTTGAGGTTGATGAAGCAGCTACACGCATCCGCGAAGAAGTGGATCCTGAAGCGAATATCATTCTCGGCGCGACATTTGACGAATCTCTTGAAGGCATTATTCGTGTATCTGTTGTGGCAACAGGTATCGATTGTACTGCTGCTCAAATGGCAGACCGTACAGAAACAGATATGCGTCCAGCAATGGCATCGATGCAGGCACAGCTTAACCAAAGAAGCGCAGCTGCTGAGAAAGCTCAGATTGAAGCATCAACACCGCCAGCTCCTGTTGAACAAGAGGCAACTGACGCTGCTATCATGACAGCTGAAGCTGAAATTGAGCGTGAACTTGAGATTGCTGCAAAGAATGAAATTGCTGCTCCTCAGAACAGATTGTTTGTACCTGAGGCGGCAACAGAAGCGCCAGCTCCTGTCGCAACACCTGCGCCTGCGCCGGTTATGAGCCAGCCAGAGCCTGCTCCAATGCCGGCTCCGGAAATGCCAAGTGCACAGGTTCCAGCACCTGAAAGTGTGATGTCTGAAGCACCGGCACCAATGAGCCGTATGCCACAAATCGAAGACTTTCCGGCAACCGTGCAGGCTGAGATGGATCGCGTGAAATCACCCGCTCCACAAGAAGCGGCGGAAGAAAAAGGTGCAAAGGGTCTCTTCAAGCGCATCAGCTCAAGCCTTGGCATGGGTGAAGAAGATGTAACATCTGCTGCGCAAAAGGCGATTGAGCAACAATCTCCACAACCACGCCGTAGTTTGTCTTCTGATCAAGCATCAATGACAGGCGCACGTGGCAATATGGATGAGCAAGGACGTATTGCACCATCAACGCCAACTGCGTCGGATGACGAACAGCTTGAAATTCCAGCGTTTTTACGTCGCCAGGTAAGATAACGCTTTTAAAATTAATGAATTTGAAACGCAGCCGCACTAGTATGTGGCTGCGTTTTCATTTAGGCAAATAAGTCCGTTGTAATCCAATGTTACAATTGCGTTACAATTGGAAATAAAGCGTGATTTGGAAAGAATCATGTTTCAGCATATTTTAAGCATGTGGCGGGGGACGCCTCTTAAAATTACAGAGTGAGTGGCAACAAAGATGCGTCGTATAATTTCGTTCGACTGTGTTGCGTAAAGATCGAATTGGGCAGTTTAATGCATTATGATTTGAATGAATTCCAGGCTACTATTTCTAGGCCTGCAACACTTTCGGGTGTGGGTGTTCATAGCGGTTCTAATGTAACAATTTCTCTTATCCCAGCTGAATCAAATACAGGCATCGTTTTCAAGCGCGTATGCGGCACTCAAACTGTTTGCACCTTACGTGCAGTTTCTTCTCAAGTCGGTTCAACAGATTTTTGTACATTGCTCGGTGATGCGCCAGATCGTTCGGTTGCAACTGTCGAGCATTTGATGGCCGCGCTTTATGCAATGGGTATCGACAACATCATTGTTGAGATTGATGGTGGTGAAGTTCCGATCATGGATGGCAGCTCTGCTCTGTTTATTGAGTTGATTGAAGCAACTGGTGTTTCAAAACTCGAAGAACGCCGACGCTATATTCGTGTGAAGAAAGCGATCCGCGCAGAAATGGGTGGTTCATGGGCAGAATTTACGCCGCATGAGGGCACACGTTTTGAAATCGACATTGATTTTGATTCACCAACCATTGGTCGTCAATCATGGTGTGGTGAAGTCACAGCAGAAAGCTTTAAACGTGAGCTTAGCCGCGCACGGACTTTTGGTTTCATGCGTGATGTTGAATTTTTGTGGGCGTCTGGTCACGCTCTAGGTTCTTCTTTGGAAAATTCCGTTGTTATTGGTGAAGATGATAAAGTCATCAATATGGAAGGCCTTCGTTTTGAGGACGAGTTTGTTCGTCACAAAACTTTGGATGCAGTTGGTGATCTTGCACTTGCGGGCGCTCAATTTATCGGTTGTTATCGCTCCTATCGTGGCGGTCATAAGCTTAATGCGATGGCGCTTCGTAAATTGTTGGCACAACAAGATGCTTACGAGATTGTAGAAACCAAACAAACCCGCGGAAAAGGTGGGTATGGTGAATTGGTTGCGGTGAGTTCACCGGTATTTTCACCATGGACTGTGTAATCATCGTTCTTAACGATAAAAACACGCTTTGAAATTAACTTAATTTCCAATTTTGCCATAAAAATGTGCCAATGCTGGCAGATGACGTTGGACGCATATGGATTTTACGGATAAAACCCTGTAAATAATGCCTCGGTTTCAAACTCCTTTTTTTGGAGAAAGGTCAATTGGTTATGATGTTGTTCTCTAACTTGAGAGTGCTCACGAAAAATAGTCTGAGCGTTGTCTTTTTGTTAGGTTTGGTGGTGCTGGCAGGATGTCAGTCTGATCCCGATATTGACATTAATTCGCTTGTTGATTCCGTGGAGCCGGCTGATGTGCTTTACAATCAAGCGCTTGCAAATATGAACGCTGGTAAGTTGACCGAAGCAACGCGTAAATTTGATGCCATCGATCGACAGCATCCATTTTCAGAATATGCACGAAAAGCGCTCGTTCTGAATGCATTTGCGAAATATCGCTCAGGTCGAAACCAAGAAGCGATCACAAATGCGCGCCGTTTTTTAAATCTTTATCCAAATGATCCTGATGCCGCGTATGCGCAATATATCATCGGTCTGGCCTATTTCCGCCAGATTCCAGATGTGACACGTGATCAACGTGCATCTGCACGCGCTATTGCTGCGATGCAGGAAGTCATCGATCGCTATCCTGAATCTGAATATGTTGACGATGCGAAAGCCAAGATCAGAAAATCACGAGATCAACTCGCTGGTAAAGAAATGCAGATTGGCCGTTATTACCAAGAGCGCAAAGAGTATTTGGCTTCTGTGAACCGATATAAAGTTGTTGTGCAGCAATACGGAAATACACGGCAGGTTGAAGAGGCCTTGGCGCGATTGGTCGAATCATATTACGCAATGGGTCTAACAAGTGAAGCGCAGACCGCTGCGGCTGTTTTAGGTCACAACTATCCGGACAGTCAATGGTATGCAGATTCATATAAACTGTTGCAAACTGGTGGTTTGGAGCCTCGTGAAAATAAAGGATCTTGGATATCACGCGCTGCACGTAGAGTGGCACTTGGGACTCCTTCCTAACCTGGGGTGGGGGGATGCTGGCTCAGCTTTCTATTCGTGACATTGTCCTAATTGATAAATTAGATTTATCCTTTGATGAGGGCTTGTCTGTCTTAACCGGCGAAACTGGCGCTGGTAAATCGATATTGCTTGATAGTTTATCACTCGCGCTGGGTGGGCGGGGTGATGGCTCATTGGTGCGACAGGGCTGCGATAAAGGCCAAATCACTGCTGTATTTGATGTTCCAAGCGATCATCCGGCGCGTGCGGTTTTAAAAGATAATGAAATTTCAGACGAAGGTGAACTGATCATCCGGCGTGTGCAGAACGCCGATGGGCGATCACGCGCTTTTGTGAATGATCAGCCAAGCAGTGTGTCGCTGTTAAAAACGCTCGGATCGCATCTCGTTGAAATTCACGGCCAGCATGATGATCGGGCTTTGGTTGATGTTCAGTCACATAAACTGCTCTTGGACGCATTTGGCGGATTAACCGCAGATCGAGAAGACGTTGGTCGGCTTTATCAAAAGTATCGTAAAGCTGAGAAAGAATTAAAAGCGCAGCGCGAACGTATTGAAGAAGCTGCACGTGAAGCTGATTGGCTTAAAGCTTCGGTTGATGAGTTGGAAACACTTTCACCGCAGGATGGGGAAGAAGACGAGTTGGCTGAAAGCCGCTCGAAAATGATGAAAGCGGAAAAAATTGCGACCGATATTAATGAGGCGCAAGAATCTTTATCCGGGCATCACTCTCCAATTCCTTCGCTCAATCAGCTGCTTCGCCGGCTTGAACGTAAGAATTCAGAAGCGCCTGGGCTTTTGGAAGACACAATTGATGCCCTCGGTAGCGCGTTAGACAGCTTGTCTGAAGCACAAAGTGCTGTTGAAATTGCACTGCGCGAATGTGAGTTTAATCCACGTGAGCTTGAAGAAACTGAAGAGCGTTTATTTGCCCTTCGTGCTGCCAGCCGGAAATATAATGTGCCTGTGGCTAACTTGCCGGAATTGGCGGCAACTATGATTGCTGATTTGGCTGCCATTAATGATGGTGAGGAGCTGTTGTTCCGCCTTGAGGAAAATGTGAAAACAACCAAGGCTGATTTCTTCCAAGCAGCTCAACAATTGTCAGAAAAGCGGCAAAACACGGCTTTGGCTTTATCTGAAGCGGTGATGGCCGAGTTGCCGGAGCTCAAGCTTGAACGTGCGGAATTTATTGTCGATATCCAAAGCGATGAGCAAAGTGCGGGCGCTGATGGCATTGACCTTATTGAGTTTCATGTGCGTACTAATCCCGGAACACGGGCTGGTCCGATTATGAAAGTTGCTTCGGGTGGTGAGTTATCACGGTTCCTGCTAGCGTTAAAAGTTGCACTAGCTGATCGTGGATCGGCACCAACATTGGTCTTTGACGAGATTGATACAGGCGTTGGTGGCGCAGTAGCGGATGCGATTGGCAAGCGGTTAGCGCGGCTATCACAATCTATTCAGGTGCTTTCTGTTACCCATGCGCCTCAAGTGGCAGCACGGGCAAAAACGCATCTACTCATCTCGAAATCTCAAGCGCAGGCTGATAATGTGATGTTGTCGACCAATGTCAAAGCAATTGACGACAGTGGGCGTCAGGAAGAGATTGCGCGTATGCTCGCTGGTGCAACCATCACTGATGAGGCGCGCGCAGCTGCCGCACAACTGCTTGCAAGTAACGGATAAATCATGGCTGATACTTCCACAATCGATGTGTCTTCACTAACAGAAGAAGATGCGCGTTTAGAACTTGTACGTTTGGCTGAGGTCATGGCCCATCATGATCAGCTCTACCATAATAATGATGCGCCGGAGATTTCTGATGCGGAATATGATGCCCTTAAACGTCGTAATCTTGAGATCGAGGCGAAATTTCCCGAGCTGAAGCTTGAAAATTCACCATCCAATAAGGTTGGTGCACCGGTTGCGTCTGGGTTTTCGAAGATTTCGCATAATGTTGCAATGTTATCGCTCGACAATGCCTTTAACGATCAGGATGTGCGTGATTTCTCAGCTCGAATTCGGCGGTTCTTGTCACTTGGTGCATCGGATAAAGTTGCACTGACAGCTGAACCTAAGATTGATGGCTTGTCATTATCTCTGCGTTATGAGAACTGCAAGCTGGTTTCGGCAGCAACGCGCGGTGATGGCGCCGTCGGTGAAAATGTCACAGAGAATGTGAAGACTATCTCGGAGATCCCGCAGCAATTGCCTGACGGCGCAAATGTCCCGGATATCATGGAAATCCGCGGCGAAGTTTATATGCGCCGGGATGATTTTTTTGCCCTAAATGAAAAGCAAGCTGAGCTTGGCAAGCAGATCTATGTAAATCCGCGTAACACGGCCGCAGGTTCATTGCGCCAGTTGGATGCAAAGATTACTGCGTCTCGACCGCTCAAGTTTTTTGCTTATGCTTGGGGTGAAGTGGCACCCGAAATGCCTTCGACCACACAAATGGGTATGGTCGAGCTTTATAAATCCTGGGGCTTTTCAGTTAATCCACTCATGCAGTGTTTTGACGATATTGATGCGCTTTTAGCACATTATGCCAAGATCGAAGAAGAACGCCCTGAATTACCATATGATATTGATGGCGTGGTTTATAAAGTTGATGATTTGGCGCTGCAGGCACGGCTTGGTTTCATTTCAAGATCACCACGTTGGGCGATTGCGCATAAATTCCCGGCCGAGAAAGCATCAACCATACTCAAAGCGATTGATATTCAGGTGGGCCGCACAGGCGCGCTTACACCCGTTGCGCGATTGGAACCAGTGACCGTTGGCGGTGTTGTCGTCACCAATGCGACACTTCACAATGCAGAAGAAGTCGAGCGGCTTGGCGTTAAAATTGGTGATACAGTTCGTATTGAACGGGCAGGGGATGTGATCCCAAAAGTGCTTGAAGTGGTGTCTTCACCTGATGATGCGGAAGTATTTGAATTTCCCACAACATGCCCGTGTGAACTCAAATCGCCTGTTGTTCAGGAAAAAACGGCAACTGGTGCAGCGGGCGTTGTCCGACGTTGTTCTGGTGAATTTGCCTGTCCTTATCAGCGCAAAGAACATTTGAAGCATTTTGTTTCGCGCAAAGCCTTTGATATTGACGGGCTTGGTGACAAGCAGATTGAATATTTTTATCAGGACGAGAGCCTTTATATCAATTCGCCTGCAGATATCTTCACGCTCGCCAAGCGTGACGAAGCCAACTTCACCAAGCTTAAAAACCGTGATGGTTATGGTGATTTATCTGCCCAAAAGCTGTTTGATGCCATCGAAAACAAGCGCACAATACCTCTGGCAAAACTAATCTTCGCGCTTGGCATTCGCCATGTGGGTGAAGCAACTGGTAAGACGCTTGCAGCTGCTTATCTCAATTGGTCGGCTTTTGAAGAAGCAATCGGATTGATTATTCAAGGGGATGAAGCAGCGCTTCAGGAATTGCTCGCGCTTGATGATATTGGGCCTGCAGTGGTGGACGC
>JAHDFS010000010.1:35932-45908 GCA_020628035.1 Rhizobiaceae bacterium
CAGCGCTTCAGGAATTGCTCGCGCTTGATGATATTGGGCCTGCAGTGGTGGACGCGATGCGTCAATTCTTTGAACGAGATGACAATCGCAAAATGGTCGATGATCTGATTGCGGAACTTAATATCCTGGATGCAGAAGCACCATCCTCCGATAGTCCGGTGGCTGGGCAAACGGTTGTGTTCACTGGAAAGCTCGAGCGCATGTCTCGCGATGAAGCTAAGGCCATGGCAGAGCAATTGGGCGCGAAAGTTGCCGGGTCGATCTCGAAGAAAACCGATCTATTGGTGGCGGGTCCGGGTGCGGGCTCTAAACTGAAAAAGGCGACTGACCTGGGGATTAAAACCATCACCGAAGATGAATGGTTTACGCTGATTGGACGCGATTAAGTTCTAGTATTCAATACGTTGGCCATCCCAGGCGATGATGTTGCCTGAATTTTCAATTTTTGCGTTTTGGATCACATCCAGTAAACGCTCGGCAGAATAATGCGGTGTGAAGAGTTTGCCTTCCTTTACATTACCCTGGAAAGGTTTGGAAAGCGCGCTGTCAACGGTTCCTGGATGCAGGCCCAGAATGATCATTTGCTTGTAACGACGCGCGGTTTCGATGCTTAAGTTTTTGAGCACCATATTAAGCGCTGCTTTGGACGCGCGATATGCATACCATCCGCCCAATCCATTGTCGGATATGCTGCCAACGCGAGCGGATAGGCAAGCAAAGACAGATCTTTCATTTTTCCGCATGATTGGCAGGAAGTGTTTTGCGACCATGGCCGGACCAATCGTATTGATCGCGAAATTTTGCTCAAAACCCTCAATGCTTAGATCGCGGATGGCTTTTTCTGGAAGGATATTGTCATTGTGCAGAAATCCTGTTGTTACGAAAACCAAGTCCTGTGGCCCGATCTCTGCAGCGCGTTTTGCAGCTTTTTCAATCGTGTCTTCATTGGTTAGATCGATTGGATGGTATTCTATCTTTGGGGCATGGTGAGATATTTCTGAACGCCCACAAGCCAGTATATGTTCGATAGAATTCTGTTCGCTCAACAAGTCCACCACGGCATTACCAATGCCGCCGCTCGCACCAATAATTGTCACATTCATAGCCATTATCACTCCTTATGGTTTGTTACGTACGCTGGCAAATATTGGTTCTTTTTGGCGTAGTATTACGTGTTGACTAGTCAATGTTTTGGTGACAATGCTCACTCTTTGAGCGAGGGGTGCAATGTCAGATAATTTTTCACAATTTATGCGAGGTGCAAAAGACGGTTTTCCAGTCGTTATTGCTGCCACACCTTTTGGATTATTATTCGGAACCCTGGCGATTGAAAACGGCTTTACGATTTCAGAAGCTGTTTTAATGAGTGCGCTTGTCTTTGCTGGCGCCAGCCAAATGGTTGGTATTGAGCTCTTTGGGCAAAATATTGCGCCTTGGCTGATTCTTTTGTCGATTTTTGCGGTGAACTTTCGCCATGTTTTATACTCAGCGACCCTTGGGCGCTATTTCAAGCATATGTCAAAGTCACAGCAAGCCATTGCCTTTTTCTTTATGACAGACCCGCAATTTGCCGCGAGTGAACAGCGTGGTGAACGAGGAGAAAAGCTCACATTCGCCTGGTATATGGGAATGGCAATTCCGCTTTATGTCTTTTGGGTTGCGGAAGCTTGGCTTGGTGCCGTATTTGGAAGCTTGATCACCGATACTGAAGCGCTCGGCATTACCTTTTTGCTTTCGATCTATTTCCTCGCCTTGTTGATGTCTTTTCGCGGGCGATCATTATTCGTGCCTGTGGTAGCGGCAAGCGCCATGAGCTCATCTATCGCGTTTCTCACGCTGGGTTCGCCCTGGCATGTGAGCGTCGGCGGCGTATTTGGTATTTTGGTGGCTGCGTGTTGGCCAACCCGTAAGAGGGAGGCATCAGAACAATGATGGGTGACTTTCTCGGACTGTCGGATAATGTTTGGATCATTATCTTTGCAGCGATCATTACATATTTCACACGCGTCTCAGGTCATTTGATCCTCTCGCGGTTTGAAACTATTCACCCTCGTGTGGAAGCTGGGCTTAATGCCGTTCCTGCCGCGGTTGTAACGGCTATTGTCGTACCTGCCGTGCTGACAGGGGGATGGGCTGAAATCATTACGGTGATCATAGCCGTGATTGCATCACTACGCCTTTCCATGATGAAAGTCTTCTTCATGGGTTGGGTATTGATTATCGCGTTGAGAGCGATTGGGCTTTAATTGGCTCGAATTGGTTTAGTCTGTGCGTTTAGCCAAGAAAGTGCCGCTTCATCATCAATATAAGTCGTGAGCACGTCTCGGACATTTGCATGATAAGTGTTGAGCCAATTGATTTGCTCATCTGTCATAAGTTCTGGCAGGATCAGGTCCTGATCTATGGGGCAGAGCGTCAGCGTTTCAAAACCCATCATTGCGGTTTCACCCAGCTCAATGTCGCGCGGTTCGTGAACATAAATGAGATTTTCAATGCGAATACCAAAGCCGCCATCGCGATAATAGCCTGGCTCATTGGAAACAATCATGCCAGGTTGATATTCGACCATGGAACGTTTTGAGATATTTTGCGGCCCTTCATGAACGGCAAGATAGCTGCCGACGCCATGGCCAGTGCCATGCGCGTAATCAACGCCATGTTTCCACAAGGCCGCACGCGCAAAGGCATCAATATCAACACCACGGGTTCCTTTTGGAAAACGCAGTAATGAGATGTCGATCATACCTTTCAGTACAAGCGTGAAATATTTCTTCTGTTCTTCTGGAACGCCACCTAATGATATTGTGCGGGTAATATCTGTCGTGCCGCATTCATATTGTCCGCCAGAATCAACCAATATCATTTCACCGCTTTGAAGTTTGCGATTGCTATCCTCATCGACACGATAGTGAATAATCGCCGCATGCGGTCCAGAGCCCGAAATTGTATCAAATGAGATGTCTTTGAGTGGATTTTGATGTTTGGCACCATATTCTGCGCGTGTCGCTTCAAGTTTTTTCGCCACGGAAATCTCATCAAGCGTTTCAGGGGTTTGCGATTTGAGCCAGTAGATGAAGCTGACCATAGCTGCACCATCAATTTTATGAGCCAAAATGCTGCCATCAATTTCAGCTGCGTTTTTAATTGCTCTTGGCAGCAGCACAGGATCGGTTCTGTCGATCAGATTTGCACCTGAATCTTTCAAGATCATCGAAATGGCATGCGATGCGGTGTTGGAATCAATGCTGACTGTTTTTGTTTGTTCGCCGAGCTCTTTTAAAGCAGATTCAAATTCGCTTGGTGGATTTAGATCTGCGAGTTGGTTGAGATAGGCTTCAACTTCCATATCAAGTTTGCGTTTATCGATGAAAATCTGAGGCGTGCCATCTGCTAAGATAATGGCACGTGATAAGGCAACAGGTGTGTGCATGACATCATTGCCGCGAATATTGAACAACCAAGCAATAGCTGTTGGATCGGCAATGACGGTCGCGTCATCTTTGTCGTCTTTTAATCCGGCTTGAAGCTCGCTGATTTTTACCTTAGCGAGCTTGCCACTAAATTTGTCAGGTTGGATAGAGACCGGTTCAAGCGGCGTAGTGGGTTGATCTTCCCATACAGCATCAACAGGGTTGTCTTTTAATATGACAAGCTTGCCGTCGATTGACTTTAAGGCTTCTTCGAGTTTTTCAACACTTGCGCTGGGCAATAGCCATGGGTCAATGCCAAGGCGTAATCCTTTGGATGCGTTCGCTTTGATCCATTTTGATGGTGGATTGGATACCAAATCTTCAAAATCAAATACATTTGCGTCTGATTGTTTGGCAACTTGCGATGTGTAGCGGCCATCGGTGAAGATCACGGCTTTGTCTTTTAAAATAAGCGCGGAACCGGCTGATCCAGTGAAGCTCGTGAGCCACGCCAAACGTTCAGCATAGGGTGGGATATATTCACCCAGATATTCGTCACTTTTCGGCACAAGCACAGCATCAATCTCTAATTCGTCAAACAATTGCCGTAACGCATTTACACGAGGTTTGGCGGTTTCTGGACGAGAGAGGGTGGCAAATTGCTGAAACATATCAATTCCTAGTGACGAATAATTCGACCCCGAACATAACCTTTCGTCTGAGCAAAATACAGCGATATTACCTATGCATTTAACGCATGGCTCATATACTTATATTGCGCTGCACAAATAAATTTTTTGCACTATATTGAAATTGTATCGGGTGGCTAATGAACCACAGAAGGAAATATGAAAATGGCAAACACACTTTTGAAATCTGCATTTGAGCGCATGATCCACGCACGCGAACGTCAGGTTCGTCGTTATGTTAATGGCACACTTATTGGTCTTGACGATGCGACGCTAAAGTCAATTGGCCGTACACGCGAAGAAATCCGCAAAGAAGGCTATCAGCCTTACGGTGTCTAATACCAATTGAGTTTAGTACACGATGATCGAAGCGGCCTTTGGGCCGCTTTTTATTTTTGTGCTGATATTACTTAAGCACAATCGTAACCCAGCCATTGCGCCAGATCGTTTGTTGATGGGCAAGGCCTTGATTGTTAAATGCTGATAGAACTTTATAGCGTTGCTCGGACAAGATCCCAGATAAAATCACTGTGCCGCCGGGCTTTAGGTTTTTGGCGATATCTGGCGCCATGCGCATAAGTGGGCGCGCTAGAATATTCGCAATGATAAGACCAAACGGGCCTTTTTCTGCAAAGACTGGTGAACCAAAGCCGGCAACAGTTTTACAATCAATCAAATGTCCAACCTGATTGAAAATCGCATTTTGTTTTGCAATCCGTGTTGCAATCGGATCGATATCCGTTGCTAACACCTTAGCATGGGCAAGTTTTGCTGCAGCAATGGCAAGAACACCGCTACCGGTTCCCAAATCCAATATGGGTGCAAATCCACGCAAGCTGGCGTGAGATTTCTTTCCGATGGTTTCGATCATTTCAAGACAGCCAGCTGTCGTACCATGATGACCTGTGCCAAAGGCTTGGGCTGCATTAATCTCAACAGCCAATTGGTGCGCTTTGACAACATCTCTGTCATGTGAACCGTGAATGATAAAACGACCGGTTTCAACAGGTGTTAAACCTTCCAATGTGTGGGTCACCCAATCAATGTCGGGCAGGGTCTCGCTTTCAATGTTCAAATTCAGATTTGATGCTGACAGAACCTTTTCAATGCGTGCTTGTGCATCTTTTTCTGTTTCATCGTCTACATAGACCGAAGCATTCCAAATCTTCTCGTATTCATCGATTTCAGTTGTTGAGATGGCAAAGCCATCCTCTTCAAATTCAAGTTCTAAAAGATCAAGAAGTGAATGCGCTGTGGCTTCATCGGTTGTGACGTGTAATCGGATTTGCGGCATGAAATATCCCTTTGCGCGCTGATCATGTTAATTCGCGCTGTGCTGGGGCCTATTTGGCATGGCTGATCTAAGAGGTAAAGTGGGCGCGCTCCAATAATTGGAAAAGGCGATGATTTTATCAATCACCGCCTTGTTCATGAATTTATTGAGATCTATTTGATCGCGCTATCCGTTGATCAGGTTTTTCAGCTTTTGGATTGCTGTATCTGGGTTTTCACCATAGGCAATAGTGCTTTTAAACCGGCCACCATCATGGAGCAGAAAGACAGATGCTGTGTGATCCATCGTATAATCACCATCAGGATCATTAGCTTCCAATGGCACTTTTTTGAAATAGACTTTAAAGTCGCGCAGCATGGCAGAGACATCATCTAATGGACCTGTAATACCGGTGACGCGATCTGTCACATTGCTGATATAGGTATCCAACACTTCTGCGGTATCTTTTTCGGGATCAACGCTAACGAAATAGGCATCGATTTTATCGCCACTTGGGTCTGCTGCGTCTAGCCAGCCGTCCATTTCGTATAAAGTTGTTGGGCAGACATCTGGGCAATGCGTAAAGCCAAAGAAGATGGCAGTTGGCTTTTCAGCAAATGCAGCTTCGGTAATTTCAGCACCCTTTTGGTCGATGAGCTTGAACGGGCCTCCAAACGCTGCTTCTTGCGAAGTGACGCTTTTCTGCCAGTCAAAGCTCAGTGTTACCATTGCGACGGCAATTACTGCGATGAGCGACCAAAGTAGTATGCGAAATGTTTTCATGTTGGTTCCAAATATTTAAGAGTTTGTCGCAACTTACAGATTGATTTTGAATAAGTCTTGAGGGCAAAGTGCCTCACCTCATCACGTTTAAGTGAGATGTGATTGCCATAAGGAATGTAGTCCAATATTTCTATATGGAGTTGAAAAAAGAGTTTGAGTTTATGAACATATCTGAAGCAGCACCGGTTCTATATTCATTTCGGCGATGCCCCTATGCCATGCGGGCGCGGCTTGCTTTGAAGTCGAGCGGGTTGAATGTCGAATTGCGGGAAATCATTCTGCGCGATAAGCCCGCGCATATGGTTGAAGTTTCTCCCAAGGCAACTGTTCCGGTGATGATATTGCCGGATGGAACGGTGATTGATGAGAGCCTTGATGTGATGATCCACGCGCTTCAGCAAAATGACCCTGAGCACCTGTTGGAAGCGGAAAAAGCAGACCTCCAGGAGATGTTGTCATTGATCAAAACCTTTGATGGACCATTTAAAACAGCACTTGATCGCTATAAATATGCCAACCGACACGAAAATGTGGATGTCGATGAGGAACGGGAAAAAGCTTCCGTCTACTTGATGGAATTGGAAAAGCTTTTGTCCAATGGCAATGACTATTTGTTCGGAAATCGGATCTCTCTCGCTGATTTGGCAATCTTTCCCTTTGTCCGCCAATTTGCCAATGTGGATAAGGAATGGTTTGACAATCAAACCTGGCCGCATCTGTCCAAAGCGTTGGATAAATTTGTCAGCTCTGAGCGCTTCTTGAGTATTATGAGGAAATATCCCCAGTGGCGAGAAGGGGATGAGGTAACTTATTTTGGAACGCAAGAGATGGCTAATTAAGTGATGCAAAAAACACTACAAATTCACACAACAGGATCTGGGCTTTATGAATTCACCCACCAGGTGGTGGATTTTGTTCAAAATACTGGTGTTGAAACTGGGTTGCTCACGGTTTTTGTGCGCCACACATCATGTTCGCTTTTGATCCAGGAAAATGCAGATCCTGATGTGCGCTATGATTTGGATGGTTTTTTCAAACGACTTGTGCCGCGTACGGATCATCCATCTATGAGTTGGGTGCGCCACACAATGGAAGGGCCTGATGATATGCCTGCGCATATTAAAGCAGCTATGATGCCTGTGTCTTTGTCTATTCCAGTTGCAAATGGCAGGCCTGTTTTGGGCACCTGGCAAGGCGTTTATGTGTTTGAGCATCGTGATCATCCACATGATCGACAAATTGTTTTGCATTTAAGTTATTGAAATATATGATTATAATTCAGATGAACGGAATATGAACGACAGGTTCTGTTTTGGTTCAGTCGGGTTTGGTTAGATTTCAGTCATGCAAAAAACTGGAGGTCTATTATGTTTAACAATTTGAAGAAAAGCTTTATCGCAATCGCGATTTCAATCGCCACACTTGGCGCAGGTATGCAATCAGCTTCAGCTGGTGGTGTCACATTTGAATTCCGTTATGGCTATCATGGCCATGGTCCGGTTGTTCGAATTGATCCCTATCATGGCAAACATTATCGTGCACCAAGTTCACGCACTTACTATTGTTCGCCACGAAAAGCTGTGAAAAAAGCGCGTAAGAAATTTGGTGTCAAACATGCAAAGATCGCGCGTACGAACCACCGCAAGATTGTTGTGAAAGGTTACAAACGTGGCCATCGTGTGAAAGTTGTTTTTGCCAACCACCGTGGTTGTCCTGTGATCGCACGTCGCGCCGTTTGGTAAGATAAATCTTTTAATGAAAAACCCCGGTTGTTCTGACCGGGGTTTTTTTATGGCTTATTGATCAATTTCAAATGTCACATTGACCGAGATGCGATAGGTATTTTCGCCACTTGCAATCGGCACAGCATCGCTTTCAGCCATCGCCATTTTGGCAACTTGCCCGCGGAGCATGGGTTGCGGCGATGGGTTGAAAGATTGCTCGCTGATTTGTTTGATCGCGCCAATTTCAACGCCTGCTGCTTCGGTTAGAACTTTTGCTTTTGCGATGGCGTTTTTCATTGCTTGGGCGCGTGCCTGCATCTGAAGTGGTTCAGGATCTGCATTGCTGAAAAAGATATTGCCGCCTTGATTAACCCCGAGCGTGACAGATTTATCGAGAATTTCGCCGACGCGATCTAAATCTCTGATACGAACGCTCAGTGAGTTTGACACTTGATATGCGACAATTTTGGGCGACTGGTTTTGATTGTTGTTTTTGGGATAAACATAGCGCGGATGGATTGAAAAATTCGACGTTTGTAAATCCTTATCCTCAATATCAAATTCTTTCATGGCATTGAGAATTTCGTTCATTGCGGCATTGTTTTCAGCCAGCGCGCTTTTTGCGGTTTCTGCTTCACGCAATACCGTCAAATTAATCGTTGCCATATCAGGGGCGGCAGCAATTGTGCCAACGCCAGTGACAGAAATCGTCCCTGCTTTTTGTTCTTCAGCTAGGGTGAGGGCGGTCGTGGCCAAAAGGGTCGCTGCGATGAAAGATGTGCGGGTAAATTGTTTCAACAAATCCAATGCTCCAAGTGTAACAAGTCGTGAGCACTTTCAATTGCAAAACAATGTGCGCTCATTAGGGCGAAGTTTTGTGATCATTACATTTTTAGACTAGACGCGTCCACGATCCTGCGGCATAAGCTGTTTTTGATGCACATCATCATGGTGGGGCCTGTAGCTCAGTTGGTTAGAGCCGGCGGCTCATAACCGCTTGGTCGGGGGTTCGAGTCCCTCCGGGCCCACCAAAATATAATGAAATCAATCTTTTGAACCTTATGGAATTTTTTGATTGCCAGCCTATATATAGGCTAGGACATCGATTCATTGGAGGATAGGGCGTGGTGGACGAGAATAAGCGAATTCGGAAATTCACACTTATTATTGTCGGTTATCCGATTGCTTTGATTCTTATAAGTTTATTGCTCAATTTGTTTGCTTTTGGGGTTGAGCCTTTAAAGGTGGCGCTGCCTTCTCATGATGTGGTTGTCACGTTGGTCATTTCTTCAATGCTCTTGCTCATCAATCATAGTTGGTTGATGACGAGCACTGAATTGACCCGATTAATCTATAAAATGTATGCCTCTCCGGAAGAGTGGGATGAAGCCGGTGTGCGCAAAGAGGATGTGTCAAATAATGGCTGGGTGGAATTAGAACGACGTCATAATGCGCATCGCAATGCTACGGAAAACACTGTCTATTTTGGTTTGCTCGCATTGATGATTTGCTTTGTTACACCGGTTGTAATCGCAGCCCAAATTTGGATTGTCGGGTTTGCAATCGGTCGGCTCGGCTACACATTTAGTGCGCTGCGTGGCAATGCAGGGCTGCGCGGTATCTTCATGTCCATTAGCCTTTTATCGCTTTATGGATTGGCCGGATATTTGGGATTGAGCTTGATTGTATAGCCGGAAGAGGGTTACACGCTGGTGAAAACTTGGTCGCGTAATTCTCGATTTCTTTTGCGGACAATGGGCCGCCCCACTTATTCCCTAAACAATAAAATGCATATCTTTGAATTGGGTTCTGAAAGCTCTCACGTCTTTTGCCAGTGCTTCGGAGTTGTTGGTCGTTAGTGCTTTTGCAATGAGCCCGGCTAATTGTGGCATGTGCTCTTTTGTCATGCCCCAGCGGACAAGTTCTGGGGTTCCAATCCGCAGCCCGTTTAAATCCCCATCAACTGGGTCAATTGGCAAGCCAATGCCGCAGGCGAGAAAACCTGATTTGCGCAGTGTTTTTGATGCAGCTTGACCGCCGCGATATTGTGCAGCTTCCACGGCAAATTGATGGGAATTTGTAAATCTATGCTCTTTA
>JAHDFS010000130.1 GCA_020628035.1 Rhizobiaceae bacterium
TTGACGATGTTCTATAAATGAACTAGCAATCAAAATCAAGAACTAAGTTCGATATTTCGAACTATTTTTTATAAACGGAATTTGATAGGACAATATAATGCTGAAATTAAATGACCCAACACTGCTGGAAACACGCAGTTTTATTAATGGAGAATGGGCTGAGGCAGATAAAACCTATGACGTTGTTAATCCCGCAACGGGAGAAACTGTGGCAAGCGTGGCAGATTTTGGTCGCGATGGGGTTAAGAAAGCCATTGATGCAGCATATGACGTTCAAAAAGACTGGGCAGCGCTCACCGCTAAAGAACGTGCGGATATATTATTAAAGTGGCATGATCTCATGCTGGAGAACCAGGAAGACCTAGCGCAGATCCTCACAGCTGAAATGGGAAAACCTATTTTAGAAGCCCGCGGTGAAATTGGTTATGGTGCCAGCTTCTTACGTTGGTTTGCCGAAGAATGTCGCCGTATTGATGGCGATGTTATTCCAGGCCACCAGCGCGATAAACGCATTTTAGTCTTAAAACAGCCAATTGGGGTTGTCGGTTCGATCACTCCATGGAATTTCCCAAATGCGATGATCGCACGAAAAGTTGCCCCCGCCCTTGCATCAGGTTGCACATTCGTTGGTCGACCTGCCGAACTCACACCATTATCTGCCACAGCGATGGCCGTTTTGGGTGAACGCGCAGGCATTCCAAAAGGCGTATTAAATATTGTCACCGGATCAGATGCTGCCGAAATGGGTAAAGAGCTTTGCGAAAACACCAAAGTTCGCAAACTAACATTTACAGGCTCCACTCGCGTGGGCTCAATCCTCATGCAACAATGTGCAGGTGACATTAAAAAGCTGTCGCTTGAACTTGGCGGCAATGCACCATTTATTGTCTTTAATGATGCAGATATTGATAAGGCCATTGAAGGTTGCCTGATTTCAAAGTTCCGCAATGCTGGTCAAACTTGTGTTTGCGCCAACCGTATTTATGTTCAATCTGAAGTCTATGATGAATTCGCGGAAAAACTTGCCGCTGCCATGGCAAATCTGTCGATTGGCAATGGCGTTGATGAAGCCACAAAAATTGGTCCGCTGATCAATGCCAATGGTCTGGCAAAAGTTGAAGATCATTTGTCCGATGCAACAGATAAAGGCGCGAAGGTGATTTCTGGCGGCAAACGCAGCAATGTGGGTGAGCTCTTCTTCGAACCAACAGTTCTAACAGGTGTCACAAATGACATGAAAGTCACACGCGAAGAAACATTTGGACCACTTGCACCATTGTTCAAGTTTGAAACCGATGATGAAGTGATCGCGCGCGCCAATGACACTGAATTTGGGTTGGCATGTTACTTCTATTCAAATGACCTCAGCCGCGTGTGGAAAGTTACCGAGGCATTGGAATATGGAATTGTCGGCGTAAATACAGGGATCATCTCATCCGCTGAAGGTCCATTTGGTGGTGTTAAACAATCTGGCCTTGGTCGCGAGGGCTCGAAATATGGCATCGATGATTTCTTAGAGCTTAAATATGTTTGCATGAGCGTCTAAGAGATTAAGCGCATAAAAAAAGCGGCGTGAGAATATTCACGCCGCTTTTTATTTTGGCTGCAACTGCAGCGAAACGATTAAAGTGCTTTCAAATCGGAAGCAGCTTCTTTGCCGTTACGGCCTGTTTCCAGTTCATAAGAAACTTTTTGATTTTCATTCAACTCAGTCATGCCTGAACGCTCAACAGCTGAAATGTGCACAAACACATCTGATCCACCTGCATCAGGTTGGATAAAGCCGTAACCTTTAGTTGAATTAAACCATTTAACGGTGCCAGTTGCCATCCGTCGATCTCCTGTAATATTTCCGCCCACTTTATTGTGGCGGTTTGGTGCAGCTTGGGTCTACTTAAATCCGTTCATCTGCATATCGCGTGTCAGGAAACCGTATAATCTTGCCTTACAACACAACACTGATGTAGTTCGCACAAAATGACAAGTCAGAAAAAACCGAAAAGTTAAAATTCATCGCATTTGACATCAATTTTGCAATCAATTTGCATCACAATGATACAAAATCATCATAAAACCTTATGAATCAGAACCTTAAGAGAGCCATTCCGGATTAGCCTTTATCAGGTCTTCAATAAAACTGGTGAAGACTTCCACTTTTGCCGGTAATTGCTCGTATGGTGGATAATAGGCCGTCAGCCAGATCTCTGGTGGTGTCCAATCGGTGAGTATCTCGACCAGGCTGCCATTTTGCAAATGTTCGGTGATCATAAATTTGGGTACGGAAAATACGCCATGCCCGCGCGCAGCTAACGCGGCGTTTAACTCCCCGCTATTACACATAAAGCGATGCACAAGCGGAAATTGTTCTACCGAGCCATCCTTTTGAGATGTGACAGTGAATGTCTGCCCAGAAGCAAAGTGCGAATATCCCAATTGCATGTGCTCGGTGAGTTCGGATGGATGTTTGGGTATACCTGCGCGTTTTAGATATTCCGGACTTGCGACAATGACACGAGGCACAATGGCGATCTTGCGCCAGATCGTTGAAACATCAGATGGCGGCCCTGAGATCCGCAAGGACATATCAAACCCGCCAGCGACAATATCAATAAACTCATCTGATAACTCAATATCAATATCAAGATCGGGATAGGTCCCCAAAAGATGACCCAATGCTTCAGGCAGTAATTTGCGACCAAGCGAAAATGGTGCACTCACACGCAGCTTTCCCTGAAGCGTCGCACTTTGTTGGCGAACGAGTTCATCGGCACGCGATAATTCGTCCAACAAATGTCTGGTGCGTTCGAGATAAATCTGACCGGCAATAGTAAGCGATACTTTGCGTGTTGTGCGCACAAGCAATTGAACCCCAAGGCTGGCTTCTAATTCCCCGACATAACGCGTTGCGATTGAGCGCGTGGTACCCAATTGACGTGCAGCTTCGGCAAAACTCTTCAATTCAGCCACTTTTGCAAATACGCGAATGCGTTCAATTTGTCCCGCCATAATACCTCGCTCGGAAAAATCACATCCGTAAAACTGTTGCATAACGCGCAACAATACTCAATCCAATCCACCTCGTTTCCTGGCGACATATTTCGACAAACAATCTGATCCTGCCCATCCCGCGTAATAAATGATAGGCTATGCAAATGGGAGATTAAGATGAGACAGACATTAATTATTTTTCTAACGGCTATTTTCGCAAGTATTTTGGCGTTCATATTGCCCGCGCATGCGCAAAGCACCGCGGATAAGTCAGCGCTTCAAGCCCAATCTGTCATCTCCGATCAATTGTCCGCTTTCATTGAAGGCGACGGGGTTCGTGCATTTTCGCACGCAGCACCAACCATCAAACAACGCTTTCAAACGCCAGAGCGCTTCATGAATATGGTCGAACAAGGTTACGGTCCGATCTATCGATCATCGACTTACGATTTCGGTCGCAACTCAATCAATGGAAACCAGATTGTTCAAGAACTGATCCTGACCGACCAAAAAGGCAATACTTGGCAGTCCATTTATGTCTTGAGGAAGCAAGCAGACGGCAGTCTAAAGATTATGGGCGTGCAAATGCGCCGAAGCGAAAATAGTATATTGTAGTTCGTTACAAGAAATCTGAACACAGCTGACCGAGGATGACTACCCAGATCGTTTAAGCCATTCAGACCAAGCCTGTGGCGTGTCTAAATCGGTGATGATCGCCTCATCAAGCACCAAATCATATACTTCATCGCTTGCGGATTGAATAACGGATTTCGCACCTACATCGCCATCAATTGACGCCATATCCTCATAGAACTTCCCATCGAAGAGAACAGGATGCCCATATTTACCCGCAGGCGTTTTCGGGCGAATGATATTGCGATCATGATCAGGATCATGTGCTGCCATAATTTTATTGATGTGGCTGTCGGTGATATCGGGCATATCGGCCAAACAAATCAGAAATGCCTTTGTATTTGGTCCCGCGGCCAAGACACCAGCCCGCATTGAAGCGGACATGCCAAGTGATGCTTCTGGCGCTTCAATCAATTGAACGTTCAAACCTTCAAGCGCTGCCTTATGTGCATCTGTGATTTTTCGCACCACAACAAGGCACGAATTGATGTCCGCTTTCGTGATCTGCATAACTGAACGGCGCAACAATGGTTCCCCGTCAATAAGCTTGAATAGCTTGTCATCATCGCCCATACGACGTGACGCGCCGGCGGCTAACACGATGGCACAAATGCCTTTGGCACGCGATTTTGGCGTGGCGCGTGGCATTGGTCGTTGCGTGATTTCTTTCAGCAATCCGCCAACACCCATATTCGCAATATCTTTATTGGTAATCTCAACCTCTGCTGCCAAACGCTCAAGCACCCAATCTGCACCATTCAGCGCAGGTGAACGCACGCAGCCCGGCATACCAACAATTTTTTGCGCACCGTTTTCAGCCAGCATAAGCAAATTCCCAGGATCAACAGGCATGCCAAAACGAATGATATCACCGCCGGATTGAACAACAGCAGACGGAATAACATCTGAGCGGTCCGATGTTGCCGACGCACCCAGGACAAAGATCTTATCCGTTGTACAATTGGAAATTGCTTGCGTTACGCTTTCGATATCATGGTCGACAATTTGCGTGGAACAAACAGAAAGCTGCAAGGGGCGCAAGCGCTCGGTTAAAACCGCCTCTCCCTTTTTCAAGAGACTTTGTTTAAACCCTTTGGTTTCCGTTAAAATCACATCGCATTGATCTGGCTTGAATTTAGCAATAGTGACTGTTTTGTCAGAAACACAAGCAACGGCTTGTGCGAGATAATCTTTCGAAACACCATAGGGGATGATTTTGATCGTGGCTAAAAGCATGCCTTTTTGCACACGCGCGAAAGGCGCTAAAGTCGCGATGGTAATTGTCTCATCCACATCATTAAACGCATCGATCTGATCGCGATCAATAACAAGCACACCATCTTGATCGGCAATCAAGTTAACCCGCCCTGCAACAGGTGACGTGACCAAAATATTTGTTGAGTGAAATGCTGCACCAATTTGCTCAGCGGCAGCATCCTCCCCCAGATCCGTTTCTTCTAAAATCGCAACTGTCAGCGTCTTTTGATCCAAGTCCTTTAAACGCGCAATATGTTCGCGAGAAATGATCGTTCCTTTGCTGATCCGAAAGTCATCGATCTTTAAAGAATGCGCAAGGATATGCCCTAGGGCTTCCTCAATCGGAAATTCACCAAATTTCATGCGGTCTCTCTGGCTCGGCTTGCTTGCAGCACTTGCGTGATTTCAGCCATGATCGAAATCGCAATTTCCGGCGGTGTTTTGGAGCCGATGTTCAATCCAATCGGCGAGTGAATACGGGCTATCTCATCAGAGGAAAAACCAAGCTGCTCCAATTGTGCAATCCGTTTACCATGGGTCTTTTTCGATCCCAATGAACCGATATAAAATGCATCTGATTTCAGCGCCACTTCCAAAGCAGGCGTATCAATTTTAGGATCATGCGAAAGTGTGACGACTGCCGTATTTGCATCTATCCCCAAACCCTTCAAGGCCTCATCAGACCAGCCTTCAAGAAAGGTGTCATCTGGAAATCTATCTGCAGATGCAAAGCTTTCCCGCGGATCAACAATATAAACATCGTAACCAGCCATCTTGGCAATTGAGGAAAGTGTCTTTGTGATATGCACTGCACCAACAATGACCATGCGGGGGCTTGGGCTATAGGTAAGCGAGAAAACATCATCTTTAATGCCGGAACGGATATATTTATTGGTCAATGCACCACGTTCAAATCCGTTTAAGTTGATAGAATATCCGACAGTTTGCCGCTGGCCGAAAGATGACACCATTTGCCTAAGATCAGAAGATTTCAATCCCTGCCCGACATCAACCGGTTCCACGAGAATTTTAATGTCGCCACCGCAAGCAAGACCGACTGCAAATGCATCTTCATCTGCAATACCATAGTCAAGCAATTTACACTGGCCATCTGACATTGCGTCAATCGCTTCAACCATCACGGCGCCTTCCACACATCCGCCTGATACCGATCCTTCAAATTCGCCGTCGCTTGAAATTGCAAGCTGCGAACCCACTGCCCTTGGCGCTGACCCCCAGGTTGACACGACGGTAGCCAAGGCAACCTGTTTGCCCTGAGCTAAATATTCCAAAGCCACATTCGGCATAAAGTCATCTAATGCTTGAATGGATCTTCTCCTCATATCCGATCATTGAGAACGTAATGGATGCAATATCGCCTTGCAACTGGTTAAAAAGGCGCATGCATTCATTTCAGACTTCATGCAAAATTCGAAATATCCAATGCGAAACAGTATATTCATACTTACCTCACTTCGGTTGATAAGTGATTGACGGCCTTGATGAAATCATTGCTTCACAATGAATATTTACTCAAGCAACACAGCTTGAGACTGGTAAAACTGACAAAACGCCTTAACAAAAAAATAAGACTTCACGCAGATAATTAAATTTATGTTATCGATAACATTAAATTCCGGCCTCCAAGTTTAAATGGGAGTGGAAGCCAAATTAGCGGGGATATATTCAAATGCGTCTGTCAAAACAGCTCATCGTGGCGATCTCAATTTCCACCATTGTGACCGTATCGTCGATCGGCTTCATAGGAACCCAAATTGCGTCAACGAGTCTCGAGCAGGCTTTTGATGAACGTATGAAAGCGATTGCTGAAATAAAACGTGATCGCCTGGACCTCATGCTACATAATCTGCAAAGAGGTTTGGGGAATTTCGTTCAGACACCTGAATTGTCCGGTGCAATAAAACTGTTTGGCGTTGGCATAAACTTTATCAAAGAAGGCGATCCAAAAACAGCGATCATTGGACTGGAATCAACCGAACGATCCAAGGCAGAACAAGAAACTTATCAAAACCAAACCAACACGAATAATTATGCCGAACAACTTTATGAGTTTTCGCCCTATTTCAAAAAATTTGCGTCTGAATTCAGTCTGAATAATGTCTATCTCGTCAATAGTGATGGAACAATTGTCTATTCCACAACGCCCGGTGATGAAATCACCGAAAACTTAGCATCAGGACAAATGAGTGGAACCACCTTGGGAGAAATGTTTGAAGCACTCAGCCAGGACGATGTAAATGAGGCCGTGTTTGAAGATTATTCCCTCCAATCGTGGTCAGGAAATATTGCTGCTGCCTATATGGGGCAATCTATCCGCAGCAAACGCGGTAAATTCCGAGGTGCCATCATTGTGCAGATCCCGGATAAAGCAATCGCAAGTTTCTTAAATAAAACCACAGGACTTGGTATTTCCGGGGAAACCTTACTTGCCAATAAGGACGGCCTGTTACTTTCAGATTCTCTAAAGACAGACATTTATGACCCCTTGGCAACGCAAATCCAATTGCCGCAAATGACAACTGAAACAATCAAAGCGCGCCTGCAAAATTATCGGGATATGGATTCAATTGCCGCTATTGCCAATGTCAATTTTAAGCAACTGAATTGGAAAGTCATATCTCTCATTGATATCGATGAAGCACTTGCAAGTGTCTCAAGTATGAAACAATGGATGCTTGCTGCATCCTTGGTTATTTTATTAATTGCTTTGGCGACAGCTATTTGGTTTGCACGTTCACTCACGCGCCCCATTCATTCAGCTATTGGCAATATGAAACAATTATCCGATGGTTGCACAAATTTTGAGCTTCAAGGTCTAAAACGCGAAGACGAAGTTGGTGATATTGTGCGAGCGGTTGAACATTTCAAGGAAGCTGCAATTGAAAAACAACAACTTGAACTCGATGCCGCTTCAAACCGCGATCGTGCTGAACGGGAACGCTTGGAAAACGAAGTCAGAAAAAAGAAGCAGGCAGAAGAGGTTGACCTTGCTGTGACTAAACTTGGTCAAGCATTGAAAGGGCTGTCCCTTGGAGATCTATCAACATCTATTGGGCAAGAATTTAGGGACGATCTTGAACCAGTCCGCCAGGACTTTAATGATTCAATCAGCAAATTGCGCGAATCTCTTACCGCAATCAATGAAAGCGCGATTTCAATCCGCGACGATTCAAATGAAATTTCAGATGCGTCTGATGAGTTGTCTCGCAGAACAGAATCGCAAGCTGCTGCGATTGAAGAAACGTCAGCTGCTTTGGAAGAGTTGACACAAAATGTTAGAGCGGCCGCAGAGCGTGCAAAAAATGTGTCCCAACTTGCTCAAAATGCCAAACAAGACACGGATCAATCCGGTATCGTTGTCAATAAAGCGGTAAGCGCTATGGATCGCATTGAAGCGGCTTCTCAAGACATAAAAGGCATCATCAATGTCATTGATGAAATTGCCTTTCAGACAAATCTACTGGCATTGAACGCCGGCGTTGAAGCGGCGCGCGCGGGAGAAGCGGGTGCCGGGTTTGCTGTGGTTGCGCAAGAGGTGAGAGAACTCGCAAGTCGCTCGGCAGATGCAGCAAAAGAGATCAAACAACTCATTGATGATTCCAACGAACAAGTGTCCGAAGGGGTTCAATTGGTCAAAACAACAGGTGAAGCACTTGAAAACATCTCTTCGCAAGTTTCTCAAATCGAGCAACAAATTGTCGATGTATCAGAAGGATCCCTTGAGCAGTTGGAAGGAATTGAAAGTATCAATTCAACTGTTGGTGCTCTGGATACACGCATTCAACAAAATGCAGCCATGGCTGAAGAAACAACTGCAGCAACCATGCGATTGGCTTCGCAGATCGACAATCTATCGATAGAAGTTGGACATTTTCAGTTGACCAGTTCAAATAATGAGAACCAACAGGCATCTTATACAGTTGAACTCGCTCAACATGACAAAACGCAAAAGATTGCCTGAGTAATTATCGTCTTTTTCCCATAAAAAAAGCCCCGCGTTTGAGCGAGGCTT
>JAHDFS010000131.1 GCA_020628035.1 Rhizobiaceae bacterium
GACGCCGATTTTGGAACAATTGTGAATAACGGCCTCATTCAGGGTGGTATTGGTATCGAATTTGACCGGAATAATTCCGGTGGTGCAAATCTGGGTAACTCGAAGGTTACAAATAAAGGTACGATAAAATCAACTTTGGGACCAACGGGAGTTGCTATTGATTTTCAAAGTACTGGTGCGGATACGCTAACGCTCACAGGAGATTCCGTTTTGGTGGGGATGGTGAATTGGGATGGTGTAGATGATACCTTGAACTTAGATCCTAATATGAGCACCGTTATAAAATTCTCTAACCTTCCAGAGACGACCAATTCGAGTTCAAACTTTGTTATTTTTGACGGCACGACGCTTATTCAGATTGATACAAGTTTTCTAGCGTCTTTGGATGACGTTGTGCTTGGGACCTCCGGCAGCATCAACAATTCTGTTTTTAATCAACTAAATGATGCAGTTTTTGGCAGCTCCAGCATTTCGCCCCAAGCATATAATTCAGCCGAAGCTGAGGGCTTAACCAAGTTCTGGAACAGCAACTGGTTTAGCTACAATGAATTGCAAACAACCAATACACTAACAACAGATTATACTCGTTCATTGGGCAGCGTGTTCGGTGTTGAGAAAACAATTCAACACGGAACTATCTATGGCGCCTATGCAGGTCTTGGCCTTAGCCAAACCAAGATTGGCTCAACTGTTCAACATAATATCGACGCGGACAGCTATGTTGCCGGTGTATATTCGCAGTTTTCCAAGGATCATACAGATATTGATGTTAACTTTCAGCTTGGCCACATAAAGTTCGACAGCGCGCGTCAACAAACCAATAATAGCGTTGCAAGTGGCCTAGAGACTGCAAGCGCAAATTTTGACAGCTTCTACGTTGCACCCAATATAAGATTCTCTAGGGAAATAACCGACGACAATGGCATTAGTTTCATTCCGTCATTGGCATTGGGATATACCGGAATTTACGTAGAAGATTATGCTGAAACCGGCTCCTCCGCTAATGCTAATATTGCGTCTCGCACAATCCATCAGCTTCAGGCGAGGGCTGAACTTGGTCTAAGATATGATTGGGTGTCGGATAATGATGTTGAATATGTTTTCAATCCCTATGCAGGTTTAGAAGGACGCATGGGATCAGGTGATATCGATGAGGTCACTGGAACTATTGGCAGCACAAGCACAACGTTTAATCCAGGTGGAGATAAAAATGTTGGAGCGATATTTGCGGGTATGAATGTCAACGCTAAACTATCTGAATCAGCCCGATTTGAGGGTGCGGCTGAGGCGAAAATTGACAGCCAAAACCAGTTTGGATTCTCCGCTAGCTGGGGTGTCAAACTCAAATTTTAGGCGCATTGAGGCACTAAGTCAGACCAAGCTCGGTAGCGATCTTAGTCAACATGACAGCATTGCCGCCACCGGTTTTTTCCCGAATAGACATTCTGTGGCTTTCAACAGTACGAACTGAGATGTTCATTGTTTCTGCAATCTCTTTATTGGGCATGCCGCGCGAAATAGCCGCGAGCACTTGTTTTTCACGATTTGTCAGCCCGTAATCTTGTGCAGAATGACCTCGCGAAGGCGCGGAGGCGGCCAAGGATTTGCTTAATCGCGGACCAATATAAGTTGCGCCGCTTGAGGCAAGGCGAATAGCGTTGAGCATTTCAGGTTTAGATACATCTTTAAGCACAAAACCATTTGCACCAATGCGCAAGGCTTCCTGAACATATTCGTCATTGTCATAAACCGATAAGAACAAGATTTTAGTATCTGGTAGTTCTTCCTTGATGATGCTTGCCGCTTCAAGCCCATTTAGCTCAGGCATCGAGACATCAAGCAGGACTAAATCTGGTTTATGCGCGCGACAAAGATCAACTGCTTCACGACCGTTTTTACCTTCGCCCACCAGATCAATATAAGATTCGCTCGCCAGTCTGACGTGAATACCTTCACGAACGAGATCGTGATCATCTGCAATCACCATTCTGATGATATTGGTTTGCATTCTTTGTCTCCTCCAACAAAGCCAGCCCAAACAAGGCCCCGATGGCGTTTGTTTAGTCCTGTTCGTCTATATTGGTCAATTTCTTATCAATTGGAATGCCGATCTTAATAATCAAACCTGTTGGTCGTGCATTTTCGAATTTTAAAGTACCACCAATGGCATCAATACGTTCCTGCATATTGCGAATACCAAGACCTGCATGTTTAGGCGGCCATTGAGCGTGCTGAAGTATCCCCACGCCATTATCTTCCAATTTGAGCACAAATCGAGATTTCTCACGTTTGAGCGAGATGGTCACCTTATCCGCTCCGGCATGCCGAGCGATATTGGTAAGTGCTTCTTGTATAACTCTATAGGCGGCAATACGCGCTTCATCCGTGATCTGTTTCTTAGGTTGGTTGGCATTTACAACAACTTCAATACCGGTTTGGGTTGAAAACTCTGAACTTAAACTTTTCACCGCTGAAACAAGCCCCATATCATCCAAAACAGATGGGCGCAGCGCCATAGATATCCGGCGCACTTCATTGATTGTATTGTCGATTGTATCAATCGATTTTTCGAGCGGTTGCTGGACATCTTTTCCCTTGGCTTTGGACATCGCTGCTTCCAAACCATATCGCGCTGAAACCAATAATTGGCTTATGCCATCATGCAATTCATGGGCAACGCGTTTACGCTCTTCCTCTTGCACATCCACAATTCGCGCCGTCAGCTTTTTCAACTTTTCATCGGCAAATCTTTGTTCGCTGATCCGCGCAAAAGTTAAGATCGCAGCCGTGAGGAGGAGTGAACCCAACGCCAGAAGAAGGATGACAAGGCGTGTTTCGCCAATCCTGATCTCTGTTTGGCTTTGAACGGTTTGGATTTGATCTGACACATCATCAAGATAGATCCCGGTCCCTAAAATCCAGTCCCATTTCGGCAAGTAAACCGAATAACCAAGTTTGTCGACATAAGCACCGCTTGATGGTTTTTTCCATTTATATGAGTAAAAGCCATCATCCATTTTTGCGTGTTCTATGAGATCTTTGACCACGGTCCGGCCGTTCTCATCCCGGATACCGATCCAATTACTACCGATGAAATGCGTATGACGTGGATTGACAATGTTGGTGCCGGCACCATCGTAAATGTAAAAGTAGTTATCCTCGCCAAAACTCATCTTCCGCACAATTTCTCGCGCCTCTCGTTGCGCTTTGCGTGTTGTCTTGAGATACGACTTGTAAGATGGCTCCAACGCATTCTCAGCAATGGCGACATAATTGAGCAATTCTCGTTCTTTTTGCGCAAGATATAACTCTTCAATCGCCTTTGCCTGTGATTCGATCAACCGCTTGGCCTGCAAATCAATAATGATCGTTGATGTTATTGCGATTAAGATCGTTGGCAACAACGTGATTATCAGCAGCTTTGTTTTGAAATTCATGTCATCATCATTCGTTTGTCACTTTTTACCCAGTACCCTTGCATATCGGTACCAAAAGTTCAAAAAATCAGTAGTAGTACCGATGCTAAACGGTAGTAACACGTGTTGTTGTTGCATTCTTACTTCGGTAAGTGATGTCTAAGGTACACAAAAAGTGTACTGATTTTTTTGTTCTTGGGAGGACCTAATGGAACGACGTAAATTTTTGAAGGGCGCAGCACTCGCTGGCGCCGCTACTACTCTTGCAGCACCTGCTGTAGCACAGGGCAAAACGGAAATGGTTATCGTTTCCACTTGGCCACGCGATTTCCCAGGTTTGGGATTGCCAGCTCAGCGTCTAGCTGCGCGTATTGGTGAACTAACAGATGGCCGTATTGATGTGCAGTATTTTGCGGCTGGCGAACGCGTTGGTGCGTTTGACTCCTTCGATGAGGTTGCTTCTGGTAACGCACAAGCTTACATCGCAGCTGACTACTACTGGAAAGGTAAGCACCCAGGTTGGGCACCATTTACAGCTGTGCCTTTTGGCATGACTTACACTGAAATGGATGCTTGGATCAAATACGGTGGTGGTCAAGAGCTTTGGGACGAACTTGCCGGTGAGTTTGGCCTTAAGAACTTCGCTATGGGTAACACAGGCGTTCAAATGGGCGGTTGGTTCAACAAAGAAATCAACTCAGCTGACGACCTTAAAGGTCTGAAAATGCGTATCCCAGGTCTTGGTGGCGACGTGATGTCAAAACTAGGTGCATCTCCTGTTTCTGTTCCTGGTGGTCAGATCTATGAGAACCTTGTTTCAGGCGCAATTGACGCGACTGAGTGGGTGGGTCCATTCAACGATTACTTCATGAAGTTCTATGAAGCAGCTAAATACTACTACTGGCCAGGTATGCACGAGCCAGGTTCACAGCTAGCTCTTGGTATGAACGCATCATTCTGGGGCTCATTGTCTAAGAACGATCAAGCTATCATTCACGCTGCATGTAACGAAGAAAATGCGCGTACAATGGCTGAAACAAATGCAAACAACGGTGAATACCTCAACCGTTTGATCAACGACCACGGCGTTCAGTTGCGTGAGTTCAACGATGACGTTTACGAAGCATTCGGTGAAGCCGCTGCTGAAGTTATCGAAGAAGCTCGTGATCACTCTGCACTATCAGCAAAAATCTACGATGCATTTATTGCAAAACGTGATGAGCTTGGTGCTTGGACATCATTGTCCGACATGGCTTACGTACAAAAACGTAACGCTGTTCTAAACCAATAGGTTTCTGATCAAAATTTAAATCACGTGAAGGGGCATTTCTTGCCCCTTCACTTTATGAGCTATTATCAGCAATGCGCTCAAAAGAGCGTTAAGGGGCACAATATGTCAGAAATTGCACACCAAGATCTTTCAACGCGAAATTCGACATTGATACGCATGTTTGGATGGTCAATGCTCGCCATAATGGGAGCGTTTCTGATCAATAATTTTTTATCAAATGGAATAGGCATGCCAGGCGCGAGTTTTAACTTTGCAGCCGATCATGGAATGATCAGTGCAGCAGCCTTCCAATCGCTATTATATCCTTTCTTCATCGGCCTTGCGGTTGCTTATGTCGCCGCTTGCTCACAGACTTCGTTGCGCAAAGACAGTTTGACCGTCTCATCAATGAATACATTTTTCATCCGTGCTGCGTTCTGGGCGGTTTTGTTGATCGGTCTTGTCGATGCAGCGATCTCATTCATGCGGATCGAAGGCTTTTTAGAAGTCTTTGTCGGTGAACAAACAGCAAAAGATTTAGGCCGCGCGCAATTCCGCGGACCCTATGTACATATGCCGCTTGTTGCAGCAGGTATTGTGATCGCCATGTTCACCCGCACGCTCGGATTTCACTGGCTTGCGCTTCTCATTGTTGTTGCTGAACTGCTCATTGTGTTCTCGCGCTTCATCTTCTCTTATGAGCAAGCCTTTATGGCTGACCTTGTGCGTTTCTGGTATGGCGCATTATTTCTCTTTGCCAGTGCTTATACTTTGCTCGAAGAGGGGCATGTACGCGTGGATGTGTTCTATGCCAGCTTCAAACCGAAAACCAAAGGCTATGTAAACGCCATCGGTACGGTGCTTATGGGCATGGCCCTATGTTGGGTAATCCTCATCATGGGCATGGGCAATAAAGCGTCTGTGATTAATTCACCACTGTTTAATTTTGAAGTTTCGCAATCAGGGTTTGGCCTTTATGTGAAATATCTCATGGCTGCCTTCTTGGGTGTATTTGCGATCTCCATGATGATCCAATTTGTCTCATACATGTTTGGCGCCGTGGCAGATATTCGCGGCGAACCCGGCAAGCATCAACCTGAAGCTTCTGGTGCACACTAAAATGTGCGCGCAATCAAAATTTCTAAAAGCTGATCGATAAAGGCTCACGAAAATGGAACTGTTTTTTCTTCTTCTACTCGTTGTTTTGATGGCATTTGCGCTTGGGTCCGGATATCCGGTTGCCTTTGCCTTGCCAGGTTCATCGATCATCACAATTTTATTGGCCGCTGGCGCTGGATATTTAATGTTTGGCGACACCGATATCTTTTTTTCGCAAGGTGGGCCAAGCCAATGGCTGAGCGCAGGGGTGACCAACCTCCGAGGGGTCTATTGGGAGCCCGAACGAGATACGCTGATCGCCATTCCGCTGTTCATTTTCATGGGTATCATGCTTCAGCGCTCAAAAATCGCTGAGGATCTTCTCATCACAATGGCACGCTTGTTTGGTCCAGTGCCGGGTGGTCTTGGGATCTCCGTGGTCTTTGTGGGTGCGCTACTTGCCGCGACAACAGGTATTGTGGGTGCAACGGTTGTTGCCATGGGTCTTATTTCACTGCCCGCTATGTTGCGTAATAATTATTCGCAAAGCTTAGCAACTGGCACGATCTCAGCATCAGGCACTTTGGGGCAGATTATTCCGCCATCGATTGTTCTCATTATTCTCGCTGACCAATTATCAAGCGCAGCTGACCAAGCAGGTTCCGCACGTAAAGCCCTATATAAAGATGCAACTGGCGAGCTTTCAATGCCATCTATCTTTGATGTGGGTTCGACAAGTGCGGGTGAGATGTTCTTGGGCGCCTTTGTTCCGGGCCTCGTTCTGGTTGGTTTATATATGGTCTATATTTTGGTATATGCCTTTATCAATCCAAAGGCTGCACCTCCTGTGAAATCAGAGGAAGCAATTGACCGTAAATTCATGATCAAAGTAATCATCACTTTGGTGCCGCCACTTCTATTGATCTTCCTCGTGTTGGGTTCAATCATTGGCGGTGTTGCAACTGTGAACCAAGCAGGTGCAATTGGTGCTGGTGGAGCGTTGATCATGGCGGGTTATCGCCTTAAGGAAAATGCCCGCGATACATATTATCCGGCTATCCTTGCGATCCTGTCATTGGGCGTCATTGCTTTAACCTTGTCATTGTTCAACACCAATGTGAAATCCATTCAAAGCACAGATGATGTAATTGGTATTACGCTTGGTGTGATCGGTGCAGCTGGTTTGATCATTGCCCTATGTTGGAGCGGTTGGCGTGCGATTAAAATTGATGACACGCTTCATGGCGTGATGATTGAAACAGCAAAGACCACATCGCTTGTGTTTATCATCCTACTGGGCGCCGCAATTTTGACAGCAGCATTCCGCGCCTTTGGTGGTGAGCATTTGGTGAAGGAATTCCTTGAAGGTCTGCCAGGTGGTTTCTGGACCAAGTTCCTGATCGTGATGTTGGTGATCTTTATTCTTGGTTTCTTCCTCGACTTCATTGAGATTGCAGTTGTGGTGGTTCCAATTGTTGCGCCAATTCTTTTGGCGGATCCGCAAGCCAACGTGACTGCTGTGTGGTTGGGTGTTATGATCGGTCTGAACATTCAGACATCGTTCCTCACGCCACCATTTGGATTTGCACTCTTCTATTTAAGGGGTGTGGCACCTGCAGTGGTGAAAACTATCAATATGTATAAAGGTGTGATTCCATTTATCGCGCTTCAGCTTGCAGCACTGGCCATTGTTGGATTTGCCCCGCAATTGGTAAACTATCTGCCAAACCGCGTTTCGCTCACTTCGGAGAATTCTCCACCCCCGCGTAACCCGAAACTCTCTTATTGCGTGGATCAATATTTGGTGGACGAATTTGGCTCCAATAAACAAGCTTTGCTTGCGCAAATTGGAGCAGCCAAAGAGATCGACATCTCTATGCTGCCGAAAAAGATGCAAAGCAATCTGACCAAAAGCTTTGAAAGTGCAGAACAAAGCTTTGCATTGCTCGATGGTGCAGAAGCTGCGCATCAAGCTGTCGTCGATGCGTCACCGGCTTATCGTCCAATCCATGACGAAGTACGTGTGATTGAGCGCGACATCCGCAAACTTGAAGCACATAAAGCCGAGATTGAAACAACGCTCAGCAGGTTGCCAGATGGTGAAGAGCGTCAGGCTGCAAGGATCCGGGCTGAGATTGATGAGATCAATGCCGAAGTCCTTGAGCTTCAATCAGAAATCCCTGATAGCTGGGCTGCCACATATGATGCGTTCAACGCGCTGAATAAAGCTGAAACATCAGAGCGTCGCAAATTCTATCAGGCAAGCCAGGGCGGTTATGATCCAATTGTCGAGGCGATCGCAATTCTCAACTCCACGGAGGCCTTTGGTGAAGTAAAAGATGAGCTCTATGGTTTGGCAGCGAAAATTGAAGCCAGCGAGCCAGCTGATATGGTGGATCCGCTATCTGACTTTGCCAAGAAGTTTGACGCGATTGCAGGTTCAAGCGATGTGAAGTCTGGCGTATCCAAAGCACGTCGTGCTTTACGCTCTAAAAACCCGGACAAAGAAAAAGCTCTACGCGAACTTGCAAAGGCGGTTGAAGAATATGAAGCGCAAGAAGCATGGCGCGCTCAGGCAGCAGCCTCCGTCTTACCAGGGCTTGAAACCTACCATGATGCCATTAAGGGCAATATTGGTATTCGCGGACAATCCAAACTGACCGAAGAGCAGGCATTATTTGTTGCGTCTTGTCAGTCAGGACACCGCGATATCTCACTTAGCTTCTAGATGATTAAATATTAGTCATTCAATTTAGTTAGGTTAAAATTTAGGCAGAACGGGAGATTGTTTTCCGTTCTGCCTTTTTTTTAAACAGTAGAAACCCCTTAAATTAAGGATTCTTTAACATCTCCCAAAGTTGGCACGGTGCTTGCGTAACAGATAGCGCAATATCAATTCCTTAGGAGACATCATGAACGGAATTTCAAAAAAACTAC
>JAHDFS010000132.1 GCA_020628035.1 Rhizobiaceae bacterium
AACCAGCTCATTATAAGCGTTTTCGAGCCGTTTTATCTTTGCTTCAATTTGCAGAGCAATCGAAAAACCTGAAAATGGAAACTGAAGTATCACCAGACGGTTTGTTCCGTGTAATTCAGGTGCAGAAAGACCTGAAATTTTAGCTTCGACCAAGGACAATTCTTTGCCCGCATACTGGCGCCCATCGATGATAACCGTATAGGGAATTTCCAATACAGGGTGATCTTTTCCAGCTGTCAGCGTGACATTTTCGTCAACAGCGGATTTTCCAGTTTCATCTATCAATATACCTGACATAATTTATTCCTTCGGCTACACAGCGTGAATGAGATATGCGACACCAACTGTTAGCCACCCAAGAGCGACCAAATGCGACAATGTCGACGAATAAGATTTCAAACGAGCGCCCATTCCAACACTTTGGGCAAATGAGGTATTTTGTCTGGTCCACTTCTGCCGATCCAATCGGAAGAAGACGAACGTCTTGACTGCAGCACCCGTAATTTGGCTGAAATACAGCAAAAATGGATAAGTAATGGGGAACCAACCTCCCCTAAATCGAGTGATTAAGACGCAGAAAACATAGCGGGTGAACATCACCCAAGATGCATAAGCAACAATGGCCATTGGCTCGATAAAAATGCTTGTCAGCAATATGCCAATGGGCGCCGTTAACGTGGTCCACATAGATACACGTTGGTCGAGAATAGACCACCATGTGAAAAAACCAATTCTTGAAATCGGCACACGCAGCGCTCGGCTGTTATTGCGCAACATATTGCCAAACCAGCGGGTCATCAGCACAAAGGCAGAATTTATGAAAGACGGGCGCGGTTGTGTTTCAATGGCAGAGACTTTGACATCGGGCAGATACAGCATTTCATAGCCATTTTTAAGCAACCAATACCAAGTGGATTTATCGTCACCGGTTAGAAAGTTTACGCGTCCTAAACGCCAATGATTGATATAATCAGTTTGAACGGTTTGTATGAAGCTTGGATCGCTCGCAAGATCCCCGCGGAACGCCGACATGCGACCTGTAAGCGTTAGCACACGACGACTATATCCCATAGACGACATCATCATTTGCCGCTGTGCAAATCGAAGATTAAACCAGTCTTGAAAGGCCGGATCCCCTTGCGTATTGGGCAATTCATCGGTGGTTAGCGCACCCACATTATGCATTGAGAAAAACGGTACAATTTTTTCGATGAGATTTTCAGGAACACACGTATCTCCATCGACCAAAACAACCATGTCGTTTTCGTTGGGATTAAAACTTGCGATCGTGCGCAAAGATGTTGCCAATGCATCGCGTTTCCCAGAACCTGCAATTTTATCAAAGATCAATTCGACGCGGCTCATGTCACACGACATGGTCTGAAACAAAGTTCGGATAAGACGAACATCACTATGATCCACAACGGAAGAAACAACCGTCGCTCCCGTCGTAGACCTCGCCGCTGCTGCAAAGATTGAACGATATACTTTAGAAGTAATATCCGTTTCAATGCCATAGGTCGTGACCAGAAAGAATGTTTGGGGGATAGCGTCTTTCTGTTCAAAAGCGTCTACGGCTTTCTTACGCAGCTTTGGAAAGTTATGATTTATGTAATAAGTCGCACGCAGGAAATTGACCAAAGCCCAACTATATCGCCACAGTCCGATAAACCCGATTGCAGCAAATACACCGGCCGAGGCTGACAACACATCTCTACTGATGCTGAGCGCCAACAAAATACAAACAAGTATATATATGAAATGTTTGGTCATCTGTATGAACCTGTAGCCGGAGTCCTTGTTTTAATTTCAATCAGTTACCAACAGATCCCTTCATAGGAACCTTGCGAACTTTTGTTTGGATTCACACGCATAAGATCCAACATTGGACGCGTTTCACTGGCCGCAATTAATGGCTCAATGGCTTCGTCATATTTGTTGCCCACCAACAAAATTTCAGAATCATCAATCAGCGTAGAAATTGCCGGGACCAAGCGTGCCTGTAAGTCCGGGACAACATCATTGCCTCGTCCTGCTGCGCTCATTTCCTCACCAAAAGCGGTCGACACATTCGGATCATAAATATTGACATCATATCCTTTGGAAATGAGACGCGCTGCAAGCTCAGCAAGCGGACTTTCGCGCAAATCATCGGTTCCAGGTTTAAAGCTGACACCAACCATACCCACCTTCTTGCCATCTAAACCATCAACGAGGGTCTCAGCCTTTTGGATCTGATATTTATTGGCCTCAAGAACTGCATCCAACATTGGAGATGGGACATCTTTCGTCCCTGCCAAATGGCGCAATGCTCTGACATCTTTTGGCAGACACGAACCACCAAAAGCAAAGCCAGGGCGCATGAAGTAAGGAGAGATATTCACCTTTGTATCTGAGCAAAGGATTGACATGACCTCTTGTCCATCGACATTTGAGGCTTTAGCGATATTACCAATCTCATTGGCAAAACTCACTTTAACTGCGCGCCAACAATTGCTTGTATATTTGATCATCTCTGCCGTTGAGATCGATACGGAATGGCATTCGCATGGCAACCCATCATTGACGGCATAAAGCGCGGCTTCAGTTGGCTTATCCATTGAGCCAAAGACAATCAGACCAGGATCATAATAATCTTCAATCGCTGTGCTCTCTCTCAAGAATTCAGGATAGTAACCAACCCCGAAATCTTTTCCAGCAGTCATGCCCGACGCTAATTCCAACGCAGGTATGCAGACTTCATTCATTGATCCCGGCACAATTGTCGATCGAATAATAACCGAGTGATAAGTCGATTTGTTGGCAATCGCGCTGCCAATTTGTTCGCACACAGCTGTCACATATTTCAATCCGACAGATCCATCTGACGCACTGGGAGTTCCCACGCACACAAATGATATATCTGTTGAATTAATTGCATCTTCAATATCAAGAGTGGCACGCAAACGACCGCTCTCAACACCAGCTTTCACAAGCTCTTCCAAGCCATTTTCGACAATCGGCGCTTTGCCCGCATTGATTGAATCGACTTTACCTGGATCAACGTCAATTGCTACAACATCGTGTCCATCTTTTGCAAGGCATGCGGCTGAAACAACACCCACATAACCAATTCCATGTATACATATTCTAGCCACGGTCTCTGAATTCCTATATCTAAAGTTGATTGGAAAACGACAGATAAATCGTTTTATTTCAACCTGAGTAAATGCGTTAACAGAGAATTAAGAAAGTCAGAAAAATACGTAACCTTGTAGGATTAGTGCTATTTATTGCATTGCACAATAATTTGTATTAAATCTTAAATACAATAGGTTATATGCTACACTTAAAGCATAGCATTAGATATTCATCCAAAAGTATGAGTTTAAAGTTCGTCCATCCATCCTGAACGGATGGCATGTTTAACAACAGCGTGACGGTCTAGCAGGTTAAGCTTCTTCATCGCACGACTACGATAAGTATCAACCGTCTTCGAGCTAAGGTTAATATCAGATGCAATCTGCTTCATGCATAAGCCCATCGCCATTTTTCGCAATACAACTTCTTCGCGATCACTTAAACATTTGTTTGATTTAACTTCTGTTTCTAATGCCTTCATGGGGCGAACATTAGAAGATTTTTCAAAGACTGGCCCCTGGGGTTGTGTAACAACATTTTTGGAACTTAATTGAGGAAAATAAAGCCCACCATTGGAAACCACTGTCAGCGCATTTGTCATGTCCTCATGACTACTATTGCGCGGGATATAGCCATCAACACCCGACGACAACATGGCTTGAAGGCTGCCAACAATCTCTGATGGATTAAGCAAGAGCAACAACTTGCCCGCATATTCACTTTGCCGGAGTTGCTGGATCTGACGAGTTACCAATTCGGTATATTTAGATACCTCAAAAACAATAATCTCTGGCCGGATTATCTTAGCGCTCTCAGCCAAGTTTTGATGAGCGTTTAAGGTTCTAACAATAGAGAAGGAAGACTTGCCATTATAGATTTGACGCAAGCCATCGACGAATAAAACACATTCGCTATAAACGAGGACTTTGATTCTCTCTGATAGAATGTCCTGGGCAAACATCACATTCTCCGTTTTGCAACTATCAACTACGACCATGATGGCAACTCAACACCGCCATCAGTAAACAGAAGCGAAACTCGCGCTTCTTGCCCTCCATAATTCCAAAACAACCAAGTGGAATTTCCCGATAATCTTACACTTGTAGGATAAATAATGCGCTTAAACTAAAAAGTGTCAAGTGCTGCAGTGCACAATAGTGAAATCTACAGTAAAATCATGTTACAACCTGACATAACATATTGTTATATAAACATTATTATTAGTGTAGTATAAAATTCGAACAAAGCCCATAAATTAGGCATTCGAACTTGGTTCGATTTATAATTAGGCTGTTTTTATGACCAGTGCGTGACATTTGATCAATTGTTGCATTTTGCAGCAATTGCATATAGTTTTGCTTAACCATTTTCATTCTCATTTTCTTTAGAGAATTCGAGTAAAAGTGGTTGCGGGCTATTGGTTTAAACTGGGGTTTATCAACGAATGATCGAGCAGAAGAATAATATAAAAATTAGCGATGCGACACTCGAGTTGGCTGACAAACTTAGCTCTATTTTTGAAGCTGGCGCAAAGTCGAAAGTTTCGTTTGAATGTATGGCAACAGTCGCCGAACAGGAAATGGCTGAATGGAAGGCCATGTCTACGCGAAAAGCATCCTAACGAATTTCGTTTTTATGACCAACTAACTGAGACCTAATTTTTTTTGTCTCTCTGCGGTGCAAGACTTATCGTTTCTGCACAATTGAGTTTTCCAGTTGAAAATATGCCACTTTTGCATGGCCTATAATGACTTTCCACTTCTGAATTTCAATACCATTTACACCTACCCGAAAGTGGCTGGTTGATAAAATATTTAGCTAAATCAGAATACTCCTATACCTTCCGGTCCGTGGTTCTTAGATATCCAGAAATTCAACAACTTCGCAGCCTATGTGCGGACTGATTGTAAATTTACAGTTTATAACGTATTTTCATTTGATAACTTGCAATCACAAATAACAGAAAAAATGACCACAAAAGTGATACAAATCCTGAAACAACAAAGATTCTTTGTCATCACTTCGGTATTTCTGGTCATCATCGTTTTGGCTGCAATGGCCTCCAATCCGTTTGTCAAACGCTATTTCCTGCTTCAAACAGCGCAGAGCCAATCAGGAACACTTCAGCTTGCCACAGAAGGCTTGCGTCTAACACTTGATCGCTACGCACGTATCCCGGCGCTGATTGCCGCAAGACCTGAAATATCCGCATTTTTAAACAATACCGGTTCTAGCGCCCTCAAGAAGCAGGCCGAAAGTCTGCTCTTAGAAACCGCAAATGCCCTCGGTGCAGAGGGTGTTTATTTAGAAGATGCAACAGGTAAATTGATCGCGAAATCAGGCCAGGAAGATGGCGCAGTGACAACCGAAAATGGCGGCTATTACCGTCCTTATTTTGATCAAGTTATTGCAGGCGGCATTGGCCAATATTTCGCCATGAGCACACAAACAGGCCAACGTGGCTATTTCTATGCAGCACCTGTCCGGTCTGCGGGCCGTATTAAAGGCGTCGTCGCTGTTAGATTTACAGTCAATCAATTTGAATCCAGCCTGCGAGATGGGAATTCAGAAGTTATTGTCAGAGATTCAAATGATATTGTGTTTATTTCCAGCCGCAATGAATGGAACCTAAAATCACTAACAAGGTTGTCTGATCAAAAACGGGCTATCATCGCGTCTGCAGAGCAATATCCGCTCGACTTATTGCAGTATTTGCCCAACGAGCAGCGTGAGTTTCAATCAAATATTTCTCTAATTGAAATCCAAACTAGTGATGAGAATGATCAATTCATAGCAACGACATCTTTGATCGCCCGAGCAGGCTGGCGTGTTACAATTTTGACCCCTACACGCCCATCAACTGTGTTAGCTGTCTTAACCGCAGGCAGTATAATTATCTCTGCGCTCTTAATCGCTGCAGTCGCGCTATTAATCCGGCAAAGGCAAGTTCGATTGGCTGAAAAGTTAGCTGCGGAGAATAGGACAAAATTACAATTGGAACAAAAGGTTGCAGAGCGCACGAGCGAGCTTAATCAATCCAACACCCGGCTCATTGCTGAAGTTGAGGAACGCAAAAACGCTGAACTGCGACTTCGCAAGACCCAGACTGAGCTTATCCAAGCCGGCAAGTTAGCTGCCTTAGGACAAATGTCGGCTGCGATTTCACATGAATTTAACCAGCCGCTTGCAGCAACCAAAGCTTATGCTGAAAATGCAAACCAATATTTGGAACGAGATCGGAAAGAAGAAGCAACGACAAATATCGGCCATATAGTCTCAATGGTTGATCGCATGTCATCCATTGCTAAACATCTCCGCAATTTTGCTCGCATGCCGCAAGAGCGAACCAAATCAATTTCGTTATCCCAGGTTATGAACAGCGTTTACCAATTAATGCGCCCACAGATATCCGCAGCTGGGGTTGATTTTATATTCGAAGATCCCGATGAGGATCTACGTGTGATCGGTGGCGATGTGCGCTTGCAACAGGTGATCGTCAATTTGCTACGCAACTCTCTTGATGCAGTTGAAAATGTTGATGACCCTAGGATTACTATGAAGACCGATCAAAACGGTGAAAAGATTAACATTATCGTACAGGATAACGGTCCGGGTATTTCCGATGAAACACTCGGCCAAATCTTTGATCCGTTTTTCAGCACCAAGCAAGCTGGTCAAGGTATGGGTCTTGGTCTTTCGATATCCTACAATATCATCAAAGATTTTGGTGGAGAAATAAGCGCAACCAATGACCCGGAGGGTGGTGCGATCTTTAAAGTGACTTTACTTCTCGCTGAGCGAGTAGAAGTGAGTGAGGCTGCTCAATGAGTATTGTATTATTTGTTGACGATGAAGAGCATATCAGACAGGCCGCTGCGCAGGCGTTTGAACTTAACAATATGACGGCTGAGCTATACGAAAGTGGTTTGGATGCACTTTCGCGCGTAAATGAACATCTCGATGCTGTTGTAGTAACCGATGTAAAAATGCCGAAAATGGATGGCTTGGATTTATTGAAATCCATTCGTGAGATTGATCAGGACTTTCCCGTCATTTTGGTCACTGGCCATGGAGATATTCCAATGGCAGTAGATAGCATGCGCACCGGCGCATATGATTTTATCGAAAAACCTTTTTCACAAAAACATCTCATTCAAACTGTAAGGCGCGCACAAGAAAAACGACGTCTAACACTTGAAGTCAGATCATTAAAGGCATCACAAGAAGGTCGAAGAACTTTAGAAAGTGCCCTACCGGGGAAATCGCAAGCAATTGAAAAACTTAAATCCAAAGTCAAAATGCTTGCTGAGCTTGAGGCCGATGTATTAATTGTTGGTGACACCGGAACCGGTAAAGACACGGTTGCCAAATTATTACATGATTTAAGCCCCCGACAAAACGCTGAATTTGTCTCCATCAATTGTGCAGCTATTCCCAAGGACCTGCTTGAACTTGAACTCTTCGGACATGAAGCTGGTGCGTTTCCATCTGCAACGACCAGTCGGTATGGAAAGTTCGAATATGCTCGTGGTGGCACAGTTTTTCTAGACGCCATCGAAATGCTGCCAATCGATACCCAAGCAAAACTTCTGCATGCGATTGATAAAAGAAGCATCACAAGATTAGGTTCAAATCAGGCAATTGAACTGGATGTTCGTTTTCTTACTGCATCACATATGGATTTAAAGGAATTGATAGCCAAAGAGCAGTTTCGCAGTGACCTTTACTACCGATTGGCAAAAGCCGATCTTGTTTTACCTGATCTTGATGAAAGACGAGAAGATATCCCCTTTTTGTTTCAAAAGTTTGTTGAAGAAGCAGGTATCAGGCACGATAAAGAAGCACCCGCAATCCCGTCAGAACTCCTAACGCAAGTCGCTACTGCCAACTGGCCAGGAAACTTAAGACAACTGAATATTGCAGCGGAGCGTTTTGTATTGGGCATTGATGTGGACTTAGGACGAGAACCATCCACAGCACAAACCGGTAAGTCTTTATCTGAAATGATTGCCGAACAAGAACGTGCAATTATCGCGTCTGTACTCGCTGCACATAAGGGTAGTTTGAAAGAGACATATGAAACGCTTCAAGTATCGCGGAAAGCTTTGTATGAGAAAATGCAAAAGCTTGATTTGAGACGGGAAGACTTTGTCGATGCTGAGCACTAAATATACCGATACAACACACAATGTTACGAGATAGGTACACGTTTTTAGCTTGGATGTTACCTTTTGTGCTCAACTTGTCATTTGCATCTCAAAAAAATGATAAAAATACAAAAATGATGTTTGATTTCTTCAGCTGAATGCTTTTTGCGTGAGATTGAGGACGCTTACTTAAGTGAAGACTTACGTCGCTCAAATATCAATTTGACCTCATCTATGGGGGTCTAGGGAGGAAATATGAAACTTCGAACTCTTTTATCAGCAACAGTTGCCCTAGGTTTGGCGACAAGCGCAGCTATGGCAATGGACAAAACTGGTTGGCCTGAAAGCTTTACAGTAGGAACTGCATCACAAGGCGGAACATATTTCGTATATGGTTCAGGCTTTGCTGGCA
>JAHDFS010000133.1 GCA_020628035.1 Rhizobiaceae bacterium
CATCACCCATCTCGCTTGTTGAGATTTGAGTGCAGCCATCTGACATGATGTCGCCTGTGCGTTTGCCCGTTTCAAGAACATTGGCAATGGCTTTTTCAACCATATTGGCTTCGTCCACCATGTTAAATGAATAGCGAAGACACATTGCAAAAGATGAGATCATTGCAATTGGGTTTGCAATGCCTTGGCCGGCAATATCTGGTGCTGAACCGTGAACTGGTTCGTAAAGTGCTTTACGGCTGCCAGTTTTTGCATCCGGCGCGCCAAGTGAAGCTGACGGCAACATGCCAAGTGAACCGGTCAACATAGCCGCAATATCTGAGAGCATGTCACCAAATAGATTGTCACAGACAATGACGTCGAATTGTTTTGGCCAGCGAACAAGCTGCATGCCGCCTGCATCAGCCAACATGTGGCTTAGTTCAACATCTGAATAGTTAGCACCATGGGTTGCTGTGACCACTTCGTTCCAAAGAACACCAGATTTCATCACATTGCGTTTTTCCATGGAGCATACTTTGTTTTGGCGTGTACGTGCCATCTCAAATGCCACACCAGAAATTCGCTCGATTTCATAAGTGTCGTAAACTTGCGTATCGATACCGCGCTTTTGACCATTGCCCAGATCGATGATTTCTTTTGGCTCGCCGAAATAAACACCACCGGTCAATTCGCGAACAATAAGAATATCCAAGCCTTCAACGACTTCTGGCTTAAGTGACGAAGAATTTGCGAGCGCTGGATAGCAGATAGCTGGGCGAAGATTAGCAAAAAGCTCCATATCTTTACGCAAACGTAACAAACCAGCTTCAGGACGCGCTTCATAAGGAACATCATCCCATTTTGGTCCGCCAACGGCGCCAAATAGAACCGCATCGGCTGCCATTGCTTTATCCATGTCAGCGTCGGAAATGGATTCGCCATGCGCGTCATAGGCTGATCCGCCAACCAGACCTTCATCTGTTTCAAAGCCAGCATTTTGTTTATCGTTCATGAAAGCGATGAGCTTACGAACTTCGTTCATGGCTTCAGGGCCAATACCGTCGCCGGGCAGAAGGAATAGTTTGCGTGTCATGGAAAATACCTGTTCTTTTTTGATTGATTAAGTTGATTATCAAGCCGTCTGGCGAAGTGCCGTAACCTCGATTTCAACTTTCATCTCGGGTTTGATAAGACCGGCCACAATCATTGTCGCAGCTGGTCGAATGCCGTTAAAAAACTCTCCCAGAATGGGAAAGACGACATCGGCATATTCAGCCTTTGTGATAATGTAATTTGCTTTGATGATATCTGAACGTTCAAAACCAGCATCTTTGATGGCTTGATCGATCGTTGCCAGACAATTGCGTGTCTGATCAGCAATATCACCCGGCATGATCATGGTTTTATAATCATAGCCGGTTGTGCCAGCGACAAAACAAAAATCACCTTGGACAACAGCGCGTGAATAGCCCGCTGTCTTTTCAAAATCTGACCCTGTTGAGATTAGATTTCGCATCTTGTTCCCTCAAAGTGATTGTTCTGCGCAAGGATGTTAGGTCAATTACGCCCAAGGACGTGTTTCACCCAATTTGCTTTCATAGGTGTCGATGGCCGCAGCTTTTTCCAGCGTCAGTGCAATATCATCAAGACCATTGAGCAAACAATGTTTGCGGAATGGGTCGATATCAAATGTGATCACCCCGCCATCTGGACCTTTGATCTCTTGATTTTCCAAATCAATGGTCATGGTTGAGTTTGAGCCACGATCAGCATCATCGAGAAGTTTTTCAAGCTCTTCTGGTGTTACAACAATTGGCAAAATACCGTTTTTGAAACAGTTATTGTAGAAAATATCCGCAAAGCTTGTTGAGATCACGCAGCGAATGCCAAAGTCGAGCAAAGCCCAAGGTGCGTGTTCGCGAGATGACCCGCAGCCAAAATTGTCGCCAGCGACAAGAATTTCAGCATTGCGATAGGCAGGCTTATTCAGCACAAAATCAGGTTTTTCAGAACCATCTTCGTTAAAACGTGATTCCGCAAACAGACCAACAGAAAGGCCAGTGCGCTTAATCGTTTTCAGATAGTCTTTTGGAATGATCATGTCCGTGTCAATGTTGATGACAGGATAAGGTGCTGCAACACCTGTGAGCGTTGTGAATTTTTCCATTATTTTCATCCATATGAAGTTTGTAGCTGCGTTTACCAAACATATGTGAGAAAAAGAAGTGTTTTTTGAAAGAAATAGCGATTTGACGCGTTTTGATGCCGCCAAGAACCAAAGAAATAGAGCGATATGAGTGATAACGACCTTTCTAATATTAAAATCCCAGAGGCTATTAGGCCTGTTCGTCCGAGAAGATCGGTTTTGTATGTTCCGGCAAATAATGAACGGGCGATGCAAAAATCACTTCAATTGCCATCAGATGTAGTGATTTACGATTTGGAAGATGCGATCTTACCCGCACACAAGGAAAATGCGCGTGAGACCTTGCGGGCTTTTTTAAAGGAAAAGTTTCCAAACGGCATAAAAGACAGCAAAAAAGAGATCTTAATCCGGATAAACGCGCTTTCCAGCCCCTGGGGTAGTGAAGATTTGATAGCTGTGCGCGCCATTATGCCGTCAGCGATACTATTACCTAAGGTTTCAGAAGCCGATGATATTATCGAGGTTAATGATGCGTTGGTTGAAATGGATACCCCGCATGAGCTACGTCTATGGGCGATGATCGAAACCCCGCGCGGTATTTTAAATGTTGCTTCGATCGCTAGATATGCCCGAACACCGGGCACAAGACTAGATTGTTTTGTTGCCGGAACGAATGATTTGATCAAAGAAACTGGCGTGATACCGCAACAAGGGCGTCCATATTTGTCCAATTGGCTTAGTCAAATTGTGCTCTCAGCGCGCGCTTACGGCCTTGATGTGATTGATGGCGTTTATAATGATTTTAAAGATGCATCTGGGTTTGAGCGGGAAAGCTTAGATGGGCGCGCGATGGGCTTTGATGGCAAATCGCTTATTCATCCCAACCAGATCGACTTTGCAAATGAAGCATTTGGGATTAAAGCCGATGCTTTGAACGAAGCGCATGAGATTATCGATGCATTTGCGGATGCTACAAATAAAGATGCAGGGGTTATCCAAGTGAATGGCAAAATGGTTGAACGCCTTCACTTAGAGATGGCTGAGAAGCTCGTTGAAAAATCGAAATTGATATCAAATTAGGGTTATTATTATGAAACTTTACCGTTTTTTGTCCGGTCCGGATGATTCAAGCTTTTGCCATCGCATAACCGATGCCTTGAATAAGGGATGGACCCTTCACGGATCGCCTGTTTATACATTTAATCAGGCTGAGAACCGTATGCAATGTGGGCAAGCGGTTTGCAAAGAAGTGGAAGGTAAAACCTATTCGCCGGATATGAAGCTCGGTGAACAGTAAGCTTGCGATCAAGTCAGCAAGATTTGTCAAACCGGGTGATGTTACGTCTTATTTGCGAGTGAAAATTGCGATAGGATAATTGATATGAAACCATGCAAAGAAACCCAACGCCTTTGGGTGAACTATCATGACCGGATGGAACGGGTGACCGATTACATCCTTCATAATCTTGATAAAGATCTGGATTTAATGGCGTTGGCCGATATTGCGTGTCTGTCACCTTATCATTGGCATCGCGTTTATGCCGGCATGACTGGTGAGACGATTAAGCAGACGGTGAAACGTCTTCGTTTGCAGTTTGCGGGTCGTGATCTGATTTCCACGGATTTGCCCATCGAGGAGATTGGCAAACGCTATGGTTATCCTAATTTGCAATCTTTCACGCGCATTTTCGCAGACCATTTTGATATGCCACCAGGCGAATATCGTCATCGCGGCTATCATACGGTTTATGATGTTCCAAGTTCTGAAAGAGATGCAAATATGTATGATGTTGAAGTGAAAACAATTGATGCCTTAACCCTTGCTGGCCTGCCGCACAAGGGGTCTTATATGGAAATCGGCGGTAAATTTGAGCAAGCGGTTGGCCTATGTATTGGCCAGGGTGCGATCAAAGATATGATTGCCATGATCGGCGTTTATTTTGATGATCCGGGGTCAGTTGCCGTTGAAGACTTGCGATCCTTTGCCGGCGCAGTGGTTGCTGATGATCAATCGGTTGATGCACCGCTGGAGATTTCAAAAATCGATGGTGGAAATTACGCTGTTTTAACCCACAAAGGCCCCTATGGAGAGTTGTCCAAAGCCTATACTTGGTTTTATGGCACTTGGATCCCGGAAGCCGGGCACGAATTTGCCGATGCACCGCCCTTTGAGAAATATCTCAACAGTCCGAGAGATACAGCGCCTGGTGATTTGATCACTGAAATTCATGTGCCTTTGAAAAACTAGATTGGAATTGATGCAATGAGCAAATCAACGAGAAGCTGGAATGAAAAATATGATATCGCTAATGCGAAAGGTCACGAAATCAAACGCGTCAATAAAGACATGATGGGCATGAAGGCTGGTCAGTTAATGCTCATTGCAACCCCAAAAATGGTGGCAGAAATTATTGCCACCATCCCCGAAGGTGAGATCAAAGATACAGGGTTTTTGCGCGCTGAACTTGCTAAACAATCCCAGACTGATGTGACATGTCCCGTGACGACCGGAATTTTTGTCAGGATCATTTGTGAAGCTTCCAATGAAGATTACCAGAATGGCGCCAATTTATCTGAACTCGTGCCATTTTGGCGGGTTTTGGGTGAAAAGGCCCCTATCCGCAAAAAACTATCTTTTGATCTGGAGCCCTATTTAACGCAGCAGTCGTTGGAAGCTGCTTAGGCTTTTCTCGCGTTTATTTGCCCCAAAACATAAAGCCCATAAAAGGCAATCAGACATGCAAGTCCTGAAAATACTGTGCGTGTCTGGTTCCAGAACTGCCATTCGCTTGAATAATCTTGCCAAATCTTCAGCGCTTCTTCTGATGCAAGCGGTAATTTAACGAGTGCCAATTGTTCGTTCATTGGTACGTTGATTGTAAATGTCAGCACTGCGCCACCGAATAAATAGATCATGCCTGATACCGCGAATATAATCGCAAGTTTTTTGAGCATTAGTGCGGCGGCAATGCCTGATGTGATGAGCAATGCCGGCGCTGTTCCAAAGAATATCAGCCCGAATACGGCATTTCGAACGGATGCATTCATGCCTTGCATAGCGGCGATTGCGGTTTCGGGATCAATTTGGTCGAGCCCCCACATGGTTGAGCTGACCCAGGCGTAGAAAAATCCGAATATTGCAGCTGATAAAAGTGTGGATGTGAAAGCTGTGGTTTTCAGTAGAGGTTTCATAATATCTCCAAAAGCGTAATTTAGTGTACGTATTTACATATCCGTAATTTAGTGTACGATAATTGTCAAGTGAGGTGATCATGCGTGAAAGTGCACAAAAAGAACGACGGCGATTAATTGAAGAAGCGGCGTATGCGCTGATCGATGAAAAGGGTTATGACAATATATCTATGTTGGCGATTGCCAAACGTGCAAAGGCGTCCAATGAAACGCTTTATCGGTGGTATGGTGATAAAAAGGGATTGTTTCAGGCGATGGTGATCCGCAATGCGGATGATGTTTACGCCAGTTTAGTAAAAGACCTTGAAGCGCATCGCGACCCCATGCAGATCTTAGAAGATATCAGCCTTAAACTTGTGCGGCTTTTAACCAGCGATCGTGCGATCGCGCTTAATCGCGCGGCAGCGGCGGATGCAAGTGGAGAGTTGGGCAAAGCATTGTCTGAAGTGGGGCGCGAACGTGTTTTACCGCTGATTTCCAAAGTACTTGGACAGATTAAAGACCAGGGAACCTTTAGCGCTTTATCTCTGGACGACGTTACACGGCTTTATATGAATTTATTGATTGGTGATTTGCAAATAAGGCGAGCGATTGGGGTCATCCCAGCATTGAGTGATGATGAATTGAAATTGAGAACGCGCCAAGCCTTGGATTATTTGCTTAAGTTTGCCTAAACTATTGTTGCTAACGCCATGCCCGCGGTCGGATGAGCTTGCCGCTTTCACGCTGTTCTTCAGTATGTGCGATCCAGCCTATCACGCGCCCGAAGCCAAACAGAGTTTGGCCGGTTTTGGGTCGTAATCCGAGGCTTTTTTCCATAGCAGCCAGCGCGAAATCGATATTGGGATAGAGCCCATATGTTTTTTCAACTTCTGAAACGATCTCCCCCCAACCTTCCGGCAAATCAAAATATTTTAGCAATTCTTCAGCTCGCGGATCCGTTTTGGGATAAATCGGATGACCAAAACCCGGTGGGTTTTTAATGGTCTTGATAAATTCAGCCTTTTCGTCGCCAGTTTTCATCGCGGCTCGCCCAACCCACCATCTGGTCATTGAGGTCATGGATCCATGTCGGGTGCCAGAAAAACTCGCAAGCGCAGCTAAAATACAGGCTTCGGTGCTGGCATGGGCTGAGGCTGCAACACGTGCTGTATAGGCGGATGGGTTTAGCTCATGATCAGCGCATAAAACCAGGCAACGCCGCGCAATATCTGCAAAATTATCATCATCAGAGAAATATTTAGCGAGTTGAACATGAAATGGTTTGTCCGATAGTGTTTCAATCTGGCAAATGGCTGCGAGAAGCGATTTGAGGATAAACCCATTGCGCTCGGCTTCTTCTAGCGGATAATTCGTCGTTAAAATATGCGTCGCGGCTGCTAACATCCGCACAAAGGCATTTTTGCCTTCGATATGGACAAATTTGAAGTCGGGATCAAAATTTAGATCTGTGTTGATCAAAAGTTTGGCGACATTTTCATATGTCGCTTCCTTGGACATCTCAATCGCATCATAGCCTCTGTAATAAAGCTTTCCTTGGTCAATGTGGCTGATTTCTGATCGCAAAACCGGTTCACCCCAGCTTTGGGTTGATTTTGCGATGGCCCGACGCGATCGACCGCGTTTTTTGCTGGCGAGCAAGGTTTCAACATCATGTGCATGATATAGGCTTTTGCGCGCGTCACCTTGTTGTGCATGGGCGCGGACCTTGCCGCGGCTCACATAGGCATAGAGCGTTTGACGTGAAATATTAAGGGTTTCACACACCTCTTTGGCGCTGAGCGTAAAGACATCTTGATCTTTTTTCATGTTGATTATGTTGATCAATCTTGACGATCTGTCAAGTTACGAGGATTTTTTCATCAACAGCTCAGTTTGTGAAAGGTGGTTTGATGGTTTTCTTAAAACCCATTTTAGGCGCGTTGAATTTTGAAAATGATTGGCGTCAGGGCGCGATGATTCACGTGAAAAATGATCATGCTATGTCATCTGATGTCTTTGCGGTGACATCCCTTGCTTCTAGTTCTATTGCCGCTGCTGGTCTTGCGCTCGCCCATTATGCCTTTGGCAGGCAATATCAGGGTCAGATCTGTGTCGATCAGCATTTGGCGTATCGCTGGTTTTCGAGTTCCGTGCGCCCGCAGGGTTGGGCCTTATCATCGCCTTGGGATGATATTGCGGGAGATTATCAAACCAGCGATGGCTTCATCCGCTTGCATACCAATGCGCCGCATCATCGCAAGGTCGTTACAAATATATTGGGTGATTTAGATCGTGCGGGTATTGCGGAAAAAGTCGCAAATCTAGAAGCTGATGAACTTGAGACTATGATTGTCGAAAATGGTGGTGCTGCGGCAAAAATGATGAATTTTGAGGAATGGGCCACCCATCCGCAGGGCATGGCATTGTCTGAAGAGCCGTTGATCACTTGGCAGCACTTTGCTGGTGGTAAGCTTGACCACAAGCCACATCTGGCACGCCCGTTGGAGGGTCTAAAAGTTCTTGATTTAACGCGGATCATTGCCGGGCCAGTGGCCACACGGTTTTTAGCGCAATATGGCGCTAATGTTTTGCGCATTGACCCCAAAGGCTGGGATGAAGGCGAACATATTATTGATATGATCCCTGGGAAAAGCTGCGCCACCCTAGATCTGAAGGCCCCAGCGGATCTGGCTCATCTAAAAACGCTTATTTCGCAATCCGATGTGCTTATTCATGGTTATCGCGCGGATGCGCTGGAACGTCTTGGTCTTGATGGGCCAAGCTTGAGAGCGCTTAATCCATCTTTGATTGACATTGCTCACAATGCTTATGGTTGGTCGGGTCCTTGGCGCAATCGGCGCGGATTTGATAGTTTGGTGCAAATGAGCACGGGAATTGCTGTTTGGGGCATGCATGTTGCTCAAGGTGAGAGATCTCAAATTTCACAAAAACCAAGACCTATGAGCGTTCAGGCGCTTGATCATGCGACAGGTTATCTAATTGCGGCCAGCGCTTTGCGTGGATTGTCGCACTTGCACGATTGTGGTGAAGCCTCATCAGCGCGGTTATCTTTGGCGCGAACCGCTGAGTTTTTAAAAACCACAGCACAAGATCAATTTGATGCTGATCCAATGGCTGAATCTCCTGAGGATGTTTCTCCTGATATGGAAAATACTCCCTTGGGGCCTATCAGACGATTAAAAACGCCGCTTCATATTGATGAGATCAAACCTTTTTGGTCAAAACCTGCTGGCCTCTTGCATCAATCACGCCCTGAGTTTTAAGTAAC
>JAHDFS010000134.1:0-3964 GCA_020628035.1 Rhizobiaceae bacterium
GACCGGTTTAATTGGTGGTTCCTTCTTCATTTGGCTTTTGCGGAGATTGGCGCAGTAAGTATTATTTTTTATGAGTGAAAATAAAACTATTACGCGCAAATATATACCGTCCATTCGGTATAAATAACAAAAAATGCCACAAATATAACGGGACCAACAGTCGGCGGCACCAACTCAGTTATATTTAGTTTTTTCAGTATAAAACTAATACGTGCAAATCTTTTGCTGCCATGAATCTGCTTATCTGATCGTTTTTATACATAATAGAAGGGTATTTTATACTTTTGCATAATCAAGTATTTATTCAATAAAATCAAATATCAGATGTCAAATATTGCTGATTCTACTTTACTATTTGTCAACTATATTGCCGTCTTCTGAAGTCGTCGATTGTATTGAAATAGAATTGATGGGCCACAGGGTTTACTGGCTCGGTTTGGTGAAATGGGGCGCACATAAACTGGCTAGGAGGCCATTATGAAGACTATCAAAATATCAGCAATTACGACCATGCTTTTAGTGACTTGCGGTGTTACATCTACGATCGCAGCCAACGATTGGAGTGTGAATGAAGACTTGTCGTCACTCACTTACGTTTCAACTAAGAAAGAACATGTTGCAGAGAACCACGTGATCAGTGGTATTTCAGGTGGCGTGGATGCGTCTGGTAATCTTGCGATTTCGCTTGATATGGCGAGTGTAAATTCTGAGATCGACGTGCGTGATGAGCGTATGAAAGATATGCTTTTTAAAGTTGAAAAATTTCCTGCAGCGACGTTCTCCGCTGAAATTGACTTGGAGGAGTATTCATCGCTGGAAGTTGGCGAATCAACTGAGTCTTTTGTTGAGGGAAATTTGTCTCTAGTTGGTATCACAACAGAAATTGAATTTGATGTTCTAGTAACGCGCACGAGCGAAGATTCCGTAATTGTAAATACGGCAACTCCCATTATCATGAGCGCTAATAATTTGCAGATCGGTGAAGGTGTGGAGGCTTTAAAATCTGTCGCCAAACTATCTAGCATCTCAGATTCTGTGCCTGTCTATATGACAATTGTGCTTGTTAAGTAATAGTTGGCAATCGCGCTGATAAATCTCAAAGAGTATTAAAATCTATGTTTCGGACCATTTCTTCTAAAATACTGGGCCTGTGCCTGGCTGCGTTCATGCCTGCCGTTTTGATTGGTGGGGCAGCCGTTTGGATTGTTTATGAAAACAAACAGCTTAAGAACGATCTCAAGCAACATGAGAAATCAAATCTGATGATTGCAGACTTTAGGTTTGCGATTAATGAACAGGTGAATTTTATTTCAAATTCACCCGATCTATCTCGCGAAGAATTATTGGCAGAATTTGACCAATATTTTCAATCAACGGCCCAAATTTATGCAAATATCGTGGACGAAAACCTCGTTCAAGTGACAGAGGTTGCTGTGGTTTCATCACCTGAGGCCGTAAAGACAGAGCAAGGCGATCAGCAGTCCGAGGAGGCTCAAACTGATGAAGCTGATGCCACGCCTCAGCAACTGACTATTGATGAAATCTTAAACAATTTACGACCCGTTTTTGAAGGGACGATCATTGCGCGTGATGAAGTTCGGCAACAAGAAGCTGATTTTGATACCAACATCATCGGAGGTCTTGAGGAGAATTTGTCGGCAATTACAAAAGTTGCTTATAATTCCGGAAGTCAGGAACTTATTGCCAATATAAGTAATTCAGACAAACTGGTTCTGGGTGCCAAATTGGCAATGATGGCCTTTCGTGTAAATCCGACCGCGGAAACAGCAAAAGCCGCCTCAGCTGAATTGAAATCTTTGCGCAAGGGAGCAAAAAGGGTCAGTTCAACATTTTTAGATGATGGCAAAACGCAGGCCAAAGCATTTTATCAAACAACGCGTGATGCTGAGAAACAATGGAAAACTGTTTCTCAAAGCCGATTGGAATATATCGACAACAAGGCATCCACTGTTGCGGATTTTACAGCGAGTATTGTAAGCGCGGTAGATTCCTTTTCCACAGCGCTGCAGCAAAGCGGTGAAGAAGTCATGGCTTTAAAGGAAGCGGCAACCTCGAAAATCACTCTACTTGTTGCAGCGATCTCAATCACATTGCTATGTCTCATTGGAATTGCCGTTGTTACGATGACACGCGTCTTGGGTCGCGATATTCAAGGTTTAACGGAAGCCATGCATGATTTGGCTGATGGAAATCTCGACAAAGAGATCCGTGGGAGTGAACGCACGGATGATTTGGGTGATATGGCCAGCTCAATGGAAATTTTCAAAGCCAATGCGATTAAAGCCAGAGAATTGGCTGATCTGGAAATGCAACAGGTTGAACAGGAAAAGAAAATACAGCAGGAAATATCCTTCGTTGTTACCGCCGCAGCAGAAGGGGATTTCAGTCGAAAAATCAACATTCAGGATGCATCTGATACCTATGGCGAACTGGTGAGCGGTCTAAACGCAGTTACCGATATGGTTGATAATGCCATGCAAGACTTCTCGAAGATGCTGCAATCTTTGGCAAATGGAGATTTGTCAGCGCGTATTGAAACCGATTATCAAGGAGTTTTTAATGCTTTGAAGGAAGATGCTAATCTGACAGGCCAAAAACTTGAGGATTTGGTCGGAGAAATTAATCAAACCTCGCTTCAAATCGCCAATTCCACCGGTTCCATCGTCAATAAATCTCAGTCCCTTGCGGATCAATCCGAGATACATGCCTCAGCAATTGAACAAACAGTTGGTTCAATGAATGAAATGGCCCGCTTGGTTGAGACAAGTGTTGAAAGCTCTGAAAACGCAACAACGCTTACTCGCAAGGCTGCAGATGCTGCAACTGAAGGAAACGCGATCGCTGCAAATGCAGTGCATGCTATGAAAGAAATCAATGAAAACAGCGCAAAAGTGGCTGAAATCACTGATACGATTGATGATATCGCATTTCAAACCAATTTGCTGGCTTTGAACGCATCAGTGGAGGCTGCTCGAGCTGGTGACAGCGGCAAAGGGTTTGCGGTTGTTGCGATTGAGGTTAAAGAACTAGCTGGTAGCGTCGCTGTGGCTGCGAAAGAGATCAAAGCACTGGTCAATGCCAGCTCTAAGAAAGTTTCTGACGGGGTAGATCTCGTTCAAAGTTCGCAAGATTCATTGAATAAGATCCATGACAATATTAACAACGTTGTGGATGCCATAAACACGATTTCAAATGGAAGCCGTTCACAGGCTGCGGAAATTCGCAAATTGTCTTCAGAAATGACCGAGATCAATCAGAAAACGCGTGATAATTCATATTTAATTCATGACAGCACCAGCACAGCGAAAGACCTTTCCGGTGCTGCAGACAGGTTAAATGATCACATCGATTTCTTTAATACCAAAAGTGCCTAAGCCAACAGAACGGCTTTATTCCCAACCAAGCTTGATGTCTTAACTCCGCGGACAGCTTGGTTGGCTTGCATATTATTGTGTTTGGCTATTGAATTTTTCAGATAGGTGGGCAGGACAAAACAATAATATCATCCCTCAGCACGCTTAAATGCTTGGTGTTCGTCCTCCACCAAACCAATTTTCCAATAGCCGGAAATATAAAGATCTTTCTTTGCCACTTGTTTTTCGTTTTGCAAAACATCTCGCAGGGTTCGGATGACATGGGACTCGCCTGCAACGCATGTTTGGACGCGGCCCTCTGGCCAATCAAGCGCACGTATAAATTTCTCTTGAGCATCTGAGTTTGTATGTGGGTTTTTATGCTCAATCCAATGAATATCAATCCCCTCTGGTGCCCTGATAGCCTGTTTGTCATCCAGGCTTGTGACTTCAAATAATGCAATACCTTTAGCGTTTCGGGGCATGGCTTCTAGTGTGGCAGCAGCGACAGGTATCGCAGAAGGGTCAGCAGCAACAAGATACCAATCGGCCTCAAAATGCGTGACTTTGGGCCCACTTGGACCGGCAAA
>JAHDFS010000134.1:4064-8519 GCA_020628035.1 Rhizobiaceae bacterium
GCGATTTTTTGAAGGGTAGATTGTAACGCCACGCATATGCTCCTAAAACATCATTTGTTTTAACATGATTAAAATAGTCAAGTTAATGTCTGGATGTCAATTGGGTATTCATACGCTTGGGTTCAAGAGCAAGTACAAATCATCTAATGGCCGTGAGGGTTTAAATATCTCCGCGGTCGACCATCTTATCGATGTGTTTGGATGTTAATCGAATTGCGCGCTCAATGTTTTCTCTTTCCGCTTCAAACCTGGTGGAAGGTACGGGGACTGATATCGCATGAACATCGCCGGCCCAATCTTTGAACGAAAATCCAATCGCAGAAATGCCAAGTGTGTGATCGTCGGTGTCATATGCCAGACCATCTTCTCTTATCTTAGCAAGACTATCTTTGAATTCCTCCAGGTCTCCTTCAACATTCCATCGTTCCCACTCATCCAAGATAAGTTCTTCGGCTTTATCGATAGGAAGGGCAGATAGGCATGCTCTGCCATTGGCTGTTGTGGTGAGCGGGAATACTTCGCCAACGGAAGACACCGTGCGGAGCCTGTGAGTACCCGGTACTTGATCTAAAAAGATCATCGCGCCGCCCCGTAGGACGGATAAATCAGCTGTTTCTCCGGTTTCATGCGTAAGCTCCGTCAGTAACAATCGGCATTGTTCAACGATATTATATTTGGTTGCATCACCTAAAGCCGTTAATCCAGGTCCAAGCTTAAGGCCGCCTCCATTTGAATCAGAAATGATGAATTGCTCGGCTTGTAGAGCGCTGACGATCCTCTGCACCGTCGAACGGGGCAAATCTATTCGATTGGCAATTTGTCCCAAACTCATACCGGATTGATTGTTTTTAAGTGCCCGCAGGATATCTGCTGCACGAGATATAACTTGGACGCCGCTTCGTCCTTGATCTGATTCTTTTCGCTTCAACATGGCCTCTCACTCACAATTTCATCCGCAATATGGGTACTAATATCGCAAAAACCCATAATGCGATACAGAAAACCCACGATAGCGTAAAAATTGCTTGACCGCAATACGGTACGCATGCATCAATATGTGAGACAGGTAAGCCAAATGGCGCCGAGAGAATTTAATTTAAGTCGCGAAAGCGCGATGGTTTGAGGAGGAAAAGATGGTTGAAATTCGCGGAATAGAGTTCCAGGCAAATACAGACAATGATATGGGGCTTGAATTTTACAACCTTAGTCATCGCTATGGTTTTCAGTGCCCAAATTGGCCTTATTTTAAAGATGTGGCCATTGAGCGTAAGCATTATATGGCCAAATCTGGCGTTTTGAGCCAAACAATCACGACAACTATGCATGTGACCACGCATATTGATGCGCCAGCGCATGTGGTGCCCGGCACACCATTTATTGATGAAGTGCCGCTGCCGCATTTCTTCGGCTCAGGTATTGTTGTTTCGATCCCTAAAAAGAAGTGGGAGCAAATTACTGCAGATGATTTGGAAAAAGCTTGTGGTCATGCGATCCGCAAAAACGATGTTTTGATCATCAATACGGGCTGGCACAAAGAATATGAGGATGGCGACTACTTTGCTTATTGCCCAGGTTTGGTGCCGTCTGCTGCTGATTGGATGGTCGAAAAAGGCGTGAAAGTGGTTGGACATGATACGCAAGCGAATGATCACCCACTCGCAACGGCCATTGGTCCACAACGTAATGGTCCAATTCTGCCGCATCTTGAAGATGAATATACTGAATGGTCTGGCGGCCGGAACTGGAAAGACGATTTCCCAGAGTGGGAGCCAGTACATAACAAGCTCTTCAGCAACGGTATTTTGGGCATTGAAAATGTTGGTGGCGACTTGGATGCCGTGACTGGCAAGCGTTGTACATTCGCGTTCTTCCCATGGAATTGGGACCGCGGTGACGGCTGTATTATTCGCCTCGTTGCCATGGTCGATAAGGGCCAGAACTATCGCATCGAAGCTGGTGAAAGTTTCTAAAATCAACATATCTCGGCGCGCATCCTGTCTTGCGCGCCTCGACGAGTATTCGCACCGCTTTGGGAGGAGATAATCGTGCATTTGAAACGTTTTGAAGATGCTGAAACATACGAAGCACCAAATCATTTTGGTGTCACGGGTTTGCGCTTGCAAGGCTTTGAAGAGGGTGGTCCTGAAAATCAATGGGTGGGTTTGAGCCAATTTTTGCCCAATGGTGGCGCTGGTCCAGACTCAACGCCTTTTGAGAAAGTCTATGTCGTCTTGGACGGTGAAATGACCGTGATCATTGATGGCGAAGAAACCGTTTTAAGAAAATATGACAGCTGCACGATTGCGCCCAATGAGGTTCGAAAAATTGAAAATCGATCCAATCTGGTGTGCACCATGTTGGTTGTCATCCCTTATCCTCCGGAGGCATCATAATGTCTATTCAAGATCCACTTTCAATGTTTGATGTGAAGGGTAAAGTCGCGCTCATTACAGGCGCATCTGGTGCTTTTGGCATGGTTGCTGCGCGTGTATTGGCGGGAGCAGGGTGTAAGCTTGCACTTGCTGCAGGTTCTAAAGATGCCTTGTCCGAGATAGCAGAAGAATGCCGCGAAGCAGGCGCTGAAGTGTTGGAAATCAATGCGCGCCCGAGTGATGCAGATGCATGTGCAGACATGGTTGCTCAAACAGCTGAAGCCCTCGGTTCGTTGGATATACTGGTTGTCGCGTCTGGCATGAATAAAGTTGCTATGATCGACGATATGGAACCCGACACATTTACCTCAGTCATGGACGCGAATGTGACCCAGAGCTGGCTCATCTCCCAAGCTGCGACGCGGCAAATGAAAGCCCAAGGCAAGGGTGGCAAAATCGTTCTCGTTTCGTCGGCGCGCGGACTTTTAGGCCACCCGGCTGGTTATACAGCTTATTGTGCGTCAAAAGCCGCCGTTGATGGGATTACAAAAGCGCTTGGTTGCGAGCTTGGTCCGACAGGAATTACAGTCAATGCGATTGCGCCAACAGTGTTTCGTTCACCGCTCACGGCCTGGATGTTTGAAGACACAGAAAAAGCCAAGACAGTTCGGTCTGGATTTTTAGCACGTGTACCAAAGGGGCGTTTGGGTGAACCTGAAGATCTCGCAGGTCCGCTTTTATTCTTATCATCCAAAGCATCTGAATTTTACACCGGGCATATTCTTTATGCCGATGGTGGATATACGGCAGGTTAATGATGGCAGATACTTACAATATTGCTGTTATTGGCGCTGGCTTGATGGGGCACGGAATTGCACTCACTTTGGCGCGTAAAGGGCATAGTGTTATCATCTACGATCCAATGTCTGATGCGCGTGACAGTGTTCATGCGCGCATTGCCAATAGCATGAATCTCATGGGTTTAGATACCGATGAAACAGCAAGAGCTATCACTAAAATTTCGACGAAAGACACCATTGCCAGTGCGGTTCGCCGGGCAGATATTGTCTTTGAAGCAGCGCCGGAGAAACTTGAACTTAAGCAATCAATTTTCGCTGAGATTGAAACCCACGCGCCTAAAACCTGTATCTTGGCGTCGAATACCTCTGTCATGCCGATTACAAAAATTATGTCCAAGCTGCGTCATAAGTCTCGCGCACTTGGGACACATTGGTGGAACCCGCCGCATATGATCCCCCTTGTAGAAGTGGTGAATACCGAATGGACAGATCCGCGGATCGCGGATCAGATGATGGAACTTTTAAAGGACGTTGGTAAAACGCCTGTTTTGGTGAAAAAAGATGTGCCTGGCTTTATCGGAAATCGCTTACAGCACGCGCTTTGGCGAGAAGCCATCAGCCTGGTGGAAAATGGCATTTGTGATGCGCAAGCGGTTGATACTGTTGTGAAATCAAGCTTCGGGCGCAGGCTTTCGGTTCTTGGTCCGCTCGAAAATGCAGACCTTGTGGGGACGGATCTCACCCTCGATATCCATGAGAATGTTTTATTTGATCTAGAGAGCGAGCAAAAGCCCTCTGACTATCTTCAACAGCTAGTTGATAACGGCAAGCTTGGCATGAAATCCGGGGAGGGATTTCAGGCATGGACAGCAGCGGAAGCTGCAGAAGTTCGCGAGCGTGTTGCCAGCCATCTTAAGAAATTAGACGGGATTTTGACCGGTTAATTCAAATTGAGTTTTAAAAGGGAGAAGGAAGATGACAAAGATTATTAAAAGCGTGTCGGGCAATGTGACTCGCCGTAAATTTATCACAGCAAGTGCTGGCATTTTAGCTGCGCCTGCGATTTTAAACATCACCAAAGCTTATGCTGACAATCCAACTTTGAAAATTGGTCATGTGAGCCCGCGTACTGGCCCATTGGCAGGTTTTGCAGAAGCTGATGATTATGTGTTGGAAGCTATCACCAAGACATTTGCTGCGGGGCTTGAAAACAATGGTAAGACTTGGAATGTCGAAATCATCTCCAAAGACAGCCAATCAAACCCAAACCGTGCTGCTGAAGT
>JAHDFS010000135.1 GCA_020628035.1 Rhizobiaceae bacterium
GCAATAAACGCCCAGTTGGATAGTCATTGATGTAGCCATTGCCGCCTAGGCATTGAATGGCTTCAAGCGCCACTTGCGTGGCCTTTTCTGCGGCATAAAGAATACAGCCAGCTGAATCTTTGCGGGTGACTTGACCATTATCGCAGGCGCGCGCCACCGCATAAACGTAAGAGCGACAGGCATTCATAGTGGTGTACATATCAGCAAGCTTGCCTTGCATGAGTTGGAAGGTGCCAATCGGTTTTCCAAATTGCTTGCGCTCATGCACATAAGGCACAACAATATCCATTGCTGCTGCCATAATTCCAATTGGGCCAGCCGCTAAAACCACACGCTCGAAATCAAGGCCAGACATGAGAACTTTGACGCCCTCTCCTTCTTTACCTAGAATATTTTCTGCTGGCACCTTGCAATGATCAAAAACCAATTCGCAGGTATTGGATCCGCGCATACCGAGCTTGTCGAGTTTTTGTGCTGTTGAAAAACCGTCCATCTCTCGTTCGATGATAAATGCAGTGATCCCTTTGGAGGCAGCTTCCATATCGGTTTTGGCATAGACCACCAATGTGTTCGCATCCGGTCCATTGGTGATCCACATTTTGTTGCCATTAAGCACAAAATGATCGCCGGATTTTTCCGCGCGAAGCTTCATGGAAACCACATCCGAACCGGCACCGGGTTCTGACATAGCCAGCGAACCCACATGCTCACCCGTCAATAATTTAGGTAGATATTTTGCTTTTTGCTCGTCAGTGCCCCAGCGATTAATCTGGTTAACGCATAAGTTTGAGTGCGCACCATATGACAGCCCAACGGACGCTGAAGCACGGGATATTTCCTCAATCGCCACACAATGGGCAAGATATCCCATATCAACGCCACCAGATTGTTCAGACACAGTAATGCCGTGCAGGCCCAATTCGCCCAGTTTCATCCAAAGATCGTTTGGAAATTCATTTGTTTTATCAATCTCTGCCGCACGTGGCGCGATCTCATCGCTGGCAAATTTACGCACCATATCGCGCAAAGCGTTGATATCATCTCCCAAACCAAAATCCATTACGTGATCAAACATGAGCAGCCTCCTTCTCGTCATGATCGCTTGGCACAATGCCTTGTGACTTAAGCACCATCGACGCATACATATTTTCAATTTTCTTTTGTGACAGACGACCGCCAGACCGATACCAGGTATTCACACCTGTCAGCATGGCAAGAATAGCCATGGCGGAAACATGAGGGTCGTCAATTTTCATAACACCAGATTTGATGCCATCGCGCAGGATGGATTTTAAAACCGCTTCATATTTGCTGCGCAAATCAGCAATGGTTGCGAACCCTTCCGGCTCGAGCGAGCGTAATTCCATGTAAGACAGAAAAACTTCATCCGGACGATTGATGTTGTAGCGTATGTGAAAGCGGGCGAATTGCTCCAAACGATCGACAGGATCTTCTGCCGTTATTTCTTCGTGGCAAGCACTCAGCAATCCATCCATATGGTTCTGCAGTAAGCTGACCAAGATTTGCTGCTTCTTTGGATAATACTGATAGATCGCACTGGCCTGCACGCCAACCTGGCTTGCGATCTGACGCATGGAAACGGCTGCATATCCATATTGGGCAAATAAAGACAGGCTGACCTTTCTGATCTCGCCTCTGGTGACTTCTCCATCTGATCCGGCAATGCGCGCCATAAAAATTCCTTGCTAATTAAATGAACGTTCGTTAAATTAATAGCAGATAACAAAATGAAAAACAATACAACAAACTTTGACGCCTGTTTTGGATCGTCAAAATTAGGGAAATGCCATTGCACTCGCAGTGTTAAAGGCAATAAGAAGAAGGGTAATTTGAAATTGATTGTGGGATAATAAACCCCAATTTCATCCATGTTAAAATAGCGTCATGACAGATATCAATATACGAAAAACTGGTAAGATCGGCCATATCACCCTCACCCGCGAAAAAGTGCTCAATGCCTTGTCACACGATATGGCATTGCAAATTGAGACAGCATTGCACGCGTGGAAAAATGATGATGATGTGAAACTGGTGATCATTGACGCAAGTGGCGAAAAAGCCTTTTGCGCCGGGGGCGATGTCCAAGATTTATATGCTCAGGGAAAAGCCGGAAATTTTGAAAGCGGCGTTAATTTTTGGCGCGATGAATATCGCTTAAACGCCCTCATCACCAATTACGACAAGCCTTATATTGCCTTAATGAACGGTATTGTCATGGGTGGCGGTGTTGGAATTTCAGCGCTTGGTTCGCACCGGATAGTGACAGAAAATACCAGCTTTGCGCTGCCTGAATGCGCCATTGGCTTAATCCCAGATGTTGGCTCATCTCACCTGTTAAGCGCAGCACCCGGCCATATCGGTGAATATCTGGCGCTCACCGGCGGACGTGTGGGGTATGAAGATGCCATTTACTGCGGTTTTGCAGATTACTTTGTCCCAAAAGATAAGCTTGAAGCGCTGATTGATCAACTCACTCGATCTGGCGATGTGGCAGATATTTCATCATTTTCCCAAACAACTAACGCAGGCGATTTGGCAAAGATGCGGTCGGAGATTGACGCTATTTTCAGCCTTGAAACCATTGGCGAGATCTTATCTGCGCTTGAAGAATCAGATGCCGAATGGGCGGCTAAAGCGCTTTATAAAATCAGTTCCGCTTCCCCCATTTCTATTTGTGTGACTTTGCAAACCATAAGAGCTGTCCGCAAAAACCCCGGTATTGAAAACGCGCTGCGCCAGGAATTTCGATTTGTGTCCCGCGCGATGGAACATGGTGATTTTATTGAAGGTGTTCGCGCACTCATTATCGACAAAGACAAACAGCCCAAATGGCGTTATCCGACAATTGCTGATGTGCCAGAAGATGTGGTTGCCCTGTTCTTATCACCACCTGAAACCGGCGATATCGAATTTCCGTAATTTCTTTTTTCGCATTGATTTGAGCTAAATCAATGTTCTGTCATGTCGGACTGCTAATTTAAGGCCAAGGCAACTCAAACAGGAGTGGACCCATGGCCCAGAAAGTCAAACACGCACAGACGTCAAAGACCACGCAACAACCTGATGATGCAGCTGTTGAGCAAAGTATTGCCCTGCCAACAGCGAGCGAAGAAGATATCGAAACAGCCTATGAGCTGATCCATATCAGCTCGGATATCGTTGCAGGATTATCCAAATATCAGCAGGAAATTTTGAGCTTTTATTCCCAGCGCATGCTGGCAGATCTCGAACTTCAACAAAAGCTGATGAGTTGCTCATCGATCTTGGAGATCTGGGATTTGCAACGCAGTTTTTTTGAAAACGCATCCAAACAATATTCAGATGAAATGCAAAAACTGGCAAATCTCGGACAGCACATCGTGCCGACCGAACTTACCGGAATGCATGGCCAGATCAATTAATGATTGGCAGTTTCTGCCAGATGAGGAGAAGATATGCCTTATTGTCTTAAATTAGCGAGCAGCACCGTAACCGGCATTGCGATAACATTCTCTGTTGCGCTCGCGCAATCCACGAACCCGGCATGGCTTGATGAAGTCACAGTTCAGCTCGCATTAGAAGAACAATGCAATGTGGGCTATTTCGTATCTATGAAAGAAACCGAATTAGCTGGGCAATTATATTTTGAAGCCCGTGCACAATGTGAAGATGGCCGTCAGTTTGACGCCGTTCGAGAAGGACGTATCCAGCCTTTTAAAATCACAAAATGTAAGGAAACAGTGGTGTGTTAATTGCCTGCCGTCATCACAAAGCTGAGAAAGGAAAGTCCATGGTCAAAAGAGGAATTATTCCTTTGCTTACCGGCATTGCCATCTCTTTGAGCGCGAGTTTGATTGCGCAAGCTGAGAACCCGAAAGCCGATGTTTCGCATGGACGCGATTTAGCACGTGCGAATTGCTCTCCATGTCACGCAGTGACAATTGATGGCGCAAGCCCTTTACATCAAGCTGTTCCATTTTGGCGCATGACCATCCACCGGGATGTGAGCACGATTGAACGCGATCTGCTTAATCACGCATTGCCGAAAGACAATGTCATGCCGGTGTTTAATCTAACGCCAAAACAAGCGCGCGATATTGCTGCTTGGATTGCCTGGGTGCAACCTCGTGCGCATGGCAAACGGATTTTGGAAACAAATTGCGCGAAGTGTCATGCGATCGGCGCAACAGGGGACAGCCCGCATCCAGATGCACCGCTGTTTCGCGAGCTGATGCAATTCTATCCCGTTGACGCGATTGAGGAAGCTTTTTCGCATGGCATTGAAACAACCCATCCGGACATGCCAATTTTTAAAATGACAGAGCTTCAAGTTGCTGATGTGATTGTCTATCTGCAATCCATTCAAAGCGAAAAATAAAACGCGCCACAATCGATAGCGCGTTAAAAACACTCAATTTGGCTGTGTCAAATTAGCTGTGTCAAAACGCATATTTGAGCGCGTTGGCATTATCGCCTCGCGCTCCCTACACGTCTGATTTTATAACTTATCGATTAGATAAAGTTATAAGGCTGTTTGAAAACACCTTTGTCGACTTGGCGCATGCGATATTCAAGATCTGCCAAGCTTTTTGCATTGTTTAGATATTCGCGCTCGTTGCGTTTACGGCTATCTTCTGCTTTTAAAAATGAGAAAATTTTCATTGTTATTGTCCTTGCGTAATTTTCAATTTGTTTTGTATCGCAGTTAGATATACGCCCTTTATAAAAAATGAGTAGTGCTAGTTTTTTCTACCAGCCATGCAAAAATTGCAGGCAAATGATCATAAATTGTTCATATTTGTCGGATTTATGCCGTAATTCCACGGAAAATTGCTGAAAATAGAGGCATTAACCTGCGTCGCGCATTCCTTCGGCAGTCTGTAGATCCACCGAAACGAGTTGCGACACACCCTGCTCTGCCATGGTGACACCAAACAAGCGGTTCATGCGCGACATGGTAATTGGGTTATGCGTGATCAACACAAAACGCGTCTCAGTTGATGATGCCATTTCGTCCATAAGATTGCAGAAGCGCTCAACATTGTGATCATCAAGCGGCGCATCGACCTCATCAAGCACACAGATCGGTGCTGGATTTGTCAAGAATACCGCAAAGATCAGTGCCATTGCGGTTAGTGCCTGCTCGCCACCGGATAAAAGTGTCATGGTCTGCGGTTTTTTACCTGGTGGCCTTGCCAAAATCTCAAGACCAGCTTCAAGCGGATCTTCACTTTCGACCAGTTGCAGCTCTGCCGTACCGCCACCAAATAGATGGGTGAACAGCCGGGTAAATTGCTCATTCACCACATCAAATGCAGCCAGCAATCGCTCTCTGCCTTCTTTGTTTAAGCTCTGAATGCCAGCACGCAATTTGCGGATCGCTTCGATCACATCTTCGCGTTCGTTGATGATTGTGTCATATTGCTCAGAAAGTTCAGATTGTTCTTCTTCTGCGCGCAGGTTTACTGCCCCCAAACGTTCGCGCTCCATTTTCAAACGTTCCAGAGAACGTTCAATTTTATCAGGATCAAGCGCTGCTTCATCACCTTCAATTTGCGCCAGTTTGATGGCTTCATGCGGTTCGCAATTTAGCGCTTCGCGAATTCGCGCCTCAGCCTCTTCGCGGCGTTCTTTTGCAGCAACCACACGCTCTTCAGCACGACCTCTATTTTCACGTGCGGATGATAAAGCTGCGATGGCTTCGGTGGCGATTTTATCTGCTTCACGGGATTTTGTTTCCGCAAGCGCCAACACATCTGCGCAAGATTTGCGTACAGTTTCAGCCTCGGTTAATTGGTTCATCATTTGAATGCGGCGGCTGGCCAAATTGTCCGGCGCATCGGCAAGCTCTTGTGCTTCAACGGATGCCACATTTGAACGTTCCTTAAGAGCTTTGATTTGCCCATCGGCATTTTGACCCCGTAACAGCCAGGTTTCACGTTCGTTGTCGATTGCGGTCAAACGTTGCTGACGATTACGATTATCTCGTTCCATACTTTCATGCGCTGCACGCGCTTCAGCCGCTGCACCACGGTCCGTGGCGACTTCTGAATTTGCCTGACTAAGCCGTTGATCTAGTTCCGTTAAATCAGGTGCTGATAAACTGGCCGCCTCGGCATCAACCAATTCTGTTTTCACCTCATCTAGCTGAAGGGTAAACTGCGCTGTTGATTGTCGCAAAACTTCCGCCCGATTAGATAAAGCGCCCGAAGCTTCTTGCGCTTGCGCTAGAGCTTTACGGGCTTCACCCACAGCGATATTGGCTAAGCGCGCATCTTCGCGCAATGCACGTTGACCATCTTGATGATCCTTTACTGCTTGTGCAGCATTCTCCAAATTTTCTTCGGCTTCACGTAGTGATTTTGTAGCTGTGATCGCCTGAGCATCCAACTCTGAAAGTCTATTCTTTTGCGCAAGACGCATGGCAGCTGGTGTTGGCGCATCCGCAGATGCCCGATAGCCATCCCAACGCCACAACGCACCATCTTTGCTAACCAGACGTTGACCCGGTGATAAAGCCGCATGAAGTGCATCACCCTGCGCGTCATCATCTACCAATCCGATTTGCGCAAGACGACGCGCCAGAGCATCTGGTGCTTGCACAACTGCGCTTAAAGGCGTGCGACCAGCGGGCAATTTCGGATCATCGCCAGGGCCTGATATTTGAGACCAATGGGCAGGTGCTGACGCATCCAAAGGCAAATCAAGATCATCACCAATGGCCGCACCTAACGCGGTCTCATAGCCACGCTCAACCTTCATTTTATCAACAACAGGGGCAAATAATTCAGGTTCAGAACCGGCGTTGAGAATTTTTTGGATTGTCCGAGCTTCAGTTTCAATCTCATTTAAATGACGCCGCGCTTCAGACAAGGGTTTGCGTGCGTCATTTTCATCTTGGCGTGCTGCTTCAAGTTTCGCTTCACCCGCCTCAACTTTATCTTCTGCGGCACTAAGATTAACCTCAGATTGCTCAAGCTCGCTTTGTTTGACTTGCGGATCGGGAAGTCCGGCAATTTGTGCTTCAATACCAACAAGTTCTTCGCGCTGCGCCGTTAATTGTCGCTCAATTCTGGCTTTTCGCTCGTTTAATTCTTGGTTCTTACGTTCAAGCTGAATTTTACCCGCCGCAGCTTCCGCGCGTTCGGATGTAATCGCAGACAGTGTTTTTTCGCTGGCAACGAGTTTCACACTTGCCGCCTCAAAAGCGTTTTTCAAATCCGCAGCATGGGCATCTGAATTGGCCAATATATCTTTCAGCTCTTTTTCTTCTTCGTCGAGACGCGCCAAAATCGCGCTATTGTCCGCTTTGAGCTGCTCTTCACGGGCAATATCGGCAGCCAATTGCGATAGGCGTTGTTCCAGCTCAACCTTCCGTTTTTCAAGACGTTGCGCTTCATCTTCGAGCTGAGTTTTGCCGATTTGCAAACGCTGTAATGCGGCAGCGCTTTTTGCATCTTCTTCGCGCAGATCCGGAAGCTTATGTGCTTCAACGGCCTGATTGCGCGCCGCTTCGGATTGTTTGGCTGCCATTTCAGCGACACGTTTTGTGGCTTCTGAGAGTTCTGACTGTGACTGCCCTTCGCTTGATTTGGCTTGTTGCCAACGCAAATGCAACAATGTCGCCTCGCTGCGGCGAATGTCTGAAGAAATGGCTTTAAAACGATTGGCCTGACGCGCCTGTCGTTTCAGGCTTTCGATCTGGCTTTCAAGCTGGGCTGTGACATCATCAAGGCGCTCAAGATTTGTTTCCGCTCCACGCAATCGCAATTCTGCTTCATGGCGGCGCGAATAAAGCCCAGAAATACCAGCCGCTTCTTCAAGCAATTGTCTCCGTGCCTGAGGTTTTGCCTGGATCAATTCACCAATACGTCCCTGGCCCACCATAGATGGAGAACGTGCGCCGGTGGATGCATCTGCAAACAATAGCTGAACATCTTTTGCGCGGGCATCCTTGCCATTAATACGATAGGCAGAACCAGATTCGCGTTCAATCCGACGCGATACCTGCACCTCATCAACATCATTAAACGCAGCTGGTGCATCGCGTTCAGAATTATCAAGATAGAGCGCGACTTCAGCGGTATTACGCGCCGGACGATTTCCAGAACCTGAGAAAATCACATCATCCATGCCGGATGCGCGCATATTCTTGTATGAATTTTCACCCATCACCCATCGCATGGCTTCCACGAGATTGGACTTGCCACACCCATTGGGCCCGACGATGCCGGTTAGGCCGCGTTCGATGTAAAACTCTGTGGGATCAACGAAAGATTTAAAGCCTAATAGGCGTAGTTTATTGAACTTCATGGACGGGAATCCCCGTCGTTATAACCGCTTAGTTCAATAAAATTGTAATGAAAATGAGCGCTGGGCACACTTACCCAGCGCTCGAAAGAACGTTTATTATAGATAGCTGTCGATAAGTGCCGACATTGTATCAACTGACAT
>JAHDFS010000136.1 GCA_020628035.1 Rhizobiaceae bacterium
TCTCTGTTGTCACCACATCCACATGGTTATGGCTCTTCAGAACAGGTACATTGCCGATTGATATGTTCCCTTAAGCTGATTGCTTTTCTTTCGGAACGCCCGGTAGTGCACCTTGTCGCATAACAAACTGACGAAGCGGTGCAATGGAGCTGATGGCCGATATAGCACCGGAGCGGATAAGCTGTACTGGCAAAAACGAAGTCAGCAAAGTGCGGTTGAACATATCAATGCCAAATGTTCTGGTGTGAATGTCTGCTCTGCGTTTGCGATCATAGGATTGAGCTGCCTGAATGGGTGCATTTCGGTGTGCTGTCAGACATTCAATAGCTGTCATAACATCGCGAAGACCAAGATTAAGTCCCTGTGCACCTATGGGTGGGAAGGCATGTGCAGCTTCGCCGATAAGCATGACATGCCCTTTGCCAAATCGAGTTGCGATCAAGCTTGATAAAGGAAAGCACTGCAGATCAGAATCGATTTCTGCCGGACCAAGGGTTGAATGCAGGCCTTGTTCGACGAGCATATTGAGCTCTGATTTTGGTAAGTTTAAGAAATAATCTTCCTCATCATCCTTGATTGCCCAAACCAAGCTAGAGCGTTTGCCTGGCAGTGGCACTTGCGTAAAGGGACCTTTTTCTGTGTGAAACTCTGTGGAGATATTCTGATGTGAGAATTTATGTGCAAACGTTAAGACAATGGCTTTTTGCTTATAGCCCCACATATTTGCGCTGATATCAACCTTTTGTCTTATAAGTGAGTTGCGACCATCGGATGCTAGGATGTGGGTGGCTGATACGCTTTCGCCATTATCAAGCGTTACGATCGCCTGATCTGCATCTTCGCTATAATCACTGGCAAAACTATCTATAATTTCGATTTCCGTTTCATCCATCTGCGCGTAAAGCGCTTCAAGAAGAGGGTGGTTTGGAAAGTTATACCCAAATGCTTCAAGGCCGATTTCAGACGAAGGAAATGACGCGGGACGTGATCGAATGAGCCGATTGGTGCTGTCCAAAATACGCATGGTCTTCAAGGCCGAGGTTTGATCTTTGATCTTTTCCCACACGCCCAATTCATCCAAGAAATCAATAGAAGGCATGAAAAGCGCTGTTGTACGACCGTCGATTTTAACCGGCTTTTTCGCAATTATTGCAGTTTTAAACCCGGCTTTGTCGCATGCAAGCGCTGCAGACATGCCCGCCAAACCGCCACCAACAACTAATATTTCGAAATGTTTCATTGCGCTCAATCCAGTCCTTCATCGCTCACGTATTATTATATACATTCGCACTGAATGCCCATGAGTGTTTTTGGCGCATCTGATAAATTTGAAGGTTCTGTTTTTGTTTCACGAGCATCACTTAAAGTTTATCTGCAAATAAAGCACTTAACTATCGGGAATTTATGTGCACAATGGCCCTGTTCGTGACGGGACTCGATAAGACGTTATGTGTGTCAACACGAGCAAAAGATTACAGCTGGCGATCTTGATACTATGCCGGTCACTGTAAAAACAGGTAAAAGACGTTGAACCAAAAGCAAGCCGTTATTGAACTCCAAGGCTTAAATAAATTTTACGATAAATTTCAAGCGCTTAAAGATGTTGACCTGACCGTCAAATCTGGTGAGCGAATGGTTATTTGCGGGCCTTCCGGGTCGGGCAAATCTACGCTCATTCGCTGTGTGAACCGATTGGAAGAACATTCTTCAGGCAGACTGGTTGTGAATGGATTTGAGCTTGATGAGAATACCAAGAACATTCGCGAGATTCGCCAAAATGTTGGTATGGTGTTCCAGCAGTTCAACCTTTTTCCACATCTAACCGTTCTTGAAAATTTGACGATCGGACCAAAACGCGTTCGCAAACTTTCAGATGCTGAGGCTGAAAAGCTTGCGCGCAAATATTTAGAACGCGTGCATATTCCAGAACAAGCGGATAAATATCCGGCGCAGCTTTCTGGTGGACAGCAGCAGCGCGTTGCGATTGCGCGGTCTTTGTGCATGGAACCCGACATCTTGTTGTTTGATGAGCCAACATCTGCGCTTGATCCTGAAATGATCAATGAAGTGTTGGATGTGATGGTGGAACTTGCAGAAAGTGGGATCACCATGGTGTGTGTGACCCATGAAATGGGTTTCGCGCGCAAGGTTGCCGACACAATGGTGTTTATGGAAGACGGCGAGATTGTTGAAATTGCGCCGCCTGAGAAATTCTTCACCAATCCTGACAGCAATCGCTGCCGGGCGTTTTTAGATCAAATCCTGGATCACTGACGCCATGCAGATTAAACGTATTACAACGTCTTTACCGGCGTCCATTGTTCAATATCTGATTATTATCGGGTTGATCATTTATGCCGCTTATAGCGGTTCTCAAACCATGGGATATAATTGGCAATGGTCGCGTGTACCGCAATATATCTATGAGATTGAGGATGGCGTTTTTGTGTGGAAAGAGATTCCCCGTGGAATGGTGGGCACCATCATTTTATCGGCAATTTCTTTCGTCATTGCGATTGTAATTGGTCTGATTTTAGCGCTGCTTCGTTTATCTGACCTTGTCGTGGGTCGCGCGTTATCTATCACGCTTTTGGAAATCATACGCAATATCCCGATCATCGTGCTTCTATACGTCTGCTACTACATTTTTGGCCGCGTGTTTGCCCTTGACCGCTATGCTGCGAGTATCCTGTGCTTGAGCCTTTATTCTGGTGTTCAGATCTCAGAAATTATTCGGGCAGGGATTAATGCCGTTCCCAAAGGACAATGGGAAGCATCGAGCTCAATTGGCATGTCAAAAGCCCAAGCCTATCGTTATATTATCTTGCCGCAATCTATTCGTTTGATCATTCCGCCAATGACTGGCGAAGCCGTTCAGATGATTAGAAATTCGGCGATTGTGAGCGTTATTGCGGTGTTGGAACTTACGACTGCAGGACGCAATATTATTTCAGACACATATATGAGCTTTGAAATCTGGTTTACGGTAGCTGCCGTCTATCTGATTTTCACGCTGATATTATCCATTTTCGTCTCAGGTGTGGAGAGGCGATTTGCAACACAAACTCAATAACACACGACTGGAAACCTTAAGGAGAAAATCCAAATGACATTTATGAGTCAAATAAAAAGCGCTGCATTTGCCGCATTGGCGACTGCTGCGTTGGTACTGCCAGCAACTGCACAGAGCACAACACAAGCTCTGACTTCTGAAAGCGTTATCGAAACAATTAAAGATAATGGTGTGATGCGCGTTGGCCTATCAACTTTCAAACCATGGGCTATGCGCGACAAAAAAGGCGAGTTAATCGGTTTTGAAATCGATCTCGCTAAGAAGCTTGCAGCAGATATGGATGTGGATGTTGAATTTGTGCCAACAGCTTGGGACGGAATTATCCCAGCTTTGGTCGGCGGTAAGTTCGATATCATCATTTCAGGCATGAGCGTGAAAACATCACGTAACATGACACTAAACTTCTCTGATCCTGTGATCTATTCAGGTCTTGCGCTGATTTCTAACAAAGAAATGACAAAAGGCTTTACGCTTGAAGATTATAACAGCGAAGATGTAACGCTTGCTGTGCGCCGCGGCACAACACCAGCGACAACCATGGCCGAATTGTTCCCGAAAGCAAAACTGTTGCAGTTTGATGAAGAAGGTGCTTCAACTCAGGAAGTTGTAAACGGTAATGCGCATGCGACAATGGGTTCTCGCCCCACACCTGCGCTTGAAGTGCAATCGTATCCTGACATTTTGGAGATTGGTCTTGGTGGACGCGAGTTCAACCCAGCATTTGAAGCATTTGCGGTTCGCAAAGGTGACCCTGATGCGCTAAACCTTCTAAACAACTGGATCAAAATCAACACGCATACAGGTTATATCGCTGAGCGTGAGCAATATTGGTTTGGTACTCAGGACTGGAAAGATCTGGTTGAGTAGTATGAGCTTTGCGCAGGGTGCTGCGTTGCACCTTGCGCAAATTCTTTTTGGAATGAATTGGATGTGAGCTTGATTATGAAGGCTTTATCAAAACTAAAGACTGGCGATTATGTGCTTTTGGCCATCATTGCAGCTTTCATCTTATTTGTTACCTATCGCGTTGAAGGCGCGCTCAATTACAATTGGAATTGGGCGCCAATTCCGAACTACCTCATTCGCTGGGATGAGGACGAACAGCGTTTTGTTACCAATTTCCTGCTCGAAGGCATGTTTACCACTTTGCGGGTTTGCTTTTATGCCTCAATCATGGCGTTAATTTTTGGCACAATATTGGGACTTGCCCGTGTCGCCAATAATCTTGCAATCCGGATGCTTGCGCGAACTTATCTAGAAATGTTGCGCAATGTGCCGCCATTGGTGATCTTGTTCATTTTTTACTTCTTCTTATCAGAGCAATTGGTCGATGCGTTTGGCATTGAACGCTGGGCGCGTAAGATTGCGAGATCTGAAACTGCCGAATATTGGTCCTTCTTCTTTGGCGATATGCGAAAATTCCCAGCGCTTATTTCAGGTGCGTTCGTTTTGGCGTTGTTTGAGAGTGCTTTTGTGGGCGAGATCATTCGTGCTGGCATTCAGTCCGTGGGCAAAGGTCAGCGCGAAGCGGCGTTATCTATCGGGCTGAGTTGGTATGATCAGATGCGCTATATCGTTTTGCCGCAAGCCTTCAAAAAAGTGCTGCCGCCGCTCGCCAATGAATTTATTTCGCTCATAAAGGTAAGTGCGATTATTTCGTTGATCTCAGTGCCTGAGCTGACATTTAGAACGCAGGAGCTGGCGTCAGCCACAAGATTGATATTTGAAGCATGGCTGACCACAGCGGCTTTATATTTCGTGATATGCTTTGGGTTATCTTATTTGTTCAGAAAACTCGAGAACCGTTCTAAGGTCGCTTAAATCAAGATTTGAACCATCTGGTCCTTAACACGAGATTCCAGCATTTTGAGCGAAACACGGGCAGGGGCTGCAAGCGCCTTGCCTGTCCGCGCATCGAATAATCCTTGATGAAGCGGGCATTCAATATGTTTTCCGTTGAAATAGCCATCGCACAGATTGGCGGCACCATGCGTACAGCGCGCCATCGAGACAAAAATACCATCTACGGTGTCATAGATTGCAATTTCTCGGCCGTTATGAGTGACAGGCGTAGCATCGCCTTGTTCGAGCTCATCGACGGCAATGACGTCTTGCCAGGTCTTTTCTCGCGCCATTGAAATACTAACCAAGCTGTTCGTTGTGTTCAGTAGATTGGTCTGCCCGTGGTTTTCGGCCAATCAACTGTGAAATTATATCAATATGCGCGCCAAGATATCCGCGCCTCTCGACGTGAATATATCCATTCAGCTTTTTATGCAGTTTTGGAAGAGCATAGAAGGGTACTGATGACGCATAATGATGTTCTGCGTGGTAATTCATATTCCAGCTCAGGAATTGCCAGGGCTTTGACACCAGGCTTGTACGCGTATTTTCCTTCATGTCTTTTGTCGGTGGTCGCCCGACATGTTCGGTCAAGCGTATCGCCCGCATGACAGGTTCTCCCAAAATGACCGGGATAATCCAATAATAAAGCGGGGCTGACCAATTATTGAGAACGCAGATTGTAAAGATACTGAGATAGCCAAGGGCCATCAAACGCGCTTCCCAGAATATGGTTTGATATTCAGACTTGGGAATGAAGCGTTTTTCATCCTCACTCAATTGTCCGAAAATATGCCGGAACAGTTCTTTAAACTTGGTTTTCCAATAGGGGATAGATGAGATGTAATAGAGATAACCCCAAAGAGAAGCGGGGAGTTCGATCATCTCCGGGTCATGACCCTTAAGCTGCGTATAAGTGTGATGATCGCAATGTTCATATCTAAAATGACGATGCGGTAGCATGATGACGAAGCCGCAGTAATTGCCAAACACATCATTGAGCCAACGGGTTTTAAACGGTGTGTAATGGGTACATTCATGTTGAAGTGCAAAGTGATGCACCATAACGATGCCATGCAAAAACATTGCCAGCACAAATAACCAAATGTGATTTTGAGTTAGAAAAATCAAAAACCCCGTAGAAAGCAGAACAATGTACCAGAGCATAAAATGTAAGAGTGCTGGCGCATCTGATCGCGCCATGAGCGACTTTAATTCTTTGCGGGTTAAGGCGCCGTCATTTAATGCTTGCGTAATGGGCGTTAGAACCTTGGTCGACATTATCAGAATAACTTCTTGATCATTAATGTTGCGAATGCCGTTATAGCATGATTATCCCAGTTGGCAGCATCAAAACAAAGCCATTCATACAAAGGGAATTCGTATATATACGGCTCTCAATTCCACCAAGTAAAATAACATCTGGTAAAAATACGGCATTAAATTAAAGACCGCAGTATTACCGTATTAATTTGATCGTTATTATGGGTTTATTATTTATTTTTTACTTATTTCGCTAATTTTAGTCTCATTTTTACAACACAAATAGATTGTAGTATTTTAGCCTCAACTACCCCAAGTACGTGAAATCCGCGTTTTTTTCGTTTGATTATTAATATGATTTTAAGCGAAATCGTGTAAATTCGTAAATCTAAGTAAAACTATTTTTATACTTAGAGATCGCTCCATGAAGAAGCGATATTTTGTCTCAATTAATCATGATGATGCGTTAGGGATTGACCACTGATGCGCGGATTTTCAGGGAGTAGCCTAAAATCCAAACGAACCGTTATAGGTGTTGCGGGATGCCAAACGGATTGAAGTATCGCTTTATGAATGATTAGCGACTAAGGGGCTTACTTTGTTAAAGAATCTTGCTTTAAAAACTGGTGCAGATGCAATACTGCGGGCTTTGCACAACTCATTGGCCATCATCGAGTTTGATGTCCAAGGCAATATCTTAAATGCAAATGAGAATTTTTGCGGAGCGGTTGGCTATGACCGAAGTGAAATTGTTGGAAAACACCATTCCATCTTTATGGATCCGGTAGAAGCTTCTCAACCTGCATATAAGAAATTTTGGGAATCACTTGCTGCAGGCAATTTTGATTCAGGCGAATATAAGCGCTTTGGCAAAGGCGGAACCGAAATTTGGATCCAAGCGACCTATAATCCGGTTCTTGGCCGAAACGGAAAACCGGTTAAAGTTGTTAAATTTGCGTCTGATATCACAGCTGCTAAATTAAAAGCAGCGGAAGATAATGGTAAAATCAATGCAATCTCACGCGCTCAAGCTGTTATTGAGTTCGAGGTGGATGGCACAATCCTTACAGCTAACGAAAACTTCTGTGGTGCTGTGGGTTACGATTTAAGTGAAATCCAAGGCCGTCACCATCGTATGTTTGTCGAGGAGGCTTACGGCCGAAGTGATGAATATAAAGAATTTTGGCAACGTTTGGCCAAAGGTGAGTTCATTGCCTCAGAATTTCAACGCTTTGGTAAAGGAGGTACTGAAATTTGGATCCAGGCGTCCTATAATCCGATTTTTGATGCCAGCGGTAATGTCGTAAAGGTTGTTAAATTTGCAACAGATATTACTGGCCGTGTTCATGCCGTTGATACGATTGGCTATGCATTAAGGGAGCTTTCAAAAGGCAATCTCGACCAGTCTATCAATGAGAAATTTATCCCTGAACTTGATGGTTTGCGTACGGATTTCAATCAAACATTGGAAAATCTAAACGAAACTCTATCTCGTGTCGGCCAAAACGCGCAAGCGATTGAAGGTGGATCGAAAGAAATTCGTTCTGCTTCGGATGAGCTTTCAAAACGTACAGAGCAACAAGCTGCTGCCGTTGAGGAAACAGCTGCTGCACTTGAAGAGATCACTGCAACAGTGAGCTCTACAGCTCAATTGGCTGGGGAAGCTGGCGAATTGGTGAAAACCACCAAGAACGAAGCTGAACGTTCTGGTGAGGTTGTCACAAAGGCTGTGTCTGCAATGTCAGATATTCGTGAATCATCTGATCAGATCGCAGATATTATCGGTGTGATTGATGATATTGCATTCCAAACCAACTTGCTTGCGCTTAACGCCGGGGTAGAGGCCGCGCGTGCTGGTGAAGCTGGTAAGGGTTTTGCAGTTGTTGCGCAGGAAGTTCGTGAACTTGCACAACGTTCTGCAACTGCGGCGAAGGAGATCAAGGAGTTGATCACACGTTCTGGTGGGCAAGTTCAATCAGGTGTTAACCTGGTTGCTGAAACTGGTGAAGCGCTTAAGTCGATTGTTAAGTTTGTCACCGAAGTGAATGAACATGTTCATAAAATTGACGAAGCGGCACAAGAGCAAGCCAGCGGCTTGAAAGAGATCAATCGTGCTGTGAATTCAATTGATGAAGGCACGCAGCAAAATGCTGCTATGGCAGAAGAAGTCACAGCTTCTGGTCATACATTGTCTGAGGAAGTTCAAGAGTTGAATATGCTTTTAGCTGAGTTCCAGTTAAGTGGCCAAG
>JAHDFS010000137.1 GCA_020628035.1 Rhizobiaceae bacterium
TTTAATGCCGATTTATCTGCGCGTGCGCATTTGCCGCCAGAAATCAGCAGTTCACGAAGCATACATGTTCTCATGGGCGCTGCTAATCACACAGCGATTTACCCCGCCGATGACAATGGCAATTCCAATGTTATTTTTATAACCCGGGACAAGAATGACAAACCAGAAACCATCAAGTTTGATAAGGCGATATCGCGATATGATTTGCACCCAAATGCAGTTCATATGCTGCAATCTGCCACCGAACTTGGTTGCTGGCCGATTAATCAGATCACGGATGGCACTTGGAACAATGGACGCGATATGGTGCTCATCGGCGATGCTGCACATGCCATGATGCCATTTTCCGCCCAAGGGGCAGCAATGGCAATTGAAGATGGATATCTGCTGTCCAAAATGGTGACGAACAGCCCCTATCGTATTTCTGACATGCTGCAAAAGTTTGAAAAAACACGCAAAGCACGCATAACCAAAGTGAAAAGCCGCACAGCCTTTAACCGCTTTGCCTATCACGCGATCGGTCCGATTAAATGGGGCCGCAATTTGGTGCTGTCACGCAAATCGCCACAAAGCCTTGGCCGTGGATTGGACTGGCTATATGGCTGGTCGGCAGATGACTAATATCCAGTCAAATCGCATCTATTTGATCGACTTTGCGCGTGGTGTTGCAATCATTGCCATGGCGATTTTCCATTTTACTTGGGATTTGGAATTTTTCGGTTTTGTCGAACGCGGACTAACGGCGACATTTGAATGGAAAACCTTTGCCAGGTGTATTGCCTCCAGCTTCTTGTTCTTAGCAGGTCTGAGCCTGATTTTGGGGCATGATCCGGACATTCGCGTAAGATCTTTTGTCAAACGCCTTATTTGGCTTGTTGGCGCGGCTGCGATCATTTCAGCAGCCACATATTATGCCATGCCCGGTGCACCAATCTTTTTTGGTATTTTGCATTCTATTGCGGCGGCAAGTGTGATTGGTTTGTTCCTTAGAAAGCTGCCAGCCATTGTTTTGGTGATACTAGCGATCCTTGTTTTCTTGGCACCATTTTATCTACGATCGGAATTCTTTGATGCGCCGCTGCTGTGGTGGGTGGGATTAAATGCCAATATACCACGGTCCAATGATTATGTACCTCTGCTGCCTTGGCTTGCACCATTTTTGATAGGCATGGCGACAGCAAAATTTTTCAAAGCCAAAGGCCTATTTGAGCAGCTGAAAAACAACCAAAGGCCACCGAGTAATCTCTTCAGCAAAGTGTTGAGCTTTTTAGGGCGTTATAGTTTGGCGACGTATTTACTTCATCAGCCCATTTTGCTGGGACTGGTGTGGATGGCCGCGCAGATCCTTTAGCGCCTATGTGCTGACGCCAATCTCAGCGAGTTTGGCTAAGCATGCATCTTCTAAATTATCCAGCTCATCAACCATCATTTCCAAATCACGGCGTTGATTACGCAACTCCTGACGCTTTTTCTCCACCTGATCCATAACTACTTTCAACTGCTTCGCAGTATTGGGTAGCGATAAATCCAGTTTCAAAAGCTCTGATATTTCAGAGATGGTAAAACCAACCCGGCGCGCCATAAGGATTTTTGCAATGGTCCTGCGGTCAGAAACCGAATATAGGCGCGTACGCCCACGCCGTTCGGGTTGCAACAGACCCTCATCTTCGTAAAAGCGCAAGGTTCGCGTTGAGATATCAAACTCTTTCGTCAGCTGGGATATGGTGTAGTGATTGACCATAGATCACATGACCCCAAACCAATAGCCAGCCAATCCTAAAAACGCGAAGAAACCGATCACATCCGTCACCGTCGTTACAAATACGGTTGATGATATTGCGGGATCGAATCCCATTTTATCAAGGATAAGCGGTAGTAAGATGCCTGCAAGTGCAGCGGAGAACATATTGATGATCATCGCCACGCCGATCACAACGCCCAGGTCGATATTACTGAACCATAAAGCCGAGACAACGCCAATTAACAGCGCAAATATAACGCCATTAAGACCACCTACAGCCGCTTCACGGAAAATAATGCGCCCAGCATTATATATGTCGAGATCCTTCACTGCGAGCGCCCTCACCGTCACTGTCATGGTTTGCGTGCCAGCATTGCCGCCCATGGAGGCCACAATGGGCATTAAAATGGCTAGTGCCACCATTTGTTGGATCGTCGCATCAAAGAGGCCTATGATGACGGATGCCAAGATAGATGTCACCAGATTGATAAAGAGCCAGGTAAAACGTGACTTAAAGGCTGCAAAGACATTATCTGAGAGTTCCTCATCACCCACACCCGCGAGCGCTTTGATATCTTCTTCAGCTTCTTCGTGGATCACATCAACAACATCATCAATGGTAAGCACACCAACTAAGCGATCATTGTGATCAACAACAGCCGCGGAGAGCAAATCATATTGCTCAAAGAGGATCGCCGCTTCTTCCTGGTCCATTTGCGCTGGGATCGGATGAATGGTGTCATTCATAATATCTTCAGCGCGCACATGGCGGCGTGTTCGTAAGATTCGGTCGAGCTCGATATCGCCGACAAGTTTATAGGTCGCATCAATAACGAAAATTTGCGAGAATCGTTCCGGTAGGTCTTTATCAAGACGCATATAGTCAATCACCTGACCAATCGTCCAAAATGGCGGAACGGCGACAAATTCACTTTGCATGCGCCGACCGGCACTGTCTTCAGGATAATCCAGTGATCTTTTCAGACGCACACGCTCAATAAACGGCAAATAATCGAGGATCTCCTGGCGATCTTCTTCATCGAGATCTTCCAGAATAAACACCGCATCATCGGAATCCATTTCGCCAATCGCACGTGCAACATCCTGATTTGGGATAGCTTCAACGATTTCGAGACGGATGGCTTCATCGACTTCGGTTAGAGCAGCGAAATCAAAAGAATCACCTAAAAGTTCAACAAGTTTTTGTCGGCGCTCGGGTTTGAGCGATTCGATCAAATCACCCAGTTCAGATTCGTGCAGGCCTTCAACATATTGATTGAGCGTGTCGACATCATTCGCATCAAGGGTATCTGCAACAGATTTTCGAAAATCTGAGCGAATGCGACCTTCATCATCATAGATATCGGCATCTTTTTGGTCGGAAACGTCGTTCTGCGCATCATTTACGATGGCATCAACATTATTTTGGTCAAGTTCGGAGGCTGAGTCCGGCTGCTTTTTATCGTCGGCCATCGAATTATCCAAATAAAGCTAATTTATCTTAGCGCCACATACCATTGTTCAAGGACAGGGTAGCCAGTCAAAGCGCATCTGACAAAAGGAATTTTGAGAATATCAAATGTTTTATGGGATTATGCTGTCGAAACTATGACGGAATGCGACGCGAGCGTAGAATCATCTGCGAAAAAACGAAAAAAACATAACTTTCGACAAACGAATAGCTTTCCCGCTGTGGGGAATATCAAAAACATCGAATTGTCAGGAAATTGTGTCACGTTTAAAGCGAAAAATGGCGCGAGTGACGGGGCTCGAACCCGCGACCTTCGGCGTGACAGGCCGACACTCTAACCATCTGAGCTACACCCGCACATTTTTCGTTATGGTCTTGTATGTTCAAAACCATGAGCGGGTGATTAAGCTTAATCGCGGAAAGTGTCAAGCACATTTGTTGACCTTTTTTACAAAACTATGTCATTTTTTTAAACACACCACTTTCTTTCATTTTCTTGAATTTTTTGCTTGCACTTATCTAAGGAAGAGCCTAAACGGGTCACCGCAATGGGCGATTAGCTCAGTTGGTAGAGCGCTTCGTTTACACCGAAGATGTCAGGAGTTCGAGTCTCTTATCGCCCACCATTGCCCCCTTCCCTAAAACTGATGTGTTCAAGACTGCTTGTGCAAGCATTTGTCTTTGTCGTCTAAGATTGATTATTGAATCAAAAAAGCCCCCGAACATTATCCGGAGGCTTTGATTTCATTTATAGGCTTTATGCGTGCTTAGCTTGCCTTGGCCAATTCCTCGGCTACACGTGCGCTGCCTGAGCCTTGATAGTCCTCATGCACGGTGAACACTGACAATGCTTCAATCAAGCGCTCAGCCTCGTGTGATAGCTCCTGAATCGACTGTGTGGACTGCTTTGCCATATTGGCGTTTTGCTGTGTCACACCATCCATTTCGCTCACGGCGACATTCACTTCACGAACGCCAGATGCCTGCTCATTAAATGTTGCCGCCATTTCAGAGATAAGCTCGTTGATGTGATAAACCTCATCTTCGATGACTTTCAGCGTTGCGCCTGTGTCATTGACCAAGCTCACACCATTTGCCACTTGCTTCTCTGATTTATCGATAAGCTGCTGAATTTCCTTCGCAGCATTTGCTGAACGACCAGCCAGCTCACGAACCTCTTGGGCAACGACTGCAAAGCCTTTACCTGCTTCACCAGCACGCGCGGCTTCCACACCAGCGTTAAGCGCAAGAAGGTTGGTTTGGAAAGCAATCTCGTCAATCACATTGATGATTTGACCAACTTGCTCAGATGATTGCTTGATTTCATCCATGGCAGCAATCGCATTTGCAACGATTTTAGCAGATTGCGCTGTCTTATCTTTCGTATCAGATACGCGTGCACCAGCCTCATTGGCCTTTTGAGATGTTTTCTCAATTGAAGCTGAAATATTTTCAACAGCAATGCCAGTTTCATTAAGTGCAGCAGCCTGTTGTTCAGCACGAGTTGCTAAATCGTCAGACGACTGGCTCATTTGGCCTGTACCATGAGATAGATGTTTTGCTGTTTGTGACACAGATGAAAGTGCAAATTCCAATTTACGAACAGATGCATTGAAATCTTCTGTTAGTTGTTCAAATGGACCTTCAAACTGTTCACGCATGCGATAGGTCACATCCCCTTGTGCCAATTTGGAAAGACCTGTGCCAAGAGCATCAATTACCTCTTGAAGCTTCGCAGTTTCACGCGCTTTTTCTGCATCGCGCTGTTGTTGTGCAGTTGCAACTTCGTTTTGAGCAGCTTCAGCTGAGCGAGAATGTTTCTCAGCTTCTTCTTGCGCTGCATGTGCATCTGAAATCGCTTCATTTGCAGATGCAAATGATTTCCACATCATGGTTGTAAGAGCAAAGAGAACGCCCGCCTCTGCAACCAAAATCAGAGCATGCAACCCAACACGGATAATTGAGCTTTCACCTGGAAATACGACCGCTGGAATTAAGAAGTAGAGAACTGTGTGGTGAACGGCTGTCAGTCCAGTAAATGCTAGAATGGGACGCCAATCGATCACCGCCGCACAAATTGCCAGCATTGCAAAGAAATACATATGCATGTCGATTTGCAAATTCGAACCTGAAAATGATGCAACGAGCAAAGACACCAATGCGGCCTGCGTCAGACCCATTGTGGCGCGCGCAATCGTGCCATTTTTATCATAGCGCCAAGAAAGTGTACCAAGACCTGCCATTAGAACCGCGCCAGCTGAAAGCACTGTTGCAAGTTCGTGGCCGACAAAGAATGCCCGCGTGATGACCAATGCGGCATTAATCCACAAGAGTGCGATTAGCACCTTCATCCCAATGTTTCTGATATCCGATATGGTTTTCATTTATTTTTTCCTTAAATAAGACAGGCCGTTGCAATAGACCCGTCTATGACAAGCCAAGCCCCCGCTTGATACAGCTTTGCTACAAAGTCATTTGTCGCTTCTGCATTCTTGTTGCTTTGATTGATGTCAGAACTTTGCGTCTGCGGCGACACAACTGCAATCCAATCAGCACGGCCTGAATTCACCAGTGCTCCATCGGCTTTGTCGATGACGGAAAAAATTTGACCATGATCGCCCCAAGGCGGTGTGATTATGGCAACTTTATCGTTTTTGGGCATTAGAATCGGTATCGCGACCACTGCGACACAGATAAAAATATTAACACCAAAAAGTACCCGCAATTGCAAATCTCTCTTATAGGTCCGGAATCGCTTACCAGATTCTGATAATGAAACTATGGACTTACAAACATCATTAACGAAGGTTCCCCGTTCGTTACCGAGAAAATTACAATTTTAGTATTGCGCAAGTATTAATCGAGATTATGAGTTTTCGGTAGGCATTTGTACTACACCGCCAATACAAGCGCCTGAAACGCCTGTGGTTGTGGGGTAAGTTAAAGGTAGAGCTTTAACAGATCTGATGGCGAGATACCCCCATGCTTCGGCTTCAACAGCATCGCCAGATATGCTCAAATCCTCGGACTTAATGATACGTTTTTCATTCGAATTGGGTGAGATCTCCAACGCTTTGTGCAACTCATCTACAATGGTCCTGTTCAAGCGACCACCACCAGACAAGACCCAAAGTTTTGGCTCTTTTGGCAAACGACCTTGGGATTTTGCGATGAGTTGCGCGGTGATATAGGCCAGTGTTTTAGCGCCATCTTGCAGACTTAACGTGCCTTTTTCCAATGGTCTGAAATCTAACCGGTCGAGCGAAATCCCCCGATCAAGCTTGCTCGCCATCGGCTCAATATATTGCGCGGCAACATCATGATCGACAAGCCCTTGCCAACCGATTAAGCCATCTTGATCAAAATCATCGCCAGTATGGCTATGGATCCATTGATCAATCAGAACATTTCCGGTGCCGCAGTCAAATGCATGAGGAGGATTTTCACCATCGATATAAGTCAGATTGGATATGCCACCGATATTAACAAAACAGACGGGGTTCAAACCTTGCCATTGAGGATCAAGGTTTGCTGCGAGCGCCTGATGATAAGCTGGAGCTAATGGCGCACCCTGCCCGCCATTGGCCATGTCATTGGCGCGCATATCATAAACAACCGGCATGCCCAATTTGTTTGCCAAGCGTGGCCCGTCTCCTAATTGGACTGTTATACCTTTGTCGGGATTATGGAAGATGGTCTGCCCGTGAAATCCAACGAGATCAATGTCAGAAGCGCGAAGGGAATAAGCATCCAAAAACTTATGAACAGCATCAACATGAAGATCCGTGAGCTCGATTTCGATCTCTGCCAGATTTCCAGGACGGTCGCTGCGATTTTTAATTGTCAGCGCTGTTTGCAGCGCTTGGGCAAGTTTTTCGCGGAATTCGGCACTATAAGGAACGGATAAAAACGGACCGCGTTCCAATTCATGTTCACCATCGGAGCGCAAAAGTGCAACATCAATGCCATCTAATGATGTACCAGACATCAATCCAATGGCATTTAATGCGATATCAGCCTCAGCTCTGCCTTTATATGTCATTTTGCAATCCGGATATTAATAATATTGAAAAGACAGGGGTGAAATCATTTTAAAACAGTGTTAAACGCGGCTGGGTTTTAAAGGACTATGCGCAATTCGTCTTTTGAAATCAATTCTAATTCTTGCGTCAATATGTACGATAACCGACCAAAAGGTAACTCTCATGTCTGAGTTTAAATCCGATTTCCTCCACACACTTTCAGAACGTGGCTTCATTCATCAAACATCTGATGACCAAGGGCTTGATAAACTGTTTCAAGAGGAAACCGTGACAGCCTATATCGGCTTTGATCCAACAGCTGCCAGCCTTCATGCTGGATCGCTGACGCAGATCATGTTGCTCTACTGGCTTCAACAAACTGGCCACAAACCTATCTCATTGATGGGTGGCGGCACAGGCATGGTGGGCGATCCATCCTTTAAAGATGAATCACGCCAATTGATGACGCTTGAAAAAATTGAAGAAAATATCGCGAGCCTGCAAACAATATTTGCTAATTACCTTACCTATGGCGACGGTAAAACAGATGCGATGATGGTCAACAATGCCGACTGGCTAAAGGGCATTAATTACCTTGAGTTTTTGCGCGATGTTGGACGCCATTTCTCGGTCAATCGCATGATGGCATTTGACAGCGTTAAATTGCGGCTTGATCGCGAACAATCATTATCGTTCCTTGAGTTCAATTACATGATCCTTCAGGGTTATGACTTTGTTGAACTGGCAAAGCGCCATGATTGCCGCGTGCAATTGGGTGGTTCGGACCAATGGGGCAATATCATCAATGGTATTGATTTGGGCCACAGAATGGGCACCAAACAACTTTATGCGATCACCACACCGCTTTTGACGACCTCATCAGGTGCCAAAATGGGCAAATCAGCCAATGGCGCGATTTGGCTAAATGCTGATATGTTGTCGGCCTATGACTTTTGGCAATATTGGCGCAACACAGAAGATGCTGATGTGTCGAAGTTTTTAAAGCTGTTTACGACCCTAAAGATGGATGAAATTAATCGTTTATCTGCGCTTGGCGGCAGCGAAATCAATGATGTTAAAAAGATATTGGCAACTGAAGTGACAGCCATGGCGCATGGCCGGGCGCAAGCCGAAGCTGCGG
>JAHDFS010000138.1 GCA_020628035.1 Rhizobiaceae bacterium
TCAGAATTGCCAGATCTTGCAGGCTTCTTGCTCAAAGGCGATGTTGGCGTGACAGCTGAATCCTTTGCAAATATCAAAAAGAACCCGCCAGAAAAATGTCTTGAAGTTATTGATGCCGTGCGCCCTGCCCTTGATGACATGGACGATTGGAATCGCGAAAGCATTGAAGAAACGCTTCGTGTGGTGGCCGAAGGGCTTGAGACAAAGCTTGGTAAATTAACACCGCCATTATTTGTTGCCGTTAGCGGATCGCCTCGTTCACTGCCGTTGTTTGACGCCATGGTTCTGCTTGGACGCGCAATGGTTCGCCAAAGATTGAAGGTGGCAAGTGATGCATTGCACGCATCTCTTGATACATCTGATCAATCTCAAGACGCGTAGAAAAGCTAACAATAGCGGTAAATATTAGAGATCAATATGACTGATAATAAAAACGAAGAAGAAGCCCTATCCACCGACGCAAGCGAAGTGCGTTTGCAAAAACGCGAACGCATGGAAGAACTTGCTGGCAATTTGTTCCCAACCAACTTTCACCGCACCATTACCAATGGCGAGTTGATGGAAAAATATGCCGATATTGAAGATGGTCATTTAACAGGTGATATTGTTACCGTTGCCGGTCGTATTTATTCATCACGCAATAATGGCATGTTTATGGATATGCGCGATGCCAATGGCAAAGTGCAAATTTTCACGCATAAAAACAATGCGTCCGAAGAGGTTCGCGAACTACTTCAGTTTATTGATATTGGCGATATCATTGGTGTCACTGGCGAAGTGCGTCGCACACCACGTGGTGAGTTGACGGTCAACGCAACTGAGATCACCATGCTTTGTAAAACGCTCAAACCAATGCCTGAGAAATACCATGGATTGACCGATGTTGAGACACGCTATCGCAAGCGCTATCTCGATCTTATGTCAAATGAAGAGTCTAAAGCGCGTCTTCAACAACGCGCCCGCATTGTCTCTGGCATCCGTCGTTTTATGGAAGATGATGGTTTCATGGAAATTGAAACGCCAATGTTGCACCCCGTCTATGGCGGCGCGACAGCTGATCCATTTATGACACACCATAATACACTTGATATGGATATGTATCTGCGCATCGCGCCTGAATTATATCTCAAGCGTGCATTGGTTGGCGGTATCTCTGACAAGGTTTTTGAGATCAACAGAAACTTTAGGAATGAAGGTGTCTCAACCCGCCACAATCCAGAATTCACCATGATGGAAGCCTATTGGTCCTATCATGATTACACTGATGCGATGGATTTGGTTGAGCGCATGTTCGCGCGTGTCGCACAAGATATCTATGGCACAACAGATGTGGAATTCGGTGATAAGACAATTTCATTTGCCGCACCGTTTAAACGTGTGCCAATGCCTGAGGCTGTGAAAGACACAACCGGCATTGATTTCCTCGCCATTGATAATGATGAGGATGCACGCGCTGCTGCAAAAAGCGTTTTGCCTGGTGTTGAGATTGATGAAGATGGAACATGGGGCGAAATGCTCGCGCTGGTTTTTGAAGAAAAAGCTGAACATCTTTTGATCCAACCATCACATGTTACGCATATGCCAAAAGATATTTCTCCGTTTGCGAAGGAAGTTCCTGGTGAGCCGCGTCTTGTTGAGCGTTTTGAAACCTTCATCAATGGTTGGGAAATCGCCAATGCTTTTTCAGAGCTTAACGACCCCGTTGAGCAGCGTGCCCGCATGGTTGAGCAAGTGGAACAAGCGCAAGCGCGTGGTGAAAAAGAACGCGTCTTGGATGAAGATTTCTTAGAGGCCATGGATCACGGCATGCCGCCAGCTGCAGGCATCGGTATCGGTATTGATCGTGCGATCATGCTTTTAACAAACGCACAATCCATACGTGATGTGATTTTGTTCCCAGCTCAAAAAACCAAAAACTAGTTGCTGACCAAGCGCAGGGGTTTAAGCTTCTTCTAGCTCTTCTGAATCTAGATCTTCTGCGAGCTCTTCAGAAAGTGCCTCTGTCAGCTCCTCAGATTCGTCCTCAGACAACACATCTTCCCAATCATCGGGAAGATGTTTGGTATATCCCTGCTCGACAAGCGCTTTAAATGCTTCTTCGGCACGCTCATCTGCATCTTGTTGGGTTTGATAACCCAATTTAGCATAAGCGCGTGTCCGCCAATGTGTGCCAACCAATTCATGCACGACCTTGTCTAGGTCCATATCGCCGACAGGCTGGGAAACAATCGTGTGATTGGGTGCCGTCACAACAGCCTTGATATCAGGCCATTGTTTTTCAACTGTCGCCCGACAGCGTCGTTGCATCTGCGGTTTGGTTACAAACACAACGGTTTTGCTTTTCGGGAACATCTCCTTAACATTTAAAATGTTCTCGCCAGTGTTTGTTGCCTTATCTTCAATCACGATATCCTCTTCAGGAACTCCATGTTCCATGGCAACATCGGCGAAGGTTTCAGCCTCGGTCTTATCAAATTTGTCTTTTGTCCAATTGCCAAAGGCACCGGTAAAGACAATCTTATCCGACACAGCATTTTGATAAAGTTCCGCACAACGTTCTGCTACCCGGGTATCATAGCTCCCAAGACCTACGATTAAATCAAAAGTTTGGATATCGCGGGGGATATTTTCATCAAGGCAATGATATCGCCAAATAGATAGTGCAGCGTCTAAAACTTTCGGTTCAGGCAAATTTTGCAAAATTATCTCCTACAAACTTCACAACTGATTATCGCACCAGATTAAAGATGAAGAAAATCAATTCAGTTTACGTAAAGATATATTCCTGGAACTTAATTGTAGCGGATTTTTGTCCCCAAAACGTCAACTTTTTGTTCATTTTGTGCCGCATTCTCATCCGAACCAAGGCCAACCATCTGTAAAAGACCATCGAAGAAACCAGTTTCTTTTTCCATCTCTTCGGCTTCCATTTCAACTTTGTCACCGGGATAGATATTGGCGTTCTCTTCCGTCATACCTTCTTCAAGAGCCATCTCTTCGTCACTCGAACCACCAAGTCCCACGAATGCCAAAACATTATCAATCATGCCTGGCTCTGCATTTTTGGCTTCCTCTGCTTCCAGTGCTGCTTGTGCGGCTTCTTCTGCGGCAAGCGCTTCAGCTTCCAGACGTTCTTTTTCCGCCAATTCTTCTTCGGTCATTTCCTCTTCAGGAACATAACAACCTGAAGGCTCGATGATTTCTTCGCTCAACAAACTAATCTCTTCAGGTGTCAGCTCATACCGGTCACCAATAAATTTTCCGCCATAAGCTCGATCAGCATTTATATAGCGAACTTCCCATTGCTGCTTGGTTGCCTGGGTTAATAACGGATCCGGCGCAAAAACAACCTGTGCGCCAATATTATTACCGCGGAAATCACGACGACTTGTCGGCCCTTCTGCATCGAGAAGCGAAACGGTAACAAGCTGACTTTCAGGATATTCCTGCATGAGAAATTTGGTATAATTAAGCACCATTAAGACGCGCTCTTTGGCCGGCATGGCGTCAGCTCTAATATAGGATGTCACGCGGTTTTCTTTCATGAGTTCGAATTCGACCTCATGCACCACGTCACATGCTAATCCAGTAATATTCTTATCTAAAAATCCGGGGCTAACAAACATAACCGCCGCAGCCCCCGAAGTTGCTGTCAGTGCAAATCCAGACAGAACGATAATCAACATTTTTTTGTTAAAAATGCGCTTCTTAACGGGTGCTGCATCTTCAATATCAACATCGATCATCCCCGTACCAACGGGCATATCGCCTGACGGCTCCAAAGGAACAATTTCCTCAACAACAGGTTCCTCAACTGAAGTCTTAGCCTTTTTCTTACCGCTTAAAAACCCGAATAACTTTTTCTTCGGCTTTTTCTCAGTTGTTTGATCATCAGCAACATCTTTTGCCAAAACCTGCTCATCAACCGGTTTCTTTGATTTTTTCTTGCGTTTTAAGAAGCCAAACAAAGAACGCTTTTTCTTGCCGTCAACAGGCGCAGCTCCGTCTTCAGCCTGATCCAAAGCTGCCGCAACTTGTGCTTCCTCAACTTGTTTTTTCGGCTGACCGCGTTTGCGTTTGGGTTCTTCTTTTGTAGATTTTGGTGTCGAAGGCGCTTTTTTCGCCGCAGTATTTTTAGCAGCTGCGGGTTTCTTTTTAGCCGTAGTTTTGCGCGTTTTCTTCGTTGTTGGCTTCTTTTCCGCAGCAACATCGTCATCGTTCTCAACCTCAGCTTCATTTAAAGCAAGGTTCGCATCATCGTCTTGATTTTGTGTCTTATTTTTCTTTTTACGTCGCAAAAAGCTGAACAATCCCTTCTTCGGGGCTTGCTCTAAATCGCCATCTTTGGGCGCCGCTTTGGACGGTTTCTTGGCCATATTACGCTAGCACACAACACTAAATACAATACTCTACTATGCGTTAAGATACGCCAAGGACCTTTCCGTTCTATTAACCTTGTTTCTAAACTTATGGGTATTCCCTATTTGCGACAGCGCGAATTTGAGCGGTGCATCATGTCATCAGCTTGTCATCTGGATAGGGTTAAAGGAGTGCAAATTCTCTGGAGCTAGAACCTTGTCACAGAATTTTCACCACCGCGCATTATTTTTATCAGACATTCATTTGGGCAAAAAAGGTTGCCAAGCAGAGCTATTGCTCAGCTTTTTAAAAGTTCATGATGCCGAACATATCTATTTAATCGGTGATATTTTTGATGGATGGCGACTAAAAAAAGGTTGGTACTGGCCCCAAACCCACAATGACGTTGTTCAAAAGATTTTGCGAAAGGCGAGAAAAGGCAGCAAAATCATCTATATTCCGGGCAACCATGATGAAGTGATGCGCAACTATTTTGGCACTCATTTTGGCGGAATAGAGGTCAAAGAAAGCGACATCTTTGAAAGCGCAAATGGTAGAAACTATCTCATCATTCATGGTGATCAATTTGATGTAGTCATTAAAAACGCCAAATGGCTCGCACATGTCGGTGATTGGGCCTATGAGACGGTTCTTAATCTCAGCACCTGGTTGAATAAATTTCGTCGTTTATGGGGCGGACAATATTGGTCCCTATCTCGTTGGGCAAAGTACAAAGTTAAAAGCGCTGTCAATTTCATCGGTGACTACGAGGACATCTTATCCTCAGAAGCAAAAAGACATGATGCTGATGGCATCATCTGCGGTCATATCCATCATCCAACCATCAAGAAAATCAATGATGTGGAATATCTCAATACCGGAGACTGGGTAGAGAGCTGCACAGCTATTACTGAGAGTTTTAGCGGTAAATTTGAGCTTATTTATTGGGCGGAAACCGGCGCTAAATCCTTACAAATTGACAACGATATTCATCAAAAAATTGACTCTAAATCAAGGGGGTCTGAGCCGCTCGAAGCGTAGCCGGTTCAACTCCAAACGGAAAGGTTGTTTAATCATGGAACAGGTAAGCAGTTATCGAGAACAGGTTATTCAATCTGTATCGCGCCATCCACTTATGTCCAAAACAGGACTGCAAGAGCGTTTATTTGCGCATAATTTTACCAAGCTGGTTTATCCGCAAATTTGGGAAGATCCTAAAGTGGATATGCAGGCGCTTGATATTCAGCCCGATGACAATCTAGTTTGTATCGCATCAGGTGGCTGCAATGTTTTATCTTACATGACCAAGGAGCCCGCCAATATCACTGCGCTGGACCTGTCTCCCGCTCATATTGCATTGAATAAGCTCAAACTAGCAGGGGTCCGACATTCTCCGAACTATCGAACTTTTTTCGATTTCTTCGGCACGGGTGATAACCCATCCAACATCAATATTTATGAAGTTTACTACAAACCAAATCTGGATGCACAGACGATTAGATATTGGGAATCGCGCCATGGTCTAACAAAGCGCAAGATTGATATGTTCACCAATGGATTTTATCAAAATGGAGTTCTCGGCCGTTTCATCAAAGCAGTTCATATTTTTGCAAAATTGAATGGCGTTGATCTACAAGAGTTCATTGATTGCAGAAATCTTGACGAGCAAAAAAGGTACTACAAACTACATGTGGAACCGATGTTTGACGGAAAGTTCATCAAATTTATGACCAATCGAAAGCTAAGCCTTTTCGGTCTGGGCATTCCACCTCAGCAATATGAAGAACTTGCAAGTGCTGCTAACGGTGACATGCTGGCGGTCTTAAAAGAACGCACCCGCGCGCTGATGTGCGACTTCCCATTGTCTGAAAATTACTTCGCTTGGCAGGCTTTTAACCGAGGATATAAAGACGACAGTACCGGCCCACTACCGCCATATCTTCAGTTTAAAAATGTGCGAACACTCAAATCCGCAAAAACCAATGTCGAATATCAAAACAAAACATTCACGTCTTATTTGAAATCTCAAAAGGATAGATCGAAAAACGGCTATGTTCTTCTTGATGCGCAGGACTGGATGACCAAAGATCAGCTTGAAGAGCTTTGGCAAGAAATCAACCGAACTGCTGCACCCGGCGCACGCGTTATCTTTAGAACTGCGGGTATCCCTTCAATACTAGAAGGTCGTGTATCGGATAACATTTTGTCGAATTGGCATTATCACGCCGAGCAATCCGAACAACTCACCAAACAGGATCGATCAGCAATTTATGGCGGCTTCCATCTTTATGAATGTAAAGGCTGATCAAATGACGAATAGCGCAATATCTCATAAACTGCAGATGGATGGCATCTATGCATTTCAGCGGCATATTTATGATGCCAGCAGAAAGCACTATCTGCTGGGTCGAGACAGACTGATAAATGATCTTGCACCACCACATGATGGACGGGTGTTGGAGCTGGGCTGCGGAACTGGGCGAAACTTAATTGTCGCGGCGAAACGCTACCGAAACGCAAACTTTTTTGGCTTAGACATTTCGCACGAAATGCTAAAAACTGCGGCTAAACATATTGATAAACATCAGCTCTCTAATCGCATTCAGATCAGGCAAGGCGATGCAACGGATTTTTCGCCCCATGCATTATTCGGCGTTGAGAAATTTGATCGAATTTATATCTCTTACAGTCTTTCTATGATCCCGGATTGGCAAGGAACGCTAGAACAGGCGATCAGCCATCTGTCCGACAAAGGCTCCATCCATATTGTCGATTTTGGTCAGCAATCTCTGCTACCAAAATTGTTCAAATCGATACTACTTTGGTGGTTGAAGATATTCCACGTAACCCCACGCGCAGATTTATTTGATTTTGTTCGTCAGCTGGCCGGCTCAAATAACAGAAACATAGAATTCAAAGAGCTGTATAAAGATTACTGCCATTATTGCGTTATTGGACCAAAACGCCTCTCGCAGATAGATACAAAAAAGGCGGCCTAGGCCGCCAATTTCGATTTAGTAGTAAAGCGATACCGCATGTTTGGCTTCCGCGAAGAAGAGCCACCGCTCAGCAAACAAGCCCGCCAACATGGATAAAAACGCCAAGAACATAAACGGGCCATAGGCGCCTGTCACAAATGCCAAAGCGGCAAAAATAAACGGTACGATCAAACCCAATCCGACAGAAATCGCGCGCAATTTCTTTGCGTGTTTTCGACCAATTTGGTGCATCATTTCCTTGGTCAGATAGTTTTCACCTGAATGTGGTTTTTCAAACAATTTGACTTTACCAAGGTGGCCAAGGCCTGTTGCGGTTCCTGTATCAGAACCTGTATCTGAAAACCCAACACCATCGGCACGACGCCACCACAAGAGTTTAAGACCCCAAGCAGCGATCAAAGCAAGACCAGCCAATACGCTGACTGACATGCCCAAGACATAAGAGGCTGTGCCAAATGTTGCAGCGAGCACGATGCCAGATGCCAAACCAAACGCGACATAGCAAATAGATGTGAGCACATTATGCCAGCTTGGCACTGTTTTAAGCGAGGCGTAAATCATCGACGTTGCATAGATCGTGATGATTGATAACACCGCAATGATGAAACCAAGCGCGCCAATGCGCTCTCCTGTCACCATCCAAATAAGTGCATAGATGGCAAACAAAGTCAGAGTGAGAACAGATAAGACGCCCTCACGAGACAGCCAAGATGAACGCCATTGCGAAAATGCACGCCAGAAACGTTCAGGGTGACCCAAGTGGAAGAGCGATGACAATAGACCAATCACGCACAATCCACCGGCAAGCAATGAAATAAGGAAAGCTGCCAGCGCACTATTCGGCATTGCCCATCCAAGACCTAAAAGCGCAATGAAACCAAATCCGGCACCTGAAATAACGGTAAAGAATATAACTGAAATTGCTGGATGCATGACTTATCCCAACTTGTCTAATGATGTGAGAGCTCGATCGAGC
>JAHDFS010000011.1:0-3031 GCA_020628035.1 Rhizobiaceae bacterium
CATGTTTTCTGATCAAAAATCTTATCTCAAACCAAAATAGTTTCTTCTAAACAAATATGGGTTTTGCCGCTTGCACGCCGGCTGACTTGATTTTCCCAACCCAACTTGGCATTTTGTCCCTATGGATTGGGGAGTGCCATAATGATCGCTACATATGAAGGGAAAATAGACTGCAAATCGATTGCACGGAACATCATATTTGCCGTTATATGTTTGTCTTTGCTGTTATTGACGGCTGCTATGGGTTTTGCAGCGGTTAAGGAAAAACGCGTTGCTTTGGTCATTGGTAATTCTGCTTATGAAAATGTATCTGTATTGGCCAATCCCAAAAATGATGCGGCAGATATGTCGGTCGCGCTGACCGATATTGGCTTTGACGTCACAAAAATCGAAGATGCAAGTTTTGCAGATATGCGACAAGCGCTCCGCAAATTTAGCAAACAAGCGCGCAATGCCCGCATCGCGTTGGTATATTTTGCCGGTCATGGCATGGAGGTGGATCGTCAGAACTACCTCATCCCCACAGATGCTGTTTTAGCCAGTGATCAAGATATTGAATATGAAGCGATATCGATTGATCTGTTAAACCGTTCAGTTTCTGGTGCCAGCGGTTTAAGCATGATTTTGCTTGATGCCTGTCGCAATAATCCCTTTGCCAATAAGATGAAAAGCGAAAAATCCACCCGATCCATTGGTCGTGGTTTAGCGCCGGTTGAACCCAATATCGGCAGCTTGATTTCTTATGCAGCACGGGAAGGCACAACAGCGGATGATGGTGATGGGCGCAACAGTCCTTATACAAAAGCACTTCTCAACCATATTAAAGAGCCAGGGGTTGATGTGCGCCGTATATTTGACAAGGTCCGCGATAGTGTGATGGAAGAGACGGGTGGTGTTCAACAGCCATTTGTGTATAGCTCCCTGCCCGGCCGCGATGTTTTATTAATACCACCTTCTAAAACCACACCTGCACCGGCAAACTCAAACGCATCCGCTGCTATTAATAATTCAGCGCTTGAATTGGAATATTGGAACTCGGTCAAGGACAGCGGTTCTGTCGAATTACTAAACTCTTATATTGCGCAATATCCTAAGGGCAGTTTTGCAGCGATCGCCAAGTTTCGGATTAAAAATATTGAAAGCACCACTGAGACCGCAAGTGCTGTTGCCCCTATCACCAAAAACCAAGAAACAATCAGCGCCCAATCTTCGGACAGTTTTTCGCAAGCTGAAATACGGATTGTTCAAACAGAACTTCGCAAGAAGGGATATGGTGTTGAAACGGTAGATGGCATTTTGGGTTCACAAACGAAGGATGCTATTTTGGCGTATCAATCGGATTGGCAGATTACCAAAACCGGTGCGATGTCTCGCGAATTGATAGACCGTTTGCAACGCAATCACCCCGATACCAAAGCACGATTGGTTAAAGCAGCAAATAGCAATTGCGAACTTTATGATTCATCCCCCGAAGCCCGCATGACTTTGGAAGTGACGGGTGAGTGTAAAGATGGTGAAGTGGTTGGACGGGGCGAGATCATTTGGACATATATGCGTCAGGGCAAATTTGTAACGTCTGAATATAAAGGGAATTTTGTTGACGGGAAAATTTCTGGATATGGGACGCGAAAATTTATCAGCGGAAATGAATATCGCGGTGAAATGATCAATGGCATTCGAAATGGGCGTGGGAAATTTACCTATGCCAATGGGGATGTTTATGAGGGACATTATGAAAGCGGCAAACGTCATGGCCGCGGGATCTATTATTTCGCTTCAGGAAGCGTGTATGAAGGAACATATAAGAACGGGCTAAAGCATGGCGATGGGGTATATCGCCGATCCAATGGCAGCGTTTATGAAGGTCCTTATAAGGATGATCTACGTCACGGGTTTGGCCGTTATACATTTAGCAGCGGAAATTATTATGAAGGCGAGTTTGAGAACGACACGCCCAATGGCCAAGGAAAATACGCTAAAACCGATGGCAAAGTTCGAACGGGCCTTTGGAATAATGGTTGCTATAAGAATGGATCCGATTGGGCAGTGGTGTTAACAACGGCTCAAGAATGCGGATTTAAGTAAGCTCTTTTGCAAACGACTCACTTCATGCGTCACATTTTTGACGATTATGTCATATAAACTAAAAATGACGAATATTGAGACTAATGACCTAATGTATACCTTAGCGGTCGGAGTAATAATAATCTAATAAACATGTAATTTCTGATACTTTACGGACTTTTATTGCTAAAAATGCTTGATTTTCTGCATATTCCCATCAAATTTCTCGAAATTTCAATAAAAATGTTTATTTTTTACAGAAAGAGGCATAATCAGGCATAGTTATTCCGAATATTGAAACTCGACTGGGAGATATTGCTCCCTTTTTGAATAAGATCGGGAGTTTTGGAAAATTGTTAGTTTAGTATCCAGAGTATGTGTTCGAGTTGGTGAATATTTCTCACCAATAAACAAAAGTTACAAGGCATGATCAAAGCGCTTTGATGAGCCTAAACACGGGGCGATGTAAATGATGCAAAGAAGGGATTTTTCCGTTTGAATTCTTTCCATTTAGTATATATAAGCGCCGAAACTTCGAGTTTTGAGGGATTCTTGAAAGCTATTATCGTTGTGGGGAGCAGATAATGTCGATGATTACTACTGATTTTTTGTCTGACATCGATAATGCCGTCAACAATCTTGATTTCTATCGGCTCTACAAAGTTATGTGCCGCTATTACCACATTGATATGCTCGCTCTTTTGGATCTTAATACCTGGCCAGACGATAAGAATATCAATGCCGCCTGCGTTGCCATTGATAGTTCCGACGGTGTACCTGCAAATTTGAATGTTTTGACCGTAAGCGAAGAAAATATGATTTTCTCTGACGTCAAATCTTCCATCGTTCCAAAGATCTGGTCAAAGGAAGACACAGCTGAATCTTTTGATTTTTATGATGGGTCAACAGGTGCTTGTGCGGTGACTTTCCCCATTCACTCCGCCACATCACGACATTATGTTCTCGT
>JAHDFS010000011.1:3131-39924 GCA_020628035.1 Rhizobiaceae bacterium
CTTGTGCGGTGACTTTCCCCATTCACTCCGCCACATCACGACATTATGTTCTCGTGGGTTTGATGCAGCAAAGTAATGTGAAGAAACTTCCGCTTGCAGAGGCACATTATCACTCATCGCTTATCTTCCAGAAATATCATGAAACTGTATTGGTACCGAGCAGCTTACCAACGGTGACGCCTCGTGAGCTACAAGTTTTAAAATGGAGTGCGGAAGGTAAGACATCGCAAGAGATCGCGGTTATTTTGAGCTTATCAGAGCATACTGTGAACTCCTACACAGCACGTGTGCAACAAAAGTTGCAGGTCAATAACCGGGCTCAAATGGTTGCTGCGGCCATACGTACTGGCCTGATCCAATAGATTTTGAAGGATAATTGACTTCCATGAGCACACAGGCGACCAAAATCAAATTGTTATTCGTGGATGATGATCCCACGGAATTTGATATCATGGCGCGTTTGTGCCGTAGCATGCATAATCAAAAAATTGACCTCTTGTGCAAACATACTGTCGAGGAGGCATGCGATATTTTAGGCCAACAGGACATTGATATGATCCTGCTCGACAATCAGCTGATGATTGACGATGATTTTCGTTCATCCGCGCCAAAACTAAGGGCACAAGGCTATACAGGTCCCATCGGAATAGTTTCGACAAATGTCCGGACAGACTATTTTCAAGAGATTGAAGAATATGGTGCAGATTTCCGCATCGGTAAAGACGAACTAGACCGTCCAACCATCTTTCATATCATAAATGAATTCGCCCCGAAAAATGTTGTCTAATACCAGACCTTAGAACTTTCGTGCCATCGGCGCGGGCATTCAGGTAACATTTGGCATTGATCTTAAAACCTTCACAACCTGTTACAATCTGCAGAGATAAGTGTTGTGACAGGTATTTATCCCATATGTTACATCAGCTTACGTCATTTTACGCTGACGATAACAGTAAAAGTATCCTTTGTACTTAATTTCCTTGCGTACCAATTAAGTTCATTTTGCATTGCATGGCCCCTCGGAAGTCGCCCCTATCCCTAACACATGGTCACTTCAAAATTTCTGCCATCAAATGAGATTGATGAACCAAATTGGCAACAAAGATGAAGAATTATAGTCGATCGGCATCCGCCGCGCTGATGGACTTTAAGGAGTGTCCCCTACTCCACAATTCGAGATAAAAATTTTGGGAAGCCATACCCTCTTACTAAAGATCAAGAAATGTCTAGTCTGACTTTAGTAAGGGGGATTTTTTTGCGCGTAATTGGCTTAAGCAACGCGATTTCCTGAGACCCACAATCCTCTGGTCATCGGCAAAGAATTGGCAACTTTGAACCGCAAAATATCTGCGCGCTGACCAATGGCCAATTCACCGCGATCTGTTAATCCAGCTGCTTTTGCCGGTGCTGATGTTGCCTTCATAAGACCGTTCGCCATATTGCCACTTTCAAGGCCCAGGCGAACGGATGCAGCCAACAGGGATGATGGTGCGTAATCTGATGAAAAGATATCCAATAGGTCATGCTCGACAAGCTCATGCGCAGCCACATTGCCAGAATGAGACCCACCGCGTAGCAGATTGGGTGCACCCATCATGACGCCGATACCATGGGCACGGCATGCGCGCGCGGCTTCAAGTGTAGTTGGAAATTCAGCAACGCCAACACCAGTTCTCACAGATGCCAAAACATCGCTTTCCGTTGTATCATCATGGCTTGCTAGAATTGCCCCCATCTCGCGGCCTTTTTTGGAAGCTGCATCATTGTGGCGCTTACCATTTTCAGCTTGAAGTTTTTTAAGGCGATCAAAATGCGCTTCAATTTCTGGATCTGTCATTGAATGTTTACCGCGAAGATATTCTGCCAATTTTGCAGAATCACGAAATTGTCTTTGGCCAGGTGTGTGGTCCATCAAACTTACGATACCAACCTGATCTACAGCCCCAAATTCTTCGATCTCTTCGATTAAAGTTTCTGAACAAATTTCGGCACGCAAATGCAATAGGTGATTAATGCGAAGCAGATTTTGTGCACGCATTTCACCGATATTCGTCGCAACTTCCCGCGCATATTTGCTGTAACCACCGCGTTTGCCTTCAGATGGCAAAGACCCGACCCGCAATGCGTCAAACACAGTTGTAATACCAACGCTTGCAAGTTCAGCATCATGAGAAATGATCGCAGCTTGTTTTGGCCAATGCGCACCCGGACGCGGCTGCAAATGGCGCTCCAAATTGTCCGTATGTAACTCAACTAGACCCGGTGACAGATAATCACCTTCACAGTCTAAACCGCGCACTGAAACACTGGATGTGTCGATATCGGTGATCAATCCGTTTTCCACTTTCAACGAACCTTTGATCACTTCATCTCCGATGAGAAGCTGCGCATTTGTAAACACCACTTCGTTAACTGGAAGTGTTTGTATTTGCTGATCGATGATCTGGTGATTATTCATGGAAATACCTATTTCGTAACAATGCTGTAATATTGTTGTGGTTGTGTGACATAAACTAAGTATGGAACAGTTTTATGACGCTTTATAAACGTGTGGCGATCTTCTTTGCGCCCGGCACTCAAACCGCTCTTTGGGAATTTGGTGGCAATTGGTTGGGATGGGACGTTGAACATGCAAAAAGCGTTTCTTACCCCGATATTGATGGCCTGCCTGAACCAATTGAAACCTTGGTCGCAACACCGCAAAAATATGGTTTTCATGGCACGCTCAAAGCACCGTTCAGACTGCATAGCGATCAAACAATTGATGGTTTGAAAGCTGCGATGAAAACCTATTGCGATCAACGAAAGCCTTTCACGATCGGCAAAATGAAGGTCGCGACATTGGGACATTTTGTTGCGATTATTCAAGAAAATCCATCGGAAAAGTTCACAGAATTTGCCTCCGAGATTGTCACTCATTTCGATGATTTTAGAGCGCCCCTGAGCGAAGAAGACATTGCAAAGCGCCGTAACAAATCCAAACTCACTGCGCGGCAAGATGAACTGATGCTCAAATGGGGCTATCCCTATATTTTTGAGGAGTTCAAGTTTCATCTCACACTCACTGGCAAATTATCGGAACAAAACGCGCAGATCGTGCGGGATCGTCTGTCTGACCATCTTAAGCCAATATTAGACGCACCCGTTGAAGCGGTTGATCTGTGTCTATATGGCGAGCGTGAAGATGGACGTTTTGAAATCATAGAGCGCTTTCCGTTTTCGGGATGATCAAAGTCTTTAGTTGATCAACGGCTTGTTGCAACTCACCGTCGTTGGAGATGACGCTCATATTCTTCGCTTTCGGCATTTTATAACTGGCGCGCTTGAGACGGCTCTCCACCTCAGACGCGGTTTCGCGACCGCGGTTTGATAAGCGCTTCGATAAAGTTTCATGGCTCGCCATGATCAGTATTGTTTTGATCTCTGGATATCTTGCTTCAAAACTAGGTAGTGCTGCGCGGGATCCGTTGAAAATGACGATCTTGCCTTTCGCAATAAAATCATCAATTTCCTTTGGAATGCCATATTCAAGTCCATGCGCTGACCAATGAAGCACAAAGTCACCTGCGGCTTTGCGCGCTTCAAATTCCACCACTGAAACACCGGTGAAATCTTCACCGCCGGCTTCTTCTGGCCGGGTGATCACGCGTTTGACCAAATGCACGTCCGGGCATTGTTCTTTCAAGGCCAGCATAATGGAATCTTTGCCAACCCCTGAAGGTCCAATAATCGTCACAAGTTGGCCAGAAGACTTACTCATTATGCGGCTGCCTTTGGTGTAAATATCGAGACATCAATTTGTTGATCACATACACGATCTCGCGCTGCTTCATCGTGGAAAATACCGATGATCGCCGCACCACGTGTTTTAGCGTCTTCGATCAATGACAGGACGGTTTCTCGGTTTTTTGCATCCAAACTTGCTGTTGGTTCATCAAGCAACATGGCCGGATATTCATGGGCAAATCCGCGTGCGATATTTACGCGCTGCTGCTCACCACCAGAGAAGGTCAATGGCGATAATTGCCAAAGGTTTTGCGGAATGCGAAGGCGCGTTAGGAGCTCTTTTGCGCGATCTTCAGCGACTTTCGCATCAACACCAATTTTAAGCAGCGGCTCGGCGACAACATTGAGGGTCGACACACGCGGCACTACACGCAGGAATTGGCTGACATAACCCAAAGTGGATTTGCGCAATTCAATAATTTCGCGCGGTTCAGCTTGAACAACATCCACACCATTGATCAAAATCTCGCCTTCCTGGGTGAGATAATTGCCGTAAATCATACGCATGAGCGTTGATTTTCCAGAGCCCGAACTCCCAGTCAGTGCCACACATTGTCCGGGTTTTACCGAAAGGTTTGCACCTTCCATCACATTGATTGATGTTGCACTTTGATTATGCAGCGTGAAGGTTTTTGATACTTTTTTAATCTCAATCATGATTATACCTGTAAAACTGAAGACACGAGCAATTGGGTGTAAGCATCTTGCGGATCATCAAGCACCTGATCGGTGAGACCGCTTTCAACCACATGGCCGGATTTCATCACCATCAAGCGATCAGCAAGCAAACGCACAACAGCTAGATCGTGGGTGACGATGATGGCAGATAATCCCAATTCACGTACAAGGCTGCGAATAAGATCAAGCAAACGCGCTTGCACAGACACATCAAGACCACCTGTTGGCTCATCCATAAAGACAAGACGTGGGCCTGTGATCAAATTACGGGCGATTTGCAAACGTTGCTGCATGCCGCCAGAAAACGCGCTTGGACGATCATCGATGCGCTCTTCTGATATTTCAACTTTTTCAAGCCATTCGGTCGCCTGAGTTCTGATCTGGCCATAATGGCGATCGCCAACAGCCATAAGGCGTTCACCCATATTGCCACCCGCTGAGATGCCCATACGCAAGCCATCACGGGCATTTTGATGCACAAAGGCCCAATCTGTACGCGCAAGCATGCGGCGCTCAGGTTCTGACATTTTCAACGTATCGCGCATGCCTTCAATTCGGGTGTTGAACAAGACTTCGCCTGTGTCGGGTTCTAAATGGCCTGCAAGGCAATTGAGCAAGGTTGATTTGCCCGATCCACTCTCGCCGACAATCCCCATAACTTCGCCTGGGTAAAGATCAAATGAGACATCTTTACAGCCCAATCGCGCGCCGTAATTTTTCTCAATATTGTTAACTTGTAGTAACGGTGTCATGATGCGGCTGCCTCTTGATTTTGTGGGGTACCTTGCGCGCCAACATGGCCCGCAGCACGTCTGCTTTCGCAATAGTCGGTGTCAGAGCAGACAAACATGCGTCCGCCGTCATCATCTATGATGACCTCATCGAGATATGTGTGATCTGCACCACATAAAGCGCAGCAACCTTCCGCCTTCATGGCTTCAAAAGGATAGTCTTCGAAATCAAGGCTTACCGCTTTTGTGTAAGGTGGTACGGCGTAAATACGTTGCTCGCGCCCTGCCCCAAATAATTGGATCGCAGACATTTCCATTTTTGGATTATCGAATTTAGGGATTGGTGATGGATCCATCACATAACGTCCTTCAATCTTTAGCGGATAAGAATAAGACGTTGCGATTTGTCCATGCTGCGAAATGTCCTCATAAAGCTTCACATACATAAGGCCATATTCTTCCAAAGCATGCATTTTGCGGGTTTCTGTTTCGCGTGGCTCTAAGAAACGCAACGGCTCAGGAATTGGCACCTGATAGACCAAAATCTGATCTTCCGTGAGATCTTCTTCTGGGATACGGTGACGTGTTTGAATAAGCGTTGCTTCAGAAGTTGCGGCAGTGGTTTCCACATTTGCCGTTTTTTCAAAGAACTTACGGATTGAAACGGCATTGGTCGTATCATCAGCGCCTTGATCGATAACCTTGAGCACGTCTTCGGGCATCAAACATGCAGCAGACACCTGCACACCACCTGTGCCCCAGCCATAAGGCATTGGCATTTCGCGGCTGGCAAAGGGTACCTGATAACCAGGGATCGCCAAGCCTTTTAAGATCGCACGACGGATCATGCGTTTTGTTTGTTCATCCAAATAGGCAAAATTATATTCGCTCATTCTGCTGCCTCCAAAGGCTGATTATCTTCTGATTTGGCAGCTTCTTGATGCGCCAAAGCCTCTTTGCGAATTTTCCGGATCAGTTCGAGTTCTGATTGGAAATCAACGTAATGCGGGAGTTTGATATGCTCCAAAAAGCCCGTCGCTTGAATGTTGTCACAATGGTAAAGGACAAATTCTTCGTCTTGCGCGGGTGCGCCGACAAAATCTTCACCGAGCTCTTTCCAGCGCATAGCGCGATCCACCAAAGCCATGGAAATTGCTTTGCGTTCCGATTGACCGAAGACCAAACCGTAACCGCGCGTGAATTGCGGCGGTTCTTTTTTCGAACCCTTAAACTGGTTGACCGTCTCACATTCTGTGATTTGAATTTCACCAATATCGATTGAGAAACCGAGCTCAGGGATATCCATTTCAACATCGCAATAACCGATGCGCAATTCGCCGACAAAAGCGTGGTTGCGGGCATATCCGCGCTGTGTTGAATAAGCCAAACCAAGCACGAAGCCCTCATCACCTCTGGTTAGCGCCTGCAAACGCAACGCGCGCGAGGCTGGTAATTCAAGCGGCTCACGGGTTAGATCATCCGGCGTAGTATCGCTTTCCACTTCGGTTTGAATAAGGCCATCTTTGTTGAGAAACTCCGTGATATGCGGGATGTCTTTCGACTGTTCATGGACTTCATGATGAACTTTAAGTGTATCATATTCGTCATCCGATATTTTATCATCGCCTTCTGCTGCGAGTTTGAAATCGAGCAAACGATGGGTGTAATCAAATGTTGGTCCTAAAATTTGTCCGCCAGGTGCATCTTTAAAGGTCGCGGAAATCCGGCGAATGCAGCTCATTTTGCCTGTATCAATGGGATTTGAATATCCAAATCTAGGCAATGTTGTGCGGTAGGCACGCATCAAGAAGATAGCCTCAATTAAATCACCGCGAGATTGTTTGATCGCCAGCGCTGCCAATTCCTGATCATAAAGCGAGCCTTCGGCCATCACACGCGCGACTGTCAGCGATAATTGCTCGATGATTTGATCGAGCGACAAAGCGGGCAATCTACGATCTCCGCGACGTTCCTCAGATAGCCAATCATGCGCGGCATCAATGGCGCGCTCCCCACCTTTTACAGCTACATACATCAGACTTTCTCCCAATTGCTTGTAACTTTGGTTGTTCGCGGTAAAGCCGCAATTTTCTCACCGGATGTGAAGTAAAAATCGAGACCGAGCGGGAACAACATGGCGTTCTTTTGAAATGCGGTGACATCGGGAAGCGAAAGCTGGTGCGTATCTTTTATCCCTGGGCCTGAAAGTTCAGCACCTGATGATACGAGATTTTCCATCTCCACAATTAAAGTCGCAGAACGATCGGGATATTCAGGCGTACCAATTGGGAAATCATGCAAGGGCTGTAAATCTTCCCATGCGCCAAGTGCAAACATGGAGTTTTCCGCATCTGAAAAAGGTGAGTTACAATGGAACGTAATCCATTGTTTGATCGCAGCATTATCGAATTTCCCTGCAAGATAAATCGGTGTTTGCGCATCACATAAGGTTAGAAGTAATGAACCAGCCGCAGTGGATAACGGTGCCGGCGGGACGGCAACACAGAGCTCTTCGATGATGCCTGGTCTTGCCATCACATTCATGATTTTGCGAAAACTTTGCGCCGCTTCAACAGGCGCATCGGTGAAACCACCCTCTAATGAACTTGTTGATGTCATTAGTCTTCTCCTCTAACCAATGTGAAGAAATCGACCTTGGTTTTGGCCGCTTTTTGTTCGCGATTTGCTTTGACTGCCGCAAGTGCGTTTTCAATAGGAGTTATGATATTTGCGGCGAAGATCTCAGCCTTATCACCCTGCAAATAAGCATCGATAATGGCAGCTTTCTCAGCCTTATCTTTGTCACGCCCCTGCACATAAGCGTGGCCCACATTACCGTTCTCGAGTTTGAGCGAACAACGCGTGACGGTCATCTCGCCAAAGTTAAAGGGAGCACCCGTTGCCCCCGCTCTGGCCTGAACCATAACGCCGCCAATTTCTGGCTTGCGTAACCAGGTAAATTCTGCGGTTAAACCGTAACGCTCCATCACATCTGAAAATGTGTTTGATACGAGCTCGGATGGTGCTTTTGCCAACAGGCTCATCCACTTTTTTCTCTCGGGCAAAGATTTCATCTAGACAAATTCCTAAATTATCTGCATAACTATACAACTAGACAAATATTGCACGATTTATGTGTAATTTCCATGCTATTTTTGTGAAAGTTCTGTGACATGACTGAAAAAAGCCGTAAGGGTCGGAAAACAAAGCCAGTTTGGCGGACGATTGCAGAGATTATTCAAGGGGATATCTCTGATGGCATTTATAAACCGAGTGAAAAACTGCCCACAGAAGCAGAATTTGTCGAACGCTTTAAAGTGAATCGTCATACGGTTCGACATGCGCTGTCGAGCCTTTCCGAAGATGGCATTGTGTTTTCCAAACAAGGATCTGGTGTATTTGTCTCCGCTAATCCTGCGAAATATGAGATTGGTAAGCGAGTTAGATTTCACCAGTCGATTGATGGTGAAGGGCATAAGGCTAAAAAACAAACACTTCATTTTGAAACGCGAGCCGCAACAAAAGAAGAAGCAAAGGCGCTCAAAATCAAGGCTGGAAGTCTGGTACATATTCATGAGGCCATTGCCTTTATCAATGACCAACCAGCGGCGCATTCTATTTCAGCCTATCCTGCCACACGATTGCCAAATCTGTTGAACAAACTTGTTGAGACAAATTCTGTCACAATAGCTTTGAAATCATGTGGTATTAAAGATTACTACCGCCTGGAAACGCGATTAACGGCCGTCTTGTGTAACGCCACCACTGCATTGCATTTAGAGCTCAAGCCCGGCGCGCCGTTACTGCGTTCATTGGCGCTGAATTGCGACACGGACGGCAATATTATAGAATATGGTCGAACTTGGTTTTCGGGAAACAATATTGAGCTTGTGATTAAGAATACTGACAATAAAATGTCATAATTACTTCGTCAATACATCATAAAACTGATATTGTATTGTCAAAATACATAAGTAAAAATCCCTTGTACTGAAACACTCCCAAGGTAAATTTTATGATGAAACTTACAATCGCCACCGCAGCATTGACCTGCCTTTTACCTCTTCTTCCCGCTCATGCGGCTGATGTTGAATTGGGCCCTCGCCCCTATTATTTGATTGATCAAATGCAGCCGAGCGCGCTTAAAGACAAGCTGCTTGCATGTGCTGCAATGGACTTTAAAAAATCAGATTTTTCCATCGGCCACCGTGGTGCTCCGATGCAATTTCCTGAACATACCAAAGAATCATATTCGGCCGCTGCTCGTATGGGTGCTGGCATTATGGAATGCGATGTCACCTTTACCAAAGACAAGGAGCTTGTTTGCCGCCATGCGCAAAACGATCTTCATACAACAACCAATATTCTTGCATCAGATTTGGCGCCAAAATGCACAAAGGGCTTCACACCCGCATCTGGTGATGAAAAAGCATCGGCCGAATGTCGGGCTTCTGACATAACACTGGCTGAATTTCGCACTCTGCGCGGAAAAATGGATGCCGCTGATCAAACAGCCACAGATGTTGCCGGTTACCTAGGTGGCACAGCTGGTTGGCGTACTGATCTTTATGCTGGGGAAACTGGTACATTAATGACCCATGCGGAATCGATTGAGATGTTTAAATCTCTTGGCCTTAAATTTACCCCTGAACTCAAATCACCATCTGTTGAGATGCCATTTGAAGGTTTCTCACAAGCTGATTACGCACAGAAGATGATTGACGAGTATAAAGCCGCCGGTGTTCCAGCTTCTGATGTATTTGCGCAGTCATTTAATCTTGATGATGTGCTTTACTGGATTGAAAATGAACCGGAATTTGGCAAACAAGCGGTATATCTTGACGCGAGCTATAACCGCAAAGACTTCGATTACAATGACGCATCAACGTTTAAGCCTTCAATGGAAGAACTTGCCGAAAAAGGTGTAAACTATATTGCGCCACCAATGTGGATGCTGCTGACCACTAAAGAAGGCAAAATTGTACCATCAGAATATGCGATCAAAGCGAAAGAAGCTGGTCTTAAGCTCATCACCTGGACGCTCGAACGCTCGGGTCCATTGCAATCAGGCGGCGGCTGGTATTACCAATCCATCAAAGACGTGACGACATCAGACGGCGTGATGTTTGAAATGTTAGACGTGCTTGCGCAAGATGTCGGTATTGAAGGTATCTTTTCAGATTGGCCAGCAACTGTGACCTATTATGCAAACTGCATGGGCATGGATGAAAAGCTGAACTAGCATATAAATAGGCCACCAAAACACTTGGTGGCCTTAATCATTTATCAAATTCATTTATCAAAGCGGGTTCTCATTCGAACTCGCTTTTTTGTTTGAATTATTGATCTTCGTATTTCTCTAAAAAGGCTTCAATCGGAAGCGATCTAAAGTCTGGTAAAGCCTTGTGTAAAGCTTCATGGCTCCAATCCCACCAAGCAAGCGCTGTTAGTCGATCGGCAATGCCATCGTTAAATCGCATACGAATGGGCACAGCCGGCACGCCAGCAACGATCATAAATGGTGCAACATCTTTGGTCACCACGCTGCCTGCAGCGATAACAGAACCATGCCCGATATTTAATTCGGGTTTGATGATGGCTTGCGCACCAATCCATGTGTCATGACCGATCATCGTCCGGCGCGAGGCGCGCTTTTCAAAGAACTCTTCCCAGCGCTCAACACCATCCCAATAATCATTGGTGCGGTATAACATATGATGCATGCTCGCCAGATCCATAGGATGATCGGTCGGCCCAATTCGCGAAAATGCTGCAATATTGGAAAACTTGCCAACCGTGGTATTGGCAATATCAGCATAGCGATCTGTGTAGGAGTAATCCCCCATTTCGCTATTTAGTATTCTGGTGCCTCGACCAAGTTCAGTATAGCGACCAAATGTTGTGTTACTCACATCACAATCTGGGTGCAAAAACACCTCTTCTGATAATCTTGGCATATTAGTAATCTCTTTCTTCACCGGTCCATCTGATAAACTTGCCAGACTTTGACATGGTCAAACCCTTGGCAATCTGCCAAATACCTTTTGCGACATCTAATGGATCATTATCCGCGCCTTCTCCGCCCATATCAGTACGCACCCAACCAGGGTCAACGACACAAACTGGGATTTCATGCTGCGCCAGATCAGTCGCCAAGCCCTGCATAATCTTGTTCAGCGCAGCTTTCGATGCCCGATAGGAGATATGATCGGACTTTGCATATCCCATCCAGGACATCTGGCTTGAGATCGATAAAATTGCCGGGTGATCGGATGCCTTGAGTTTAGGCAAGAGCAATTGCGCCATCTGTAGGGGCGCAAATGTATTGATCTCAAACACATCAGAAAACGCTTCTAGTGAAGCGGTAGTTGTGTCGCTGTCATCAGGCCCAATGATACCCGCATTGTTGATGAGCATATCAAGCGCATCAATCTGGGTGAGCTTTTCAGCCACATCATCACGATCGCGAATATCAAATACGAGCGGTGTGAAATCATCACCAAATTCAGCATGCAATCTATCGGCATCTTCTTGCGTGCGCACACTTCCATAGACGCGCGCGCCGTCTGACAAGGCAATTTTACAAAGCTCGTAACCGATACCCCTCGCCGCGCCTGTAATAAGAACTTTTCGCATCGTTAGCTTTTGCCGCCAATCAGTTTCTTACGAAGCCAGCCGGAAAGCGTGTCCATCATCATCACCATTAAGATAATGAGAATGATGTAGTAGCTCACCTCTTCCCAATCTTTACCCGTGATAATGGCTTGCGTGAGATGCAATCCGATACCGCCGCCGACAATCGCGCCGATTACAGTGGCACTACGCGTGTTAGATTCCAGATAATAAAGGATCTGGCTCAGGAAGATTGGGATCAATTGCGGGATAACGCCAAAGCGGTAGCGTTGAATTGGTTTTGCGCCTGTTGAGCGAATGCCTTCAATTTGCTTTTGATCAACATTTTCAAGCGCTTCAGAGAACATCTTACCAAAAGTTCCGGTATCGGTAAGCAAAATGGCAAGCGCGCCTGTTAGAGGTCCAGGACCAAAGGCGCGGGACAACACAATTGTCCAGATGAGGCCATCAACACCGCGCAGAAAGTCAAACACGCGGCGCATGGAAAAGCGTGCCACCCAAACCGGTGAGAAATTGCGCGCGGACATGAATGCAAGTGGCAGAGCGATGAGTGCTGCACCAACCGTACCTAAAAACGCCATCAGAATTGTTTCAAACAACGCCCAAGCAATCTCCAAGTGTCGCCACATGGGATTATACCAAAAGTCGTTCCACATCGCGCTGAAGTTGCTCATAGCCGGGTCTAGTCGTTCAGATGAAAATGCAGATCCCATCACTTCAGTAAAGCTCATGCCATAGAACGGGCTATCGAGTGTGAAGAAGAACATCTCCCAGCCATAGAAATAACGAAACACATCGGTTTTGGATTTCGTCACACCAATACGGCCAGCATCAGTTTTGATATTCACCCGTGTTTTGGAAGCACTGATAAAATCTGGAACGTCATCCGTCGGTAATTTGAGCGCAATGCCAGAATTCTTTGGCTCAACTTCTACAAGTCCGTAGCCCGGAATGTCATAAAAAACCGTTTTGCCGACAAATTCGACAACGTGACCTGGCGCCAGCGTAACAGAGGCATTGTCACCATCAATCTTGACCCAATTCGGCGTTTCGCCTTGCGGATAGCGGCCCTTTTTCTCGCCTTCAATGGCGATGGTGAAGTCACCTGCCCCACGATTGGATTTTGTGACATGGGTTTTGTAGGAATATGTATCGGATAAAAGCGTTGTGGCTTTATCTAACTTAGCGCGTTCGGTGATACCGGCGAAATCAAATGATATCGCAATATAGATGAAATAAAGCAGAATGAGCGATGGCACACCAAAAGCAACCAGTTTCATTCGCAAGAAGTTTTGGCTAACCTGCGCTCTGAGATCAGACTTATTTTCAGCGACGATCGTGTTCATCGGCTTTCTCCGATCAATTTATTTCTGGCATAACTGGACAACTGATCCACAAGGACGATGGTTAGAAACAGCAGAATGAAGATCACGGCCGCTTCATCATATTTACCCTTGCCCCAACTCATGGCGTTTTTCAGCTCATAGCCAATACCGCCAGAGCCAACAAAACCGAGGATCGCCGAAGCGCGAATATTGATCTCAAAGCGAAGAAGCGCATAGCTGAGATAATTTGGGATTACTTGCGGCAGGATCCCCAGCCACATGCGCTGAAACCACGTCGCACCGACAGATTCCAATCCTTCGACAGATTTAATATCGGCGTTCTCATTGACTTCTGAAAACAGTTTCCCCAGTGCACCGATCGTATGCAGAGCAATCGCGATCATAGCTGGAACTGGGCCACCGCCCATGATGAAAATGAGCACGAGCGCAATGACAATCTCTGGCATGGCACGCAGCACATCCATCACCCGACGAAATACTGGGATTAAACGCGGCCATTTCGCCAGACCGCGTGTTGCGAGCAGCGAGATAAACACACCGGCAATTGCGCCAATCAATGTGGCGGCACCAGCGATGTTAATCGTCTCAAGCAAACTCGGTAGGAAATTTATAAAATGAGCAGGAAACTGGGTAAGTTTCTGACTGGCATCATCCAGCATTTCAGCTGGGAAATCAAAAATGTTGGGCAAGCCATCCCAAAAACCACCTGCATTTCGATCATTGGCTGTAATAAAGCCACCAATGAGAAGCGCGACAAATACGATCAGGAAGATGGCGTTATATAAATGCTTGCGCTGTACCTGCGCGAGATAGCTCTCACGGAGATCGGGCGCCGCAGATTTTTCTATGGCTTGTGTCGACATTTTTGTTCTTTGAATTTGAGCTTAGAAAAAGACCACCCCGATATTGGGGTGGTCTCTATTGACAAGAAATCGATTAGTTAGATTTCAATTTACGAGCTTCGATGATCACTTCGTAAGCTTCATGTGTGATTGGCATGAAGCCTTTTGTTTCACCTGAAGCAACGCCATATGCGCAATCTGGGTCAAGTGATTTCAATGACGCCATAAGACCTGTCATTTTCACTTTAACGTCAGCAGGAAGCGCTTTACGAAGAACGATTGGACCTTCTGGGATTGTTTTTGACTGCCAGATTTTGACCATGTCGTTCATGTCAACAAGACCAGCGTCCACAGCTTTACGAAGAGCACCTGAATTGTAGCCATCTTCCCATTCGCCAAGACCGTCAGCCCAAGTTACACCACCTTCGATTTCGCCATTTGCAACAGCAACGATTGTTTGCTCATGACCACCAGTGAACTTAACTTCACCGAAGTAATCGCCAGATTCCATTGTCGAGTTGATTTGCTGTGGGATTTCGATTGAAGGGATTAGGTAACCAGATGTTGAGTTTGGATCACCAAAACCAAATGTTTTGCCTTTAAGATCTTCAAGTGACGTTACACCTGAATCTTTGCGTGCAAAACCAACTGAATAGTAACCAAAGCCACCGTCAACGTTGACTTTAACAAGTACCGGCTCAACAGCTTCTGGGTCAGACAGATATGTTTTTGCATAACCAGATGCACCCAACCAAGCCATGTCGATTGTGCCACCAAGTAGGCCTTGGATCACACCAGCGTAATCAGCAGGCGCGAACAATTTTGTTTCAACGCCAAGCAGATCAGTCGTTTTGTCTGCAAGACACTGATATGAGTTCATGCGGTCTTGTGCGTTTTCACCACCCAAAATACCAATGCGGAATTCTGAGATTTTTTCCATGCTGTCAGCTGCTGCAGCACCTGTCATCAATGTGGTAGCCAAAAGGGCTAGGGCTAGTTTTTTCATGTTTCCATTTCTCCATTTGGACATAAAAAAGCCCCGTAATCTCGGGGCTGGTATTACATCAAGCAAGCTCGTCTAGCTTGTGATTGGTGTTAGCAAGGCTTTCAACGCTGGTTGAAGTTGCTGATTCTGAAAAGCTCTCATCGGCGCCATAGATTTCACGCGCGGCATCAATTGTGAGCTCTGCGCCCGTGCCATCAAATACGATGTTGCCATCGCGCATGCCGATCACGCGGTCACAATATTTGCGGGCTGTATCGAGTGTATGAAGGTTACAGATGACCAAGCGGCCATCTTCTTCGTGAATGCGGCGAAGACTATCCATAACGATCTGCGCGTTCATTGGATCAAGCGAGGCGATAGGCTCATCGGCGAGAATGATCTGCGGATCCTGCATCATGGCGCGCGCAATGGCGACGCGTTGTTGTTGTCCGCCGGATAAAGCTTCCGCACGTTTCATCGCATGTTCTTGGATGCCAAGACGCTCAAGAAGATCAATGGCTGTGTAAACATCTTCTTTTGGAAAGAGATTAAACATGGTGGCAAGCGTATTTTGCCTATTCAACGTTCCATGCAAAACGTTGGAGACCACATCGAGACGAGGCACCAAATTGAATTGCTGGAAGATCATGGCGCAATCAGATTGCCATTTTCGTTTGGCTGCACCCTCGAGCTTGGTGACATCGCGACCGTTAAAAACGATCGATCCATCTGTCGGGTCGGCAAGGCGATTGAGCATTCTTAAGACGGTAGATTTCCCCGCACCTGAGCGACCAACGATACCGATGAATTGATCTTTTTCGACAGTAAATTGGATTTTATTGACTGCAGTTGCAGTGCCAAATTTCTTTGTTAGGTCACGAATTTCGAGCAGCATTAAACAAGCCTCCGTCTCAGCTACGGTCAACCTATTGACTGCTTTTTTCAGTTTAATGACGGAAATAAAAAAGTTTTGTGACAGTGAAAAATCACATGCTGCGAGAGCTGCATTTTAACGCGCAAATGCTAAATTAGAACACCAAATTTATATCAAACTCGTTTCCAAGCCTTTGAAATACAAGCATTTTATGAAAACTTCTTCGATCACTACACAAATCAAAAATTTGTCGATGGCAAATTCTAAGTGGCCTTTGTGGAAAACTGACCGACAGAGGTTACTACGGCTTCTGTGACGGTTTTCTTACAAGCATTGTCACAGTTATGTCACATAATGGGATACGGTTCTTGGCCTTTAACAAGGAAAAAATATCAGTCAGATTTTCGCTGAAGTAGAAGCGACATCAATCCCAAAATTGCTGAAGCAACCATTAGCAATAAAGAGACGGCGTTTAGCACCGGTGTTGAACCAAGCTTAAGTCGATCGAACATGGTGATGGTTAGTGGCGCGTCCGAGCCGACCAGCATCAATGTGGTGTTGAAGTTTTCAAAACTCATCAACACAGCAACCACCCCTGCCCCGATCATCGCCGGATATAAAAACGGCAATGTGATGGAACGTATGGCACCAAATTTGGTGGCGCCCAGATTAAGCGCTGCCTCTTCTAAGCTAAGATCAAATTTCTGCAAACGAGCTGAAATCACCAGAGTTGCAAATGTCGTGATGAAGGAGAACTGACCCAATATGACGAGTATCAGACCCGGTCTTAAATTATCAAACCAGAGGCCGGTGGCGTTTTCCAAAAAGTTGGCGATGTTTGATGTAAACACCAAAATGCTGATGCCCAAAATAATGCCAGGAATGATCAATGGCAGCAGCATAACGATATAAAGCAGCGACTTTCCTCGGAACTCGTATCTGGTGAATAAAAACGCGTTACATGTTCCGACAAAGACGGATAATAGCGCCACCCAGAACGCCACAAAAGCGGATGTGCCTATGGATCGGATGATCGAACGTTCATTAAAGACACCGATTGAAGGCGATTCCGTTCCGAAGAACCATTTTAGCGTAAATCCATCCCATGGTAGTGATGGGAACTGGCTATCGTTAAATGCAAAGACGCAGACAACAGCCAGCGGCAGCGCCAGATAGATGAAGAATAAAATGACATAGGCACGATAGGACCATGTGAAAAACGGGCTTTGTTTGATACCAGTAATCATATCAGCGCCCCATCGTTTCAGTTAGCGATTGACGCGAAAGTTTGAGTCCAACAAAAACAATCAGCGATGATAACCCAAGCAGTAAAAAACCAAACGCGGAGCCTAACTCCCAGTTAAATCGGGTAATAAATTGGCTATAGATGAGCCCTGTGAACCACAGACTGTCTTTGCCACCCAAAAGGATTGGGGTTAAGTAATTGCCCAAAGACAGCATAAAGACCACGATGCATCCCGATACGATACCAGGCATGGCATGCGGGATGATGATTTCGCGCAAGATCGTATAGCCGTTGCCACCTAGATCATAACTCGCTTCAATCAAGCTATCATCAAGACTATCGAGCGTTGTGACCAAGGGCACCACCATGAACAACATGGAGGTATATACCAGACCCGTCATGATCGCAGCATCATTGTAGAGGAATTCGATGGGACCATCGACGAGCCCGATATATTGCAGAAAGTTTGAAACCACGCCTGTCTCGCGCAACAGGATCATCCAGCCAAAGGTGCGAACCAATTCGCTGACCCAAAATGGGATGAGACACATTAAAAACAATGTGGTTTTGGTGCGACCTTTGGTGAGTTTTGCGATGTAATAGGCAATTGGAAATCCGATCATCAGCGTTAAAAACGTAGCCGCAATTGACATATAGGCCGTCCGTGCAAATGTGTTCCAATAGAGCGGTTCGTTGAAAAACACAGCATAATTGCCAAAACCGGTCTCATATTGCCGAACGCCGACTTTTTCGCTGATTGAGACAAAAAACATGCCGACATGCGGCAAGATAATCAGTGTCATCAACCACAATAAAAGTGGTGACAAAAGAAGAAAGAAACCGAGTTTTGATTTATCTGACGTCATCTCAACTCACTTTGTCAGCCAAGTAACATCTTGTTTGTTCAGCTTCCCAACCAAAATAGACATTGTCGCCTCTTGTAAGATCGCGAAACTCGCCAGTTTGCGGCATGGTGATGTTGATCTGAGCGCCATTGGAATTGTCTCTCAACAGCAATTGGCTGTTGGCACCATTAAAAAGGATGCTCTCAATTTCGCCGGAGTGACTGTTGTCCATGCCTTTGATATCGGCTTGTTTCCGGGAAATTTTAATCGCTTCGGGACGCACGAAGACTTGGGTTCGATCACCCTCATTTAATCCGCCAACGGCATCAAGACCGGAAAGCTCGACGCCATCACCTGTGACCAATTTAAGTGCGTCGCCATTTTTCGCAGTCACTTTGGCGTCATATTTATTCGCTTCACCCACAAAGCCTGCAACAAAAGCGGTTTTAGGTTGGTAATAAAGCTCGCGCGCAGTGCCGATTTGTTCAAACACACCATGGTTCATCACCGCGATCTGATCGCTCATTACGAGCGCTTCTGATTGATCGTGGGTGATGTAAACAAAGGTGGTGTTAAATTCAGCCTGCAGTTTCTTAAGCTCAATTTTCATATGCTCGCGCAGCTTGAGATCAAGCGCGCCAAGTGGTTCATCGAGCAATAATACATCAGGCTCAAGCACCATGCAGCGCGCGATCGCAACGCGTTGTTTTTGCCCGCCGGAGAGTTGATTGATGGAGCGATTGCCAACGCCAGGCAGTCCAACACGCTCTAGAACTGTCTCAACGCGTTTTTCGATCTCGCGTTTATCAACGCCCCGTTGGCGCAATCCAAAGCCCACATTGGCGGCGATATTCATCATGGGAAACAGCGCTAAATGCTGAAACACCATGGATACAGGGCGTTTATTGGGCGGCACATCCAAAACCGATTTGTTCTTGATTAACAGATCACCGCTGGTTGGCTCTTGAAAGCCAGCAATCATCCGCAGCAATGTGGTCTTACCACAACCAGATGGCCCCAAAATGGAAAAGAACGTGCCTTTGGGCACGCTAAAACTCACATCTTTAACAGCTTGGAAATCAAGAAAACTTTTTGAAAGTTCCCTACATTCGAGATCGGCAATTTCGGACATCTAACACTCTTATCTCATATGTAGTTAAACGGAGGACGCCGATCAGCGTCCTCCAAGTATATTACACGAATTACTGCGCAGCGTTGACGCGATCAAGCACGGCACCTTCGAGTGCTTCAAGACCTGCAGGCACTGCAGGATACCACTTGATATTGTCGACAGCTTCTTGCGGGAAGCTTGTTTGATAACGCGCTTTAAGCGCATCATCAACGCCAGCATCACCACCTTTAGAGGCTGTGAAGTTTCCAGCTTCAGATGTGATCATTGCAGCGATTTCCGGCTGCATGACGAAATTGATCCATGCATAAGCTGCTTCATCGGCACGACCACGTGATGGCAATGCAAATGTATCAATCCAACCAAGCGCACCCGATGCAGGCGCTACGAAGTTGATATCTGCATTATCAGCATTGAGCTGCCAGCCGCCTGTGTCCCAAGCCATGGAAGCAATCACCTCACCTGAGCGGAGAAGGTTTTTGATCTCATCGCCACCATCCCAATAGGTTTTCACATTGGCCTTACATTCAATCAACTTGGCTTCAACTTTATCTAAGATACCTTGATAAGCATCCGCATCACCGTAAGCAGCAAATGGATCCATGCCCATAGCGAACGCGAAACCAATCAATGTTGGACGCTTTAGACGATAAGACACTTTGCCAGCAACATCGGCATTACAAAGGTCTGTATAATCTTTCACGGAGCCAGCCATTTTGGTGTTCACAACCAAGCCGCTCGTGCCCCAAACATGAGGAACCGCAAAGACTTTGCCATCCATCATTGTGTTGCCCTTAGTGGCTTCCAGCATGGAATCAATGAAAAGGTTTGTGTCGATTTTTGACAAATCCAATGGCTTATAGATACCAAACTCTTCTTGCGCACCGGCTATACGGTCTTGGCTTGGCTGAATAAGGTCGAAACCACCGCCATTGGTCGCACGCAATTTTGCAACCATTTCTTCGTTATTTGATTTTGTGACTTCAACTTTGTGGCCTGTTTCGGCTTCAAATTTTTCAATCACAGCCTCTGGCGCATAACCACCCCAGGTTAGCAGTCTGAGAGTTTCAGCATTTGCAGCAGATGCTGACATCGCAAGTATTGCGAGTGCTGAGCAAGTATATTTAAAATTCATGTTGTTTTCTCCCTGGAAGTTGATCCGTTGACGTTGAACGACATACCCATAGGAACGTTTCATGACAGGTATACGACAAATCGACGTTGTTCTTGTATAAAAATTTACACACAAGAACAGAATGTAAGATATTATACAGAATGTCAAACCGTAAAAACACGGGTTAAATCTGCATTAAATACAGGCGAGGATCAGCTCTTTTGTGTTTTTTTCCGTCATTTCGATCGGATTTCCGCCTGTACTTGGATCGGCGAGCGCATCTTTGACCAAACGATCAATGTCCGGATCTTTTACGCCAAGTTCTGTGAGTGTCTTGGGAACCCCCATTGATGCGTTTAATTCGTCGACATAATTACAGAACCCATCAAATCCGCCATCAATCCCAAGATAAGCAGATGCCATATCAAAACGGTCTTTAATGGCAGACTTGTTGAACTGAAGGACTGCTGGCATGCATACAGCATTGGTTGTGCCATGGTGTGTGTGGTAAATTGCGCCAACTGGGTGGCTGATGGCATGTATTGCGCCAAGCCCCTTTTGGAAAGCTGTAGCTCCCATAGCTGCCGCGCTCATCATATGCGCACGTGCTTCGATATCTGTTCCATCTGCATAAGCGCTCGGCAGATATTCTTTCACCAAGCGCATGCCCTCAAGTGCAATGCCCTGGCTCATTGGATGATAATGCGGGCTTGAAAAAGCTTCCACACAATGGGCGAAAGCATCTAATCCTGTACCTGCGGTGATGAATTTCGGCATTCCCACTGTTAGCTCTGGATCACAAATTACCACTGCTGGCAACATTTTGGGGTGGAAGATGATCTTCTTCTCGCTGGTGGTCGAATTGGTGATCACACTGGCGCGTCCTACTTCAGATCCAGTCCCTGCGGTTGTTGGCACTGCAATTATCGGCGCAATTGCGTCAGCGTCCGCACGGGTCCACCAATCGCCAATATCTTCAAAATCCCACAAGGGACGTGTTTGACCGGCCATAAATGCGATAACCTTACCCAAATCGAGGCCCGAACCGCCACCAAACGCAATAACGCCATCAAACCCACCATCGCGATAAAACTCTACGCCGGCTTCAGCATTTTTGTCCGTTGGGTTTGGATCAACTTCGGAAAACATTCCACGACCAAGGCCGGCAGCTTCAAGGAGATCAAGCGTTTTTGTCGTGATCTCCATACTCGCAAGACCTTTATCTGTTACCAATAATGGCTTCGCAATGCCTGCGGATTTGCATGCTTCAGCGATTTCATTAATGCGCCCTGCGCCAAATTTTACAGAGGTGGGATAAGACCAGTTTCCAACTAATTGCATGATCTAGGCTTTCTTTAAATGATAGGATTTAGGACGTGTGAGATTGTGATAACCGATGACAGATAGCCCGCCACCGCGACCTGTGTCTTTGCATCCCGTCCAGCACAATGCCGGATCTAAATAATCACAGCGGTTCATGAAGATTGTACCAGTTTCAATGGCATTGCCAATTTTCTCAGCACGATCAATATCTTTGGTCCAAAGCGAAGCTGTGAGACCAAATTCGCTGTCATTCATCAGCTCAATCGCTTCGGCATCATCTTTAACCTTCATGATACCAACAACGGGCCCAAAGCTTTCTTCACGCATCACACGCATGGTATGATCCACATTGGTTAGGATTTGCGGTGTGAGATACGCGCCACCATCATCTTCTTCAAATGTGTCGATATGCGCGACAGCACCTTGTGCAACCGCTTCTGAAATTTGCTCGCGGACCTCCCGCGCAAATCGCTTATTGGCCATTGGACCAAGTGTTGTGGCTTCATCTAATGGGTTACCAAGCTTATAGGCCTTAACGATGGCCACCGCCTTTTCAACAAAAGCATCATAAAGGCTTTCTTGGACGTAAATCCGCTCAATTCCGCAACAACACTGCCCGGAATTAAACATCGCGCCATCAATCAATGTTTCAACGGCGGCATCAAGATCGGCATCATCCATCACATATCCTGGATCCTTGCCACCAAGTTCTAAGCCAAGACCTGTAAAGGTACCTGCTGCAGCCAGTTCCATGGCCTTGCCACCACCGACAGAGCCTGTGAAATTCACAAAGCCAAAGCTTTTAACTGATATTAAATCCGATGTTGTTTGATGATCCAAAAACGCGTTTTGGAAGACATCTTTTGGAACGCCTGCCAAATGAAACGCTTCAGCCATTCGTTCGCCCACAAGAAGCGTTTGCGTTGAATGTTTTAAAACAACCGTATTACCAGCAATCAGAGCTGGGGCGACCGTATTAATCGCGGTCATATACGGATAGTTCCACGGGGCGATGACAAGCACGACGCCATGCGCTTCGCGACGAATATATCTTTTAAACTGATCATCATCAGCGACTTTGATATCAGCCAAGGCGTCTTTTGCGATGGATGCCATATAGCTGGCGCGCTCATTAAAGCCACCAAATTCGCCACCATAACGCACTGGGCGCCCCATCTGCCACGCAAGCTCGGGAACGATCTCGACATTCATATCTCCAATGGCTGCAACGCCTGCCATGACGAGCTCAATACGCTCCTCGATGGGACGCGCAGCCCATTCAAGCTGCGCTTGTTTGGCGCTTTCGACAAGTGCAAACGCATCGTCTGAAGATAACGTTTCTCGCTCGGCATAGACTGATCCGTCTATGGGTGAAATACATTTTAAAACTGACATTATTCGGCTTTCTTAAATCCCTAAGCTTTCTCAAAGCCTCGGGCAATTTCGTAATCTGTGACCACGCGATCAAATTCTTCCTGTTCCCAGTGTGCGGCACGGACATAGTGTTCAACGACCACGTCGCCCATCGCGGCACGCAACATTTTTGAATTTTCCAGCTGGGTTGCTGCATCTCTTAAATTGGTTGGCAAATCTTCTGCAGCTTCATTTTCATAAATGTCGCCAGAAGTTGCGGGCGCAAGCTCAAGTTTTTCCTCAAGTCCGGCAATTCCTGCAGCCAACTGAGCTGCGATTGCTAGATACGGATTAATATCAGAACCACCCACACGGCATTCAATGCGCACAGCTTTTGTGCCATCGCCACATAATCTAAAGGCGGCTGTTCTATTATCCACGGACCAAATAACTTTCGTTGGCGCAAATGTCCCTTTGGCAAAGCGTTTATAGGAATTGATGTATGGTGCTAAGAAGTAGGTCGTGTCCTGCGCATATTTTAACAAACCTGCCACATAATGTTGCATGGTTTTTGACATGGTGAATTCACCATCTTTGTCATAAAAAGCACTCTCGCCATCAAGGGTCCAAAGAGATTGGTGAATATGCGAGGATGAGCCAACACGCTCATGATGCCATTTGGAAACAAAAGTTGCCGCATGGCCTTTTTGCCAGGCAATCTCTTTAGCAGCGTGTTTGGCGATTGTATGATATTCCGCGCAATTAAGCGCTTCATCATAACGGATATTCAGCTCCTCCTGCCCTGCTTCAGCTTCGCCTTTGCTGTTTTCAACGGGTATGCCAGCGTCGAACAAACAATTGCGCAACGGGCGCATAATATGTTCTTCCTTGGTGGTTTGGAGGATGTGGTAATCTTCATTATAGCCGCTGATCGGCTCTAGATCTTTGAAACCTGATTTGCGAATTTCATCGAGGCTTTTTTCAAAGATGAAAAATTCTAATTCGGTCGCAGTTTTGGCAATAAATCCGAGTTCTTTAAGCCGTTGAACCTGCTTTTTGAGCACGGCACGTGGTGAATGCGGGACTTCTTGATGGGTATGGTGGTCTAACACATCACACATCACCATGGCGGTCCCTTCAAGCCACGGGATAAGCCTGATCGTATCAAGATCGGGCTGCATGATATAATCGCCATAGCCGCGTTCCCAGCTGGAAGCAGCGTATCCATCTGGTGTTGCCATCTCAAGATCTGTCGCCAAAAGATAATCACAACAATGGGTTTCTTTATAGGCGCTTTCGACGAAATTTACTGCGTGAAAACGCTTCCCCATCAAGCGGCCTTGCATATCAACCAGACACACTAAAACGGTATCTATATCGCCCGCTGTAACGCGTGATTTTAAATCATCAAATGTGAGTGTTTTAGACATGGCTATCTCGACAGATCGTTGGAGTGAGACGCCACCAATGATGATGGCGTCTTTAATGTTTGTAGTTTAGCTGTAACGGTACGGGCGTCCAGCCTTAACCATGTCGGCATTGTACTTTTTGAAGATTTCAACGACTTTGCGTTTGGTTTCAGATTCAGCTGCGATTTCTTCCCAGAACTCAACAGCTGCATTTTCTACCTGCGCCCATTCCTCATCAGGGATCGTTGTAAGCTCCATCTTCGTGCCATTGACACGTAGATCAGCTTCACCGCCCCAATACCACCACTGACGATAATAATGGCTTTGATCCATGCAAACCTTCAGCAATTCTTTTAAGTTATCAGGAAGCTCATTCCAACGATCCATATTGGCAAAGAATGAACCCGCCCAAGCACCAGAAATGTTGTTGGTGAGGAAGTAGTTCGTCACATCGGCCCAACCAACTGTGTAATCTTCGGTAATACCTGACCAGGCAATACCATCTAGTTCACCAGTTTGAACGGCTGTTTCAATGTCTTCCCATGGCAGCGTTACGGGAACGACGCCGAATTTGGTCAAGAATCGGCCGGCTGTTGGGAATGTGAACACACGCTTTCCTTTAAGGTCGGCCAAAGAATTGATTGGATCTTTCGTTGCAAAGTGGCACGGATCCCAAGCGCCAGCAGAAATATGCTTCACACCAACTGCTGAATATTCCTCATCCCAGATTTCACCCAAACCATATTGGTTAAAGAGCACTGGTACATCGAGCGAATAACGGCTGCCGAATGGGAAGTAACCGCCAAACACTGTCACTTCTGTTGGTGATGCCATTGAATCATCATCTGACTGCACAGCATCAATTGTGCCTTTTTGCATTGCGCGGAACAATTCACCTGTTGGTACAAGCTGATCAGCAAAGAACAATTCGATTTCCATTTGATCGCCAGCGATTTTGTTAAAGCTGTCGATAGCTGGCTTTACCACATGTTCTGCAAGCGCCGCACCGGCATAGGTTTGCATGCGCCACTTAATTTTCGATTGAGCAATTGCAGGTGTCGCTAGCGCTGCTGCAGGCGCTGCCATTGCTGCTCCCTTAATAAACGTACGTCTTGAAGTCGTCATTTCATTTCTCCTTTTTTTGGTTGTTCCCAACCGGTTTATGGCTTCTTTTTTGAAGTTCTCGTTATTTTCCGTAAACAGTGTTTGGCAGCCACATCGCGATCTGCGGGAATATGATGACGAGCGCGAGCGCAAATATCATCACCAACACAAATGGTGCGATTGAGCTGTAAATATCTTTGAGTGTGATCTCAGGCGGTGCCATGGCACGCATGAGGAATAGATTATAGCCAAATGGCGGCGTCATATATGCGATTTGCGTGGTGATGGTGTATAAAACGCCATACCAGACAAGATCAAATCCGAGCGCTTTTACGAGCGGCACATAAAGTGGCGCAACAATAACAAGCATGGCTGTATCATCTAGGAATGTTCCCATCACCAAGAAAGATAGCTGCATTAAGATCAAGATCACCCATGGGTTCAGACCAAGCTGGTCAGTAAAGAGCGTGTCGATTGCCTTGACTGCGCCTAATCCGTCGAACACAGCCCCAAAACCAAGTGCTGCAAGAATGATCCACATAAACATGCAGGAAATCGCTAAGGTTTGACGCACGGAGGTTTCAAACACTTCGCGTGTCATGCGACCTTTAAAGACGGCGGCCAAAAAGGCGGTTGTCGCACCAACCGCTGAACTCTCAACCAATGATGTCCAACCATTGACAAACGGCACCATCATCACAGCAAATATGAAGAGCGGTAAGAGACCAGCGCGCAACAATCCCAGTTTTTCCGACAACGGCATATTCTCACGCTCGTCTTCATCAAGCGCGGGACCCAATTCCGGCTGCACACGGCATCTAATATAGATATAAAGCATGAATAATGCGGCCATGAGCAATCCGGGGAAGACACCGGCCAGCCAGAGCTGACCAACAGGTTGTCGCGCGATCATGGCATAAAGCACCAATACCACAGATGGCGGCACCAAAATGCCAAGCGAGGAACCCGCTTGGATCACACCTGTGACCATGCGTTTATCATACCCACGTTTTAAAAGTTCTGGCAGCGCGATGGTTGCGCCAATTGCCATGCCCGCGACTGACAAACCGTTCATCGCGGAGATTAAGATCATCAGGCCAATGGTGCCGATGGCAAGACCACCCCTCACCGGCCCCATCCAAACATGGAACATCTTGTAAAGATCATCGGCGATTTTGGATTCCGACAAGACATAACCCATGAAGATGAACATTGGCAGCGTTAGCAAAGGATACCACTTCATCAGCTTCATTGCGGATGCAAAGGCAATATCAGATCCTCCTGTGCCCCAGAGCGCGATCGCGGCAATGGCGCCAACGGCTCCGATCGCGCCAAATACGCGTTGGCCTGTGAAGAGCATCAGCATCATGGATGCGAACATGAATATGGCTATCATTTCATATGACATTAATTCGCAGCCTCTGCTTCGGTTTTTTCTTCACGGAGTTTGATAATGTCTTTGAGCAATTCAGAGATTGATTGCAAAAGCATCAGCAAGACGCCCAGACACATGATGAATTTGATTGGCCACAAATATGGGCGCCAGGCGGTTGGGCTGCGCTCAAGCCTTCCAGGACTTTCCTGACCGGTTAAAATCCCGAAGAGGAATTGGAAAGGCTGATCGCCAAAATGGCCGAGAGAATAAGCCAATGAACCCAAACCGCCGTATAACAAAACACCTAAATAGAACAATAAAAACAAAACAGTCATGGCATCGATCTGCGCCTTTTTGCGCGTTGACCATTCGCCATAAAACAGATCCATGCGAACATTGGACCCGAGCTGGATGGAATAAGGCCCACCCAAAATGTAATAGGCCACCATGGCAAATTGGGCGACCTCTAAGGTCCACAAGGACGGAAGAAAGAAGGTTTTAGAAATCGATGACCACATCAAAATCGCGATCATTGCAAAAATGCCATACATCACGATGCGACCAATGCGGTAGTTTAATGCATCAACAACGCGGATGTAGGAGTTTATAAATTTCATACAACGCGCTCCCTGTGATCAGGAGATGCGGAATACACTTTCAAGGCGTGATCGAGCATTTCTGCGATCTTTAAAGAGATATCCAGACACTGCTGCGGGGTTTGCAGAAGGTCGTTTCGAACCTCTATCATCACATTGGCAAGGCCATTGCGAATGCCATGATGTTTGAGCGTATGGGTCACGCCATCTTCGGCGCCATATGGTTCGTTTCGACGAACACAGAGCTCTTCGTGCTGGTCAGCGTAATCGAGCATTGCATCTGCAATTAAACTATCTTCATCATGCAAAATACCAACTTCAACCTCACGCTTTTTGCCATGATAGGTTGGCGTAAAACTGTGAATGGTTACAAGGATTGGCGCAATGTCATGTTCGCCAAGCACCCTGGCAATCGCGTCTTCGAAAGGCTGATAGTAATCCTCAACACGCTGTTTTTTCTGCAAGTCAGTAAGATTTGCATTGCCGGGAATATGATAGACTTCGCTTTGCTCAGGCATTGCATCCTTTGCCGAAGGTGGACGATTACAATCATAAACTAATCTTGAAATCCCGCTTAAAACAGCCGGAGCATTAAATCTTTTTGCCAGTAAACGGGTCACATCAGCAGCGCCGGGATCCCAAGCGACATGGCTTTTTAAAGCCTCCTCGCCCAGACCAAGATTATCAAATCGCTCAGGTATATGATTGGAAGCATGCTCGCAGATCAGCAAAATATCGGCAGCGCGATCGCCACCTAAAATGGAAACAACATTTGATTTTGCTTCATCAATCAAGACAATCACTCCAATTTTGTAAAATTCTCTACAAATAAGATTGACTTGTCAATAATCAAACTAAATTATTCTTCAAATTAAAATGGATTGTGCATATAGTTACAAAAAAGGGGGAACGATTCAGGTGAGCTCACAGACAATTTCAGACAAACTCAAAGAGCAATCTATGAAGTTTACACGCGCTGAGCGTCAACTTGTGGATGTCATTTTGAAAAACTACCCCGTCTCCGGATTAGGCAGCATTACCAGTCTTGCGGACACTGCAGGCGTCTCGACACCCACTGTGGGACGTCTCGTGCAAAAGTTAGGTTTTTCAGGATTTCCAGATTTTCAAGCCAATCTCCGCGCAGAACTAGATGAGAAGATTTCGGGGCCCATCGCCAAGCGCGAGCGCTGGGTGAATAATGCGCCTGAGGGGCATATTCTTAACCGTTTTACGGAAGCAGTAATCGAAAATATCAGCCATTCTTTGGGCGATATTGATCCTCAAATCTTCGACGACGCTTGTACGCTTCTTAGTGATTCTAATCGCAAACTATATATTGTCGGTGGCAGGATCACGCGCACTTTGGCAGACTATTTTTTCCTGCATATGCAAGTTATCCGAAAAGGTGTGACGCATATTAGTTCAAGTTCAAATGCTTGGGCGCATTACCTTTTGGATATTAATGAGGGCGACGTCGTCGTTATTTTTGACATTCGTCGTTATGAAAACAGCACGCTCAGACTGGCTGAGATGGCCAAGGAACGCGGTGCAAAAGTTGTTCTCTTCACAGATCAATGGGTTTCGCCCATCAGCGCAAATGCAGATTATTGTTTTAACAGCCAGATCGTCGTCCCATCAGCGTGGGATTCCAATGTCACCAGCATGTTGTTGGCGGAGATATTTATTGCAGAAGTTCAGGAGCGAAACTGGGATACAACGAAAAGCCGAATGGAGGAACTTGAAGGCATGTTTGATCGTACCAAATTCTTCCGCAAATTCTCCTAAGTTAATGTCCGCTGCAGTTATTGTGAAACGGATACCCGTTTCCAATCCCCGCGCCAAAGACGTGTGTGAAACGGTAGAAACTTGATCAGTTCTTCCCACAACAAAAGCGACAATACCCAGAATGCGGATAGATCAAAATACAGAACGACGATCGCTGTTGCTGGAACTCTAAATCCCCATTGCGCCCATAAAAACAATTTCATGACATAAATTGTATCACCACTGGCGCGAAGCGTATTGCCGCAAATAGCGTTGGTTGTTCTAGGCACCTGGATGAGCAGCAAGATGGGCAGAAAGCCAATGAGTGTCATGCGCGTTTGGGGCAAAAGATCTGGATAGAGCAGATCCACGGAGACATTCATAACCAAAAAGATCACCGCAACGCAGCCAGCTGCAACCATTGCTCCGCGCCATGCAGCGGACAAGAACTTATCGAGAAGCTTTTCAGTTGCGCCTTTTCCCAGCAATTGCGCAACCATTATTCCAGTTGCTTGGGTCCATTGCATGGATATCTGCCCTGCGACCATGTTCCATGGGGCAATCAAAGTCATCGCAGCAAAATCAGGTAACGCCATTTTGGCATAGATGAGCATGCAAATATGACCTGCAAATGTAGCGCTAATAAACGTTGCCGCAATAGGCAGTGAAAATTCAAAATGTCGCTTAATTGTCAGATAAAATGTCTGCCTTTGCCAGCCGATAACTTTGCGCAAATGCCCATCAAGGCGAACAACCTGGATTGCCAAAAACACGGTTTGGATCATAATTGCGAATGCACTGCCCATTGCTGCACCTGGCACACCAAAGGCAGGCGAGCCAAATGCTCCGTGAATAAATGCATAACTAAAAATCACATTAATCGGAACTGAAAGACAATATCCGATGAGCGGGATTTTCGTGCGGCCACAGCCGTTAAAATGGCTTGATGCAGATTGCCCAATCGCCTCCCCTAAAATCACCAGTGAAAAAATAGAGAGATATGTCCAAGCCTGAACCGCAATATCTTCGCTTGTCGCCAAGCTGGCTAAAAGCGATTGTCCAAAAAGAAAGATCGAACAGATTCCAATAAGCCCAATCAACAATCCAACGGTCAATCCGGAAGCCAGCACAGATTTTCGGTATACGGGATCTCCTGTACCAAATGCTTGTGCCGTTCTGATCTGCAAAGCATGCGAAAATGCAAAGATCACACCCAAGACAATGCCACCTAAAGCACCTGCGAGCCCCATGGCAGCAAGTGATTCTTCACCCAAGTGTGATACGAGCCAACCATCAAGCAAAACGGTGCCGTGCAGAAACACCGCCTTGATGGTCATAGGCCAAGAAAGCTTGAATATGTCATAAGCGCTCGGCGCAGCACCATCCACAGATGATTGCCTCGCGCTTTTTTCAGCACGTTTAAACATGGCTCATTATGTCCAATATTGGCTATTCTGGATCGAAATAGTCAGCGTTTTGGGCAGATATTCGTTCAATCGTCTCATCGAGACGACCAAGATGTTTCATGCCAGCTTTAACTGCACGTTCCGCATCATGAGCTTCAACGGCTTTAGCAATTTCATAATGATCGGCGATCAGTTCATGCATACGGTCTTCTTTTTCAAGACCTAATGCACAAAGCCGATCGACTTTGGTTTTTTCAGCCAAAATCACATCAAATGCGAAATCAACTTTAGCAATTTCACAAAGTGTCTTGTGAAATGCATAGTCGAGCTTACCAAATGTCTCGATATCCTTATTTGCTGCCGCTTCTTCTTGTTCCGCCAATGCCATATCTAAGCGGGCAGCCCCGACGAGATCACAAAGATCCGACGCACGCCTTAAAACCCGCTCTTCAATAGAAGATCTGACAAACCGGGACTTATTGATCTCGCGCGTGGAGAATCGCTTGACGACGGTGGCGCGCTTGGGACGGATCACAAGTAGATCCTGATTGGCTAATCGACTGAATGCATCACGCACGGGTTGCCTAGAAACACCAAATCGAGCAGCCATATCAACTTCCGATAATTTGTCTCCTGGGCGAAGCTTAAGAGATAAGATCTCAGTTCGCAAAAGATCAAAAATATCGTCCACACTGGTCCGTGTGTCGCTAATCTGAGCTGCTTGAGCCATGCACTCTCTCCAATCTCGTCACTGGTAAGTGTTCTATATCGCTTACCAAGAGTGTGAATAAATAACAATGTGAAATCCCGAAACTCGCGGTCAGTCCACTAAAATCATGTATACAACATTTTAATCTTGCATACTAGATAGAAATCTAGCATACTAGTATAAATTTTTCAATTTACGCTCGTTCGGGAGGTTTCATGGCTGGCGTTACGTTAAGCGGAATCGTAAAGGCTTACGGTTCCTTGGAAGTTGTTCATGGTATTGATCTAGATGTGAAGGAACGCGAGTTTGTTGTGCTTGTGGGCCCATCAGGCTGTGGCAAGTCGACGACATTGCGCATGATCGCAGGTCTTGAAGAAATCACCGGCGGTGAACTTTCGATCGATGGTCGTTATGTAAACCGGGTGGCACCCAAAGACCGCGATGTCGCAATGGTATTTCAGAACTATGCGCTCTATCCTCATTTAAATGTCGCTGACAATATGGCGTTCGGGCTACGTATTCGCCGCACACCAAAAGCGGAAATCAAAAAAGCTATTGCTGAGACAGCTGAAATCTTGGGATTGACCGAATATTTGCATCGTCGCCCAGCTGATTTGTCCGGTGGTCAAAGGCAGCGCGTCGCGATGGGTCGCGCGATTGTACGTCATCCAAAAGTCTTCCTCTTTGACGAACCACTTTCCAATTTGGATGCAAAGCTTCGCACACAAATGCGTGCTGAAATTAAGCGGCTACACAATCGTTTGAACGCAACATCTATTTACGTGACTCACGATCAGGTGGAAGCCATGACGCTGGCTGATCGTATTGTTGTTATGAATGACGGTATCATCGAGCAGATCGGCGCGCCGATGGAACTGTTTAATAACCCCGCCAATACATTTGTTGCCGGGTTCCTGGGCTCTCCCCCCATGAACCAAATGAAAGGCCAACTCACAGAAAACGGTGCAAAAGTTGGCGGGGCCGAAATTAAAGTTGAAGGCATGGTCGGCAATCACATCGGCCGCGACGTCATCGTTGGTGTTAGACCAGAGCATGCGGTTTTAGAAGCTGGCAAAGATACCTCTGTTCTTCCGATTGATCTTGATCTGGTTGAGCCACTTGGCTCTGAAGCTTTGCTGCATGCGCATCATGGCGCGGATAATATGGTCTTTAAAGCCGAAACAAAGGGCGATATCGGGCATTTATCTGGTGTTAGCGAAGTACATGTCCCTGCCTCTCTTGTGAAGATTTTTGACGCTGAAAGCGGTCGTGCATTGGATTTGGGTGCCTAAGACCATGGCGAAAGAACTTTCTTCAGAACAGATTATCGAGAAGCCGTCAGAAGCGATCAGAAATGATGCTTTAACGCGCACGATCGATCATTTTAAACGCGAATGGCAGATCTATCTCATGCTCTTGCCAACCATCATCTGGTTCGTCGTTTTTTTGTATAAACCGATGTATGGCTTGCAGATCGCATTTAAGGATTATTCGATCTTTAAAGGCGTGGCGAACAGCCCGTGGGTTGGGTTTGAGCATTTTGAAACCCTATTCACCAATGATCAGTTCCTGCGCGCGGTTCAAAACACCATTGAAATCAGTGCATTGAACCTACTCTTTGGCTTTCCTGCACCGATTATCTTGGCACTGATGTTCAATGAGATCTTGCATGCAAGCTACAAGCGCACTGCGCAAACCATTGTGTATTTGCCGCATTTTATCTCTTCTGTGATCATTGCAGGTATCGTAATCACCGCGTTTTCTCCGTCGGCCGGAATTGTCAACACGGTCATGGGTTGGTTGGGCCTAGATCCAATCTACTTCCTAACCCAGCCAGAATGGTTCCGGCCGATTTTTGTCGGCACCGGGATTTGGCAAGAAGCTGGTTTTGGATCGATCGTATTCTTGGCGGCAATCGCAGGTGTGAATCCATCGCTCTATGAGAGTGCTGTGGTTGATGGCGCCAATCGATGGCAGATGATGTGGCGAATTACCATCCCATCCATCATGCCAACGATTTTGATCATGCTGATCATTCGAATTGGCAACATTATGGAAGTCTCTTTCGAACTTGTGATCCTGCTCTATCAGCCATCCACTTATTCAACAGCGGATGTGGTCAATACCTGGGTCTACCGTCAGGGCTTGCAGTCTGGTCAATACGATTTGGCTGCTGCTGCCGGATTATTCAATGCCGTGGTCGCTTTTGTTCTTGTCATGGTCGCTAACACTTTATCGCGCCGTTTGTCGCGCACATCACTGTGGTGAGGGCTCGCACATGATGAAATGGAATCTCTACTCCCGCGGGGACAAGTTTTTCGCAATCGCCGTTTCTGTATTAATCGGAATGTTTACCGCCGCAACGCTATACCCGTTTATCTATATTGCGGCTGTGTCATTCAGTTCAGGTTTTGCAGCTGCCGCTGGTAAAGTGGTACTAACCCCTATTGATGCAACGATCGAGGCTTATCGCTTTATCCTGTCAGACCCACAATTTTGGGTGTCTTACCGCAATACATTTATCTATACGATTGGTGGCACATTGATGAGCATGGCGTTCATCATTCCAGGGGCTTATGCCCTATCGCGCCCACAATTGAAAGGTCGACGGTTCTTCAACCTCTTTATCGCCTTTACCATGTGGTTTAATGCCGGTTTGATCCCATTCTTCTTGAATATGCGCGATCTAAATCTGCTTGATAGCATGTTCGGCATCATCTTAGCGTTTGCCGTCAATGCCTTTAACATCATCCTTTTAAGAAACTTCTTTGAAAGTATTCCGCGCAGCTTTGAGGAGGCCGCGAGAATGGATGGCGCCAATGATTTCCAAGTGCTTTGGAAAGTCTTTGTGCCGCTGTCAAAACCTGCGATCGCAACCATTACGCTGTTTTGTATTGTTGCCCGCTGGAATGGTTTCTTCTGGGCTATGGTCTTGTTGCAAAGTGAAGAGAAAATCCCGTTACAGGTTTTCCTTCGCCACACAATCGCCAAGCTCAGTGATACCGAAGAGTTTGCCATGAACGTACTCGATGCGGCTTATGGCCCGGAAACTGTGACAGGGGCGATTATCGTCTGCTCAATCATTCCGGTTCTGATCGTCTATCCATTTATTCAGAAATATTTCGAGAAAGGCATCCTGCTGGGGGGTGTCAAAGAATGACAAGAAACACGCAAAACGGAGGAAATCATGCGTAAATTAACTCTTGCCGCAGCTCTTCTGGCTGGCACTGCATTTGCATCGCCGGCGACATCAGGAGAGCACCTAAAAATTGTCGAAGGGGACCCGCTGGAACTTACAATCCAAATGAACCACGCGCGTTACCCGGTTTATAAAGAAGACTGGCCGGTTGAACAGCAGGCACGTGAGTGGACAAATGTTCACTTGGTCGACGTTACCGTGGGTGCAAACCTTCGTACGGACGAAAATACGGGCCGGACGGAAGCGCTGAACTTGATGCTCGCAGGTGGTAATATCCCTGATATCGTTGGCTCAAGCCGCATCAAAGACTTCGTCAACCAATATGGTCCAGAAGGTGCATTCTTGCCGCTTAACGAATTGATCGAAGAACATGCGCCAAATATGAAGGCATATTTTGATGCACGTCCTGAAGTGGCTGCCGCGATTTCAGCTGCGGATGGAAACATGTATTACATCCCTTATTTGCCAGATGGTAAATATGGTCGTGCATACTGGATCCGTACGGATTGGCTCAATAAATTGGGTCTTGAAGTGCCACAAACTGTTGATGAGTTTGAAGCCGCTCTGCGCGCCTTTAAAACTCAAGATCCAAACGGTAATGGCGAAGCGGATGAAGTTCCATATTTCGCGCGTCAGTGGCCAGAGCTTATCCGTCTTGTAACACTTTGGGACGGCCGTTCATCTGGTTCTGATACTTACCACGATTTTTATGTTGATGAAGGTCAGATGAAACACCCTTATGCAGGTGAAGGCTATCGCGAAGGCATTAAAAACCTTGCACGTTGGTATGCTGAAGGCTTGGTGGACGCGGAAGTGTTTACACGCGGTTCGTCAGCACGTGACTTTCTATTGTCTGAAAACCTTGGTGGTGCAACACACGATTGGTTTGCGTCGACTTCCGGCTATAACAGATTGTCGGCTGAAATTGATGGTTTTGAGTTCAAAGCTATGGCACCGCCTGCTTCTATCAGCGGTAAGCGCATTGAAGAGCATCGCCGTATTCCGATTAAGCCAGATGGATGGGCCATTGGTCATACCAATAAGCACCCAGTTGAAACCATTAAATATTTCGATTTCTGGTTCACACCAGAAGGTCGTCGCTTGGCAAACTTTGGTGTTGAAGGCCAGCAATATGATGTGGTTGACGGTAAAGCCATCTTCAAGAAAGAATTCCTTGAAGCTGGTCCTGTGAACAGATCTCTTTATCAGATCGGCTCGCAACTTCAGGGTCGCGGCTACTTCCAGGATTACAATTACGAAATCCAGTGGTCTAACGAGTTCGCTCTTGAAGGTATCGCGCTTTATGACGAAGGCGATTATCTGATTGACCAGTTCCTTGGTGTTGCCTTTAATGCTGAAGAGCAGAAGGTTTACGACAAATATTGGGGTACAATCCGCGATTATATGCTCGAGCGTCAGCAAGCCTGGATCCTAGGTGCTGCAGATGTTGAAGCAGAATGGGACGATTATCAGGCTCAGCTGAAAAAGCTTGGTTATGATGAAGTTCTCGTTGTCATGCAATCTGCATACGAGCGCCAATACGGCAATTAATAGCCTTTGAACAACACAAGAGCGGCGGGAGATGACCGCCGCTCAATCTCTAATTTTACACACGGAATTTACGATCCATGGCAAGTGACGCACTTCCTTTGCTTGATGAACCAAGAGCTGGTCAATTAACGATCCAATACTCACCGGATGAGAATACGCAGATCGTTGAAAACCCACCGCGTTTTACATGGATACCTGTTATTGATGACGATGCGCGCTATGTGCTGCGCATGTCGCAAGATGCTGATTATCCAGAAAAAAATACGCATATATTTGAAGATATTCCGCTGAACTTTTTCACGCCCGATATTGCGTTGGAGCCCGGCAAATACCACTGGTCTTATGCAACATGGGATAGTGACGCAAAAAAACCATCGAGTTCCTGGAGCAGCTCGCGGATATTTTTGATCGCTGCAGGCTTGCCTGAGACACCGGTGCCGCCGCGCAAAACACGATATAAGGATGTGGTAACTAACCACCCTCGCCTTTGGATGACAACAGATCGCCTCAATGAGTTTAAAAAGGCTGTTGCGTCAGATCCTAACCATTGCAGCTGGTCAAATTTCTACGAAAAATCCGTCCTACCTTGGATGGATCGTGATGTGATGAGTGAGCCCAAAGGCTATCCCAATCATCAACGGACCGCACCGATTTGGCGGCAAACCTATATTGAGCTTCAGGAACATTGGTATGCCATTCGGCATCTAGCCATTGGCGGTGCTGTAACTGATGATGAAAATATGACAGCGCGCGCCAAGGAGTGGTTGCTAGAGGCTGCATCTTGGGACCCTATGG
>JAHDFS010000011.1:40024-42525 GCA_020628035.1 Rhizobiaceae bacterium
ATGACAGCGCGCGCCAAGGAGTGGTTGCTAGAGGCTGCATCTTGGGACCCTATGGGGGTGATATCTCGTGCTTATACCGATGAATGGGCGTATCGCGTATGTAACGCTCTGGCTTGGGGTTATGATTGGCTTTATGACGAATTGAGCGATGATGAACGTAATATCGTTCGCAATGCACTGTTAGAACGCACGCGCGATATTGCCGAACATGCAATCCAAAATGCGAAAATTCATCTCTTCCCTTATGATAGCCACGCGGTGCGATCGGTATCGCTAAGCATTGTGCCATCTTGTATTGCGTTATTGGGTGATGATGAGAATGATGAAGTCCGCGGTTGGCTTGATTACTGCATTGAATTTTTGATGACCGTTTATTCCCCTTGGGGAGATGATGATGGTGGTTGGGCCGAGGGCACGAATTACTGGATGATGGGTGTTGCTTATCTCATCGACGCTGCTAATCGCCTTAAATCCTATACCGGTATTGATCTTTATAAACGGCCATTTTTGCAACACACAGGCGATTTCCCGCTTTATTGCAAAGCTCCAAATACACGCCGAGCGACATTTGGCGATGACAGTACGCAGGGCGATCTGCCGGGAATTAAAACTGGCCTTAATCTGAGGCAGTTGGCCGGCGCCACCGGTAAAGGTGAATATCAATGGTATGCAGAGGAAAATCTACGAACCAATCCTGGCACAGAAATGGCGTTTTATAATTGGGGTTGGTGGGATACAAATTTTGACGAACTTGTGTTCCAAACCGATTTTCCCGCTATTGAGGCCACGCCCCCCAAAGACGGCTTACGTCATTTTAAAGGCATTGGCTGGGTGGGCGTTCAGCACGCCATGGATGATCCGGATAACCATATCCAATTTGTGTTCAAATCCTCACGTTTTGGTTCTGTCAGCCACAGTCACGGCGATCAAAATGCGTTTTGTATGGCAGCGTTCGGCGAAGATATGGCGATCCAATCCGGGCATTATGTGGCCTTTAATTCATCCATGCACCGCAATTGGCGCCGTCAAACCCGCTCCAAAAATGCGATTTTGATCAATGGCAAAGGTCAATATGCTGAGAAAGATAAAGCCAAAGCGTTGGCAGCCACCGGCACCATTAAAGCAGCCGAAGAGCGCGACGATCATATCTATATCTGCGGGGATGCGACGGCCGCATATCAAAGCCTGTCGCCTGAAGTGACATGCGCAGAACGCGAGATTTTTTTCGTACGCGGATCTTACTTTGTCATTGTTGATAAAGTGGATGCTAAAACACCTGTGACCATTGATTGGTTGTTACATGCTAATGAGCCGTTTGAATTGGGCAAAACCTCGTTCCGCAACACGCAGAAACGATCCGGATTTTATGGACAAGTGGTCTGGTCAGAAGCAGGTAAACCGGAGATCACACAAAAAACCGAATTTACCGATGTTGATCCAGCAGATTATGAGGGTCTGCCCGTCAGCACCGTTTTAAACGCACATTACCCAGCATCGACCCGTCACCGGATTGCGACGCTATTGGTGCCTTATAAACTTGATGCGCCAAAACGCATTTTCAATTTCATGGATGATCAGGGTTATGACGCGGATCTTTATTTCACAGATCCGGACGAAAACACGTTCAAAGTCGTCATGAAGAAACTCGCCAACACCTAGTATATGTAAAGGAAAGACAGCTTATGAAACTTGCAGGGAAAACCGCCATTGTCACCGGAGGCGGACGCGATATCGGCGCAGCCGTTGCCATTAAACTCGCATCCGAAGGTGCAAATGTCGCTATCAATTATTATAGCACTGGCGCGGATGAGACTGTCGAAAAAATCAAAGCCAATGGTGGTCAGGCATTTGCCATGCAGGGCGATCTGAAAAATGAAGACGATGTCAACGCATTGGTTGCCAAAACAGTTGAAACCTTTGGCAGCGTTGATGTTTTGGTCAACAATGCTGGTGGTTTGGTTGCACGTAAGAAAATTGCTGAAACACCGCTCTCCCATTGGCGCGAAGTCCTCGATCTCAACCTGACCAGCACTTTTTTGATGACCCATGCTTGCTTACAGCATATGAAAAACGGTACGATTGTGAATTTGGCAAGTCAGGCCGGACGTGATGGCGGTGGTCCGGGTGCGGTTCCTTATGCAACATCCAAAGGTGCTGTGATGACCATGACACGCGGTCTTGCCAAAGAACTTGGCCCAGAAATTCGCGTCAATGCATTGTGCCCGGGCATGATTGATACTGATTTTCACAATGTGCATACGCCAGATGCAGGTCGCCGCGGGTTTGAAGCCAGCGCTCCTGTGAAGCGTCAGGGCCATGTCGATGATGCAGCCAATCTCGTGTTATTCCTTGCATGTGACGATAGTGCATTTATCACTGGAACAAATATTGATATTAATGGCGGCATGCTATTCTCTTAAGTGGAGGTTTAAATGTCAGATTTTCCAGTTGTTTCAACCGGTGAGAACGTCACACGTCAGGTTTTATCAGATCATTCTGAT
>JAHDFS010000139.1 GCA_020628035.1 Rhizobiaceae bacterium
TCTGAATATTTGATGTGGCTATATACCATATCCAAATGGCGCTTATTCACGGCAATATCTGTGGGTTCGCAAATGGTTCCGCCTGAGTGATGCAGCCAAGGAGAGGATTGCGCGAGCTTGATGAAATTTTGGAAGTCTTCAATCGTGCCATAGCGCCGCCCCTTGTCGAGGTCCATCACAAAAGGTGAGCCATAGGCCGGCGCGAGCACTACGGCATCGCCGCCAATTTCAACCGACTTTGCGGGGTTACGCGCATGCTGAGTAAATTGCGCCGGCGCGGTCTTTAAAATCTCGCGGATCATGCCGGGTTCGAATTTGATGTTCCAGCTTTTGTCGGTAAGTTGCGTGACATTACCGCCAGCTTTGCGGAAGAGTTCAACCGCTTCGACATCCTCCCAAAACTCAATACCAATTTCAGCAAGGATGCGATCGGTCGTCGCCTCTATTTTTACAAGGTTCTCTTCTCCGACAAGATCATAGGTTGGGATATTTCGGATGATATAAGGCACTTCAAGATGCGGGTTTTGTCCCACCTCTGACGATCGTTTTTCACGCCCGCCACGCTTGCGGACACGCCTTTTTGTTTGCGTTAAATCATCCATGTTAGTCTCCCAGCTAACCGTGAATAAAAGCCCATCATGAGCTAACTTGACATGAGTGTCATAAATATTGACATAAGTGTCAAGTCATATTATGCAAGGCCATGAATATCGAAAATGTATCGCGCTTGCGTGGGTCAGAAGATATCTGGCTCAATGCTGCTTTTGAGATGCTTCGCGAAAGTGGCATTGAAGCAGTTAAAGTCATGCCTCTGGCGAAAGAGCTTGGGCTGACGCGCACAAGTTTTTACTGGCATTTTACCGATCGTGACGAGCTATTAGAGGCAATGATCAAGGGTTGGGAGCGCAAGAATACCGGCAATTTGGTCAAACAAACCACGGGTTTTGCTGAAACCATCACTGAAGCAATGTTTAATGTTTTCGATTGCTGGCTTGATGAGAAACTTTTCGATGCGCGTTTAGATTTAGCGATCCGTAATTGGGCCCGCAATAATAATGCGCTTCAAAAAAGACTAGATCTGGCGGATGCGAAACGTGGACAAGCCCTTTTTGAGATGTTCAAGAGGTTTGGTTATGAGGATGCGGAAGCAAAAGCGCGAAGCATGACCGTGATCTATACCCAGATTGGATATATCTCGATGGATGTGCGCGAAAATCTTGAAGAACGGGTCTCTCGGATGCCGGATTATATTGCTGTATTTACCGGCAAAACGCCTTTAAACTCTGAATTTGAACGCTTTAAAACACGACATCGCGCAATATTGGATCGCGGTTGATCCGTGAAACTTAAATTAAGCGGTTTTTACCGTTTCCGATGCATTGTCATCAGCCGTATATTCTCGGCAATCCTTGGCCATACCCCATTTAATAGATAGATCGGAGAGTTGATTGAGAATATCTCTCAGCTCCAAACCACGTTCGCTCAAAGAATATGAAACTTCCGGCGGAATTGTCGGCTTGTAGGTACGAATAACGAGCCCCGCATCCTCTAGTTTTCGCAGGCGTTCGGTTAGAACACGCGATGAAATTCCAGGTACTAGACGCTTTAATTCACCAAATCGAACTTTTTTATTATTGGCCAAACGCCATAATATATATGTCGTCCAAGGTCCTGATATTATTTGCAAAAGCTCGTCCATGGGACATGAAATTGGAGCTTCAGAGAACTTCATAACGGCTATTCCTTACTTAGTTACTTTAAAATACCTACTTTTAAAAAACGATCAACACTGTATTTGTAACACACCACATAACATAGGAACTCATTATGGAAAATCAAAAGAAAGTCTTCATTATCTATCACAGCGGATATGGACACACGAAAGTCCAAGCCGAAGCGGTATTATCAGGTGCAAATTCTGTCGATGGTGTTGATGCAGAACTCATCGATGCAAAGGAAGCGGCAGGCAATCTTGATAGGATCGACCAAGCCGATGCGATCATCTTTGGCTCGCCCACTTATATGGGCACCATCTCTGCTGAATTTAAATCCTTTATGGATGCGTCATCCTCGAAATGGATGGAACAAAGTTGGAAGAACAAGATCGCAGGTGGCTTCACAAATTCATCCAGTCAGTCCGGTGATAAAACAGGAACGTTGCAGGCATTATCCGTTTTTGCCGCGCAACATGGCATGATCTGGGTGGGTCTTGATTTACCACCGGGCAATAATTCATCACAAGGTTCTGAAGAAAATCTCAATCGCATGGGCGCAAGTTTAGGTGCTATGGCGCAATCTTTAGCTGATCAAGGCCCGGAAATTACACCACCCGATGCTGATCAAAAAACCGCTCATTATTATGGTGCACGGGTAGCCCAGGCTGCACTTCGCTGGGCCGCATAGATTCTAATCAAACCTGCTTGGGATGACCACAAAGCCAAACCAACGCCCATGCCGATCCACAATAAAGCATGGGCGTTTAACTAACCATCAAAAGCATAGCCGACGCCGTAAACTGATCTAATCAACTCATCTTCACCTGAATAAGGTTTGAGTTTCTGGCGGATATTTTTGATATGGCTATCAACGGTCCGGTCAAAGACCATCGCATCATCTGGGAAAGCTAATTCTAAGAGCTGCGCGCGGGAAAAAACGCGTCCCGGACGCTTAAACAAGATAAACAATAGTCGGAACTCGCGACGGGTGAAATCAAGCTGCTCGCCACCAAAAAAGACGGTCCAATTTTCTTCGTTCATTTGCAAGCCGTCAGGTGTTTCTTGAGGGGTTGTTTCTGATGTTGAAACATGTGTTTTCGTGCGCCGGAGAATGGCTTTGACCCGCGCAACAACTTCCCGCGGGGACCAAGGTTTGCAGATATAGTCATCTGCGCCGAGTTCCAAACCTAACAAGCGATCAATCTCTTCAATGCGTGCCGTCTCCAAAATAATCGGCACTTCGCTTTTGGCGCGGACTTCACGGCAAATAGAAAGCCCATCTTTGCCCGGCAACATCACATCCAAAATCACCAGATCAGGATCCTCGTTCAGAATAGTTTCAACCGCAGAATGTCCATCATTTAAGACAGTTACGCGCATATCCAGCTGAGATAGATAATCCTTCAACACTTCGGCGAGTGCTTCTTCATCTTCGACAATGATGATGTGATCTTGTGCCATTTTATTTTTTTCGTTCCAAAGGTAATTTTATGATCATAGCGAGCCCACCCATAGTGGAAGGTTCGGCCATAATCTCTCCATTATGCGCTTCAACAATCAGCTTGCAAATCGATAATCCAAGTCCTGACCCACCGGAGGCACGTGCGCGCGACTGATCTTCGCGATAGAAACGGTCAAACAGCTTTTTTCGTGCTGGTTCAGAAGGACAATTATTGCTGTCGTCAACACGGATGATAACATGCTTCTTGTCATCAGACTTAACACTAAGCTTGATGGTCCCTGGCGCATGCGTGTAACGGCGCGCATTGGTTAAAATGTTATCGAGCAATTGCCCAACGCGCATGGCATCGCACTCTGCCATTAAGCCATCCTGCAGATCTGTTTCCAAAATTAATCCTGCATCTTCGATCAAGCCATGCGCTTTTTGAGCTGCTTGAGCTGCCATATCTGAGATATCTTCGCGAGTCCAATTAACGACAAGGCGCCCTTCCCTCGCATTGGATAATTGGCTGATATCTTTGACCAATGCCGACAATCGCGTGACCGATTGATGAAGCGTGCTGAGCGTTTTCTTATCAGCATTGCGAACGCCATCTTGCATCGCTTCAATCTCAGCGCGCAAAACAGCAATTGGTGTTTGCAATTCATGGCTGGTATCTGACATCCATTGACGTTCAGCTTTTTCTTGCGCGCTTAATTGCGCAGCGAGCTTATTAAATTGCTCAACCAAATTGCCGAATTCATCTTCGCTGGTTTTCTCAAGCCGAAGATCATATTCCCCTTTTGACAAAGCGTCGGTGCCAGATACTAGACGCTCGACCGGCTTGGTAAATTGCCTTGCCAAAAGATAAGCCGCAATTGCAGAAAGCAGCAAGGCCATGAACAAAGTAAGGCCCAATACGCGCAATTGGTCTTTTAGAAATATTGCATTTGACGCATTGTCATTCGCACCGGGTTTAACGATCGAGATATAGCCAAGAATTTGACCGTTGGCATCGGGGATGGCACGCAGGCCGCTATTTGAATAATCAAACCGAGCGCCAGCAATAAAATTTTGGTTTTTATCCAATACAGCCATTCTACGACCCAAAGACATTGGATCGCTTGGCCCAGTGCGACGCGGTGGTCTACTTTGCTCGCCATTTCGTCGCGGTTGATTATTCTCACTTTGTCGCGGTGGTTTTGGCTGACCACCGGGGCGCTCTGCTGGTGGAATGGCTTGACGAATAATTTCGCTAAATTGGCGACGATTGTCTTTCAATTCTGGCCAGCCAGGATTTGATGGGTCATGGCGTATTACCAAGGCTTCGATCAAAGGATCAAAACGATCAAGTTCTGCTTGCAAAATGTAGTTGATAAAGCCCGCACGCATAGAAAATGTAATCAACACTGCGATGAAAATCACTACGGCGATAACCGTAATCATCATGGCAATGAAGAGCTTTTTTCCGATTGATAGTTTGGACCACATCTTATTCATTTTATTTATATTGCTAAACAAATGTGGAGCGAGAATGAAGTGATTTCTGCCATTTTAGCGCCGTTTTTCACCCAAAACACCTCATTCTACACAATTGCTACATATTTTCTGCAAACTGACATCACGCTCACCAATCATGATGGCTTTCATCGATCAGCGACACCCCTTCGCCAATCGATCCCGTAAATCAAATTTGAAAAGAGAGACGATCATGACACTTAATTCAATATCACAACCTAAGAACAATAAAACAAGATTTGCTGCGCTTGCGATCACGACGGTTGCGTTCGGAGTTTTAAGTGCGCAGGCCAATGCCGCGACCAATCAGGTGAGCATCACAGAAGCAAACGGTCAACGCTGCATGACATCAAACGGCATACCGGATCACCAAACTGGTCAGTTTCCGAACAGTGGAAACCCGCATTCTATCTCGACACAAAATACAAAGCTTTGCGTGGATGCAACACCGGTGAAAGGTTCAAACGCACAAGATTTGCGTGGTACGATCGGCTTTGCTCTCAATGGCGTTATCATTCGCCCCGGCACTGCGGACTGGTATGATGCATCTTCATCCCGTGGTCATTCGCGTGACCGTTCATCTGGGTGGAACCTAGATGGTGTTGGTGCAAGAGAAGCGCTGGGTCTGGATAGCAATAATGCCCATGTTGGCCCGGATGGAGAATATCACTATCACGCACCATCTGATGGCATATTAGCGGCCGCACAAGGCACATTGATTGGCTATGCAGCAGATGGTCACGAAATCCACTATGTGGGCGCTGGTGCTAATCCAAGCTGGCAGCTTAAATCCGGCACGCGTGGCACAGCGCCAGGTGGTCAATATGACGGCACCTATAATCAGGACTTTGAATATGTGGCAGGATCGGGCAATCTTGATAAATGTAATGGTGGAACGCTCAACGGCAAATATGTCTATTTTGCCACCGATACTTACCCCTTTTTCCCACGCTGCGCCTATGGCGAAATTTCATCTGATTTCAAACCTGGCGGTGGTCGAACAGCTGGTCGCCAGGGTGGTGAGCGTGGTGAGCGCGGTCAACGCGGCCAAGGACTCGAACAAGCGCAGGGCTTGGGCAATCGTTTAGGCAAGATTTTCGGCAGAAAAGGCAATCGCCAAGAACAGGCTAGTTTGCGCGGAAATAATCGTGGTGGTGGCCAACAAAACCGCGGCAATCGTCGTGGCCCACCAGAATTTGCACTGGCAGCCTGCCAAACAAAAGCGGTTGGCAATGCCTGTTCTATGACAACACCGCGCGGTCAAGTCACTGGCCAATGCGTATTAACACGAGATCAACAAACAGCCTGCCGCCCTCAGCGTCGCTAATCCATCGCACGGCGCTGAAGCTGAAATTGGTCGTTAAGGCATTCTCGGCCAATTTCATACCAATCACGGAGGAGACTTTATTACACTCAATGTGATGGCCAGCTATTTGTTGAAGGCCAAAGCAAAACCCCAGACCTCACAATCTTTGCTTTGGCCGATATGAACACCCAAATCCCCGCCGGATTTGGGTGTTTTTATGGCTTTCTGACGAAAATTAGATGCAAGAGCGTGATCAAAGTCGACAATACTAAAGCCACGGTGGCATATTCTAATATGGTCTCCGCCTCAAGATAACCATATTTAAGATAGCTCCCCATGCACCCGCCAAAAGCTCCTGCCAGTGCTGCTGAATATCCAAATCTAGTGGCCGCTAAACTCGTTTTTAGTCTTTGCATTTTTTAATCTTTATAATAGCAGAACTTAGAATTACTTTCGCATAAATTGTATTTCAAATTTGATACACGTGCAAGACTTTTCTATATTGGATTGTGCGATCGAACGGCAAATGAGCAAGGCCCGATGACAGATTAATTTCGGTCACATTCTCGCTTGATTTAATCTCTAATGGGTCTAAACTTCTTATCTGTGTAGTGATTTGATCCAAAATCACGCTTTTTTTCGACAATTAGTACAATGAAAAACAAAATCTTTTCGCTTTCCGCCCTCCTGCTTGGATCGGGCTTTTTGTTCTTTGCTGGTGGCTTAAACGGGCTTATCCTGCCTGTGCGTGGTGCGGCAGAAGGCTTTTCAGCCTTTAGTTTGGGCCTCTTGGGAACCGGTTGGGCTATCGGCTATATTGCAGGTTGTTTATATGTCCCGCGCCTTGTGACAAAAGTTGGCCACGTGCGCTCCTTTAGTGTCATGGCAGCAGTTGCCTCCTTATCAATTTTACTTTCAGCGCTGATTGTCTTTCCAAGCTCATGGATCATATTGCGCTCGTTATCCGGATTTGCTTTTGCTGGTGCTGCGATGATCGTGGAAAGCTGGTTGACGAGCTCCACCGAAGCCAAAGAACGCGGATCTGTGTTTGGCACTTATACCATGATCAACTTGCTCGGTAGCACATTGGGGCAATTATCCATTGCCACGAGCGGTGAACTGGGGCTTGAATTTTTCATCATTGGCGCGGTGTTTTATTCGCTTGCATTGCTGCCAACGGCGGTATCAGCATCCTCCACGCCTGCCCCATTGTCGGAAGCAAAACTTGATCTAAAGGCTCTATGGCTCAATTCACCCATAGCTGTGGTCGCAGTTGTGTGCGTCGGTGTATCCAATGGCGCATTTGGCACGCTGGGCGCGGTCTATGCGGGCGATATTGGGCTTTCAGTGGGCGCGATATCCTTGTTTATGTCGGCCCCTATTCTTGCTGGTGCGTTATCGCAAATACCGGTCGGTTATGCGTCTGACCATATGGATCGGCGCTATGTGCTTCTGATCGTCGGGGTTTTAGCGATCATCGCGGATCTGATGTTCATTGCTGTTGCCACTACAGATCCTACAATATTGATTATAAAAGCGGCAGGTTTTGGTGCACTGATTTTTGTGATGTATCCGATCATTATTGCGCACGCCAACGACCATGCGAAAGCTGGCTCTGCGCTTCAGGTCACAAGCGGATTATTGCTGCTTCAAGGCGTTGGTACAATTTCAGGTCCACTGGTTGCTGGTGGGCTGATGTCGATTTACGGGCCGCAAGGTCTCTTCATTGTGGTCTTGATAGCGCATATTATCATCGTTGTTTATGCCATTTACCGGATGGCAAAACGTCGTGCGGTGGCAGCGGCTGACAAAGCGAGATTTATCCTGTCCAATCCTTTGCGTGGAAGTACACCTCAGACACCGGTATTATCTGGTCGCTCGATGGAAAAGATATCTGCGTTCCTTGAAGAGAAAGAACGAAATAAAGATAAATCTTAGCTTCTCCAGTCTATTTCTGACTTATCTGATCAATAAACAACCATACCAATCCATGGCGCGGCGCATTAGATGGCCACATGGCATAAACATCGATCATATCAAGCTTCCAATCCGGTAAGACATACGCAACCTTTCCCGCTTCCACCCCGGGCTCAGAAATAAATTCTGGCACCATGGCCAATCCGCAATCAGCTTTTGCGAGTTGAAACAAAGCACGCGCATCATTGGCCTTTAATCGTGCATCTGG
>JAHDFS010000140.1 GCA_020628035.1 Rhizobiaceae bacterium
AGTCATTAAATGGCCCGAGCGGCTGAGTTTGAACAATCGTCGCAAGACGCTTGTCTTTAATTTTCTTATTTCCGTTAAAGATGATCTGATTGACGATTTGGTTTTCATCAACCGTAACGACAAGGCTTCCACCAGAAACAGCTATTCGCACATCGGAGAACAATCCGGTACCAAACAAACGTTTTACAGAATCGTCGATATCATCGTTGTTAAAGCGCTGGCCTGGAGAAATTGTGATGTTATTGATAATTGTTCCATCATCAACACGAGAATTACCGCGAACAACAATACGACTAACAGAAGCAGCTTCCGCAATTGTCGTCATTGCAATTGTTGCTGAGCCCACACCGGATATCGCAATTCCTGTCGATAATGCAGCAGCTGAAACAGCACTCAATAAGCGGGAACGAAACTTCATCGAACAAACTACCTTCTTTTTAACCAAGCGGCTTACGCCTCAGAAACGAATTTCTGACTCGAAACTAAATACGTATTAAAACTCTTTTACTCTACAAGCAAGGAAAAGAGTTAAATTCCGTTTACTTAATGTATCATTTTTAATCAATGCCCGGAAGAAGAATTGATTAGAGTAAACAGTCTATTAACGCATAATTGGTTCAAAGTTAGGCAAAACTGTTGTTTTACCGCAACTATTGCCCTTGAGGTACTTCACAACCGTGGTTGAACAAAGATGTCACATCGTTAAATGTTGTGAACAACATCAGCGACAAAATGAGCATGATACCAACCCGGAACGCATATTCTTGCGCCCGCGGGCTCACAGGACGTCCAAGAATCGCCTCAATCGCATAGAAAACGAGATGTCCTCCGTCCAAAATTGGGACAGGCATGAGGTTTAGCAGACCAATTGAAAGAGAAATGATAGCAATCAGCTGAATAACAGCAACAATGCCGAGCGTTGCCACCTGCCCTGACATTTTGGAAATACCGATTGGTCCGCTGAGTTGCGAAGCACTTTCGCGGCCAACGAAAATATTGCCAATATAGTCAAATGTGCGGGTCACGATGAACCAGCTTTCTGAAAATGCTTGTCCGACCGCGCCAACCACACCAAATTCAAGGCGTCTTGAATTGCTTTCATCTGGGACAACCACAACGCCCATTATGCCTTCTTCGATCTTATTACAGAACCGGTCCTCAGTTATTTTCCGATCTGGAATAAGCGAAATAACCTGCTCGGTTCCGCCGCGATTGATGGTGATATCAACCTCGGTTTCAGGGCGAGATGAAATATATCGCTTAACGTCGTTGAACACACTAATTTCAACTCCATCGACAGATACAAACAAATCTCCAGGCTGCAAACCAGCAGCTTCCGCCGGCGATTCTGCTACAACCTGGCTGATAATTGGATCCGTTGTTTGCTTGCCATAAATTGTAAAAAAGGCTGTGAAAATGACAATCGTTAAAATGAAGTTTGCCATTGGGCCAGCGAGCACCGTGAGCGATCTGCGCAAGACGGACGCATGATGGAAAGAGCGCGCTTTGTCCGCGTCTGACATTTCTGCAAGCTCCTCACCATCGGGCATGGATGCTGCGTTTTCATCACCAAAAAACTTCACATAGCCGCCGAGCGGGATCATCGCCACGCGCCATCTGGTTCCGTCTTTTCCGTCAAAGCCCCAGATTTCCTTGCCGAAACCAATGGAAAATGTCGTCGCATAAATTCCGCACCAACGTCCAACTAAATAGTGTCCCATCTCGTGAATGAACACGACAACCGACAGGATTAATATGAAGACGAGTATGTTTCCGGTAAAAATGGAAAAAATTGAATTTATTATATCCATGAAGACTTTCCGCCAATTGGGCGAATATGAATTAAATTAATCACAAACCTAGCAGGTGGATTGCTAACACATGAGAGGCATCTGTACCAGCATAAAACTGATCGAGTATTGCTATCAAAAACGCTGCGACAGATGCAAAAATCAATCCATCCAATCGGTCCATAAATCCGCCATGTCCGGGGATCAGATTGCTTGAATCTTTTTGGCCAAATCGGCGTTTTATCCAAGATTCAAATAGGTCGCCGATTTGACTGGAGATTGAAAAAACCACCGCGATTGCCGGAACGAAATAGCCACCGCCACTGCTAATAAGCAACACAACACATATGCCGGCACCCACGCCAGCAATTAAACCAAATATGGCACCAGACCAGGTTTTTCCAGGTGATATGGAAGGCGCAAGTTTTGGCCCGCCCAATGATTTTCCGCAAAAATATGCAAAGATATCAGTAGCCCAAACGATGACGAATACAAACAGGATCGCAAACAAACCCATCTGATCATAAAAGCCGGAGGTTTCATCGCCCCTTAGTTCTGTAAACGCAATAATGGGCAATCCTGAATATATTATTCCGCCAAATACCCATAGATTTTTTGCTTTTGCCCACCCCATAGCGGCTGCAAGAAGCGCGCCAATCGCCAAACTGAGCAATGCAAGTTCCAGCATTGATAATAAGATACATGCACTAACAATGGTGAGTGTAAGCCAACCTATAAAATTCACCAAAGGTTGGCGTTTTGCCGTTCTGGTGAGGTTACTCCATTCGTAAAAGAGCAAAAACCCAACAATGACGATAAGACCCGCAAAAAACAAACCACCCATCCACGTAACGACGAGCGTAATAGTGCCCAGAACGATGGCAGATATGATGCGTAGCTTTAATTCACGTGACATTTATCGAGCCAAACTTAGATCTCGAGTCACAGATAAAGCCTTATTTAAAAATAACATTAGCGTTCCCTTTGGAACGTTAAGTTACACACTAAAATATCGGTTGAAAACAACTTAAAGCGCTTCATCCTCAGGAAGTTGCTATCAGTTTTGCGCTTTCTACGCCGCCAAAACGGCGGTCACGTTGGCAATAGGTGCTAAGTGCGCGATGAAAGACATCTTTGGTAAAGTCAGGCCAAAGTTCATCAACAAACACAAATTCAGCATAAGCTGCCTGCCACAATAAGAAATTTGACAGTCTTTGTTCTCCACTTGAGCGGATGATCAGATCAGGGTCTGGAATATCACTTGTGTCTAAATAGCTGGAAATTTTGGCTTCGCAGACATCCTCAGGCAGCAATGCACCTGATTTGATATCAGCAGCCAAGCGCTTCGTGGCCCGAGCTATCTCATCACGTGCACCATAATTAAAGGCAATAACAAGGTTCAAACCATTATTCTGCTTGGTGTTCTCTTCCGCTTCGATGAGCAGGTCAAGAATGTCAGATTGCAGGTTTTCCCGGCCACCGATAATCTTCACACGTACATTTTCAGAACGTAATTCAGCCAAATCGCGTTTGATGAACTTCTTCAAAAGTCCCATCAAAAAGCCAACCTCTTCTTGTGGTCGGCTCCAGTTTTCAGACGAAAACGCAAATAATGTCAGATATTGAACACCGGCTTCGCCCGCGGTGCGCACCACTTGACGCAAAGTTTCAACACCTTTTTGATGCCCTGCGCTTCTAGATAATCCACGCGCTTTTGCCCAACGACCATTGCCATCCATAATGATGGCAACATGTTGTGGTGTATTTGTTGTGCTCGCTGATTGCATAAAAAGCGCCCGGCCCCACGAGGAAATTTAAACGGTCATGATCTCGGTTTCTTTTTCCGACAAAAGCGTATCCACGATTTTGATCGTATCATCGGTTACCTTTTGAACGTTTTCCGATTCAGAATGAGCCTCATCTTTGCCAATGTCACCATCTTTTTCGGCTTTTTTAAGGCTATCCATGCCATCACGGCGCACATGGCGTATCGCAACTTTGGCATTTTCAGCATAACCATTGGCGATTTTCACAAGCTCTTTACGGCGCTCTTCGTTTAGATCCGGCAACGGAAGGCGCAAATTTTGACCATCGGTGATTGGGTTAAATCCAAGATTTGCTTCGCGAATGCCTTTTTCGACCGCAGACACCATGCTTTTGTCCCACACGGTTACAGACAACATTCTGGGCTCTGGAACTGAGATGTTGGAAACGGTGTTCAGTGGCACTTTGGAGCCATATGCATCGACCATGACAGGATCGAGCAGATTTGCCGAAGCTCTGCCTGTGCGCAATGCAGCGATATCGGACTTAAATGCGTTAACCGCACCATCCATACGTCGTTTTAAATCATCTAAATCTACACCGGCCATTTTTGCCTCCAACATTCCCTAAAACTTATGCAATTCCACAATTGCTGGTTTATTTATCACGCACAATCGTTGAACGTCCACCACCTTTTACGATTTGGGCAAAGCCGCCCTTTTCGTGGATGGAAAATACAACGATTGGCAAATTGTTTTCTTGCGCCAATGCAACAGCGGCTGTGTCCATCACAGCTAAACCTTTTTCTAAAACAACATCGTGCGTGAGCTCTTCATAACGCGTTGCATCGGGCGATGTTTTTGGATCGGCTGAATAAATCCCATCCACCTGTGTGCCTTTAAAGATCGCCTCCGCACCCATTTCGGCTGCGCGAAGTGCTGCCGCTGTATCTGTTGTCAAAAACGGATTGCCTGTACCGCCAGCAAAAATCACCACGCGACCTTTATTAAGGTGATGCTGGGCTGCACGCTGTGAGAAGCTTTGGCAGAGCTCGGGCATGGCAATCGCCGATAGAACTTCGGTTTCAACACCGCGCTTACGCAAAGAGGTTGCCAAAGCAAGCGCGTTAATGACCGTTGCCAGCATACCCATGTGATCGCCCGTTACGCGATCGCCACCTTTGGATGCCACAGCAACGCCGCGGAAAATGTTACCGCCACCGACAACAATGCTGACTTCAACACCCATATTGTGAACTTCAGCAATATCGCCCGCAATTCGATCTGCCACATTCACATCAATCCCAAATCCCTGATCACCCATTAGCGCTTCACCTGAAGCTTTGAATAATACCCGTTTGTAGATTGGTTCGTCTGACATTTGGCACCCTTTATCGTCTGTCATTGTCCACAGGAGGAGAGATTCGGAATCTCATGAATATTTCCGACACCCCCGATACACCAAGGGCACCGCGTTGTCACGCGATGCCCCTAATAAAACATAAGAAGTTTTTCGTATTTAAACGAAAATTAGCCTTTGGCTGTTGCAGCAACTTCAGCTGCGAAATCTTCTTCTTCTTTTTCAACGCCTTCGCCAAGTAGCAAGCGAGCCATGCCGGTTACAGCAATTGGCGCACCAACTTCTGCTTCAGCAGCTTTAACAGCTTCTGCAACAGTTTGGTCTGGGTTCATAACGAATTGCTGAGACATAAGTGCAACTTCCTGGAAGAATTTGCGCATGCGGCCTTCAACCATTTTTTCAGCAATATTGTCTGGTTTGCCAGATTCTTTAGCTTGCTCAAGGAATACTTGACGCTCGCGCTCAGCAACATCTTTGTCGACTTCTTCAGAAGTGACAGCCAATGGGCTTGTCGCAGCAATGTGCATAGCAACCTGACGGCCAACTGCAGCTAGTTTTTCCGCATCGCCTTCTGATTCAAGTGCAACAAGAACACCCAATTTTCCAAGACGGTCAGTAACCGCATTGTGGATGTAAGATGCAACAACACCAGAACCTACAGACAATTTTTCAGAACGACGAAGTGTCATGTTCTCACCGATTGTGCCGATAGCGCCTTTGATTTCGTCTTCAACAGTTTTACCTGATGGGTGACCAGCTGCCAAAATTGCTTCAACTGAACCGTCTGTTGACAATGCTGTGTCTGCGATTGAGTTAACCAATGACTGGAATTCGTCGTTTTTCGCGACAAAGTCTGTTTCAGAGTTGAGTTCGATAACAACTGCTGAATTGCCTTCACTTGCAATACCAACAAGACCTTCAGCCGCCGTACGACCAGATTTTTTGTCAGCTTTTGCGATACCTTTTGCGCGCAACCAATCGACTGCTGCTTCCATGTCGCCGCCAGCTTCCGTTAGCGCTTTTTTACAATCCATCATACCTGCGCCAGATTTTTCGCGCAGTTCTTTAACCATTGCTGCTGTGATGCTCATAATAGCCTCTTTTTGCCAGAATATTGAAATGTCGAGAAAAGTTTCAACACATCATATAGATACTATTCGTACCGTTTCAAATCTCAGTACATAAGTACTGTCTCAAATTTACGACATTGGCGGCTGCTTGGATCGCTTGCCGCCAAAATCGTTATCAAACAAGTGCTGTCTTAAGATGCAGCTGGTGCTTCTTCAGTTGCTTCTTCTGCTGCTGGCTCTTCTGCAAGAGCTTCTTCAGCAGGTGCTTCAACTTGTGCACCCAAATCAACGCCAGAAGCGCCTTGCTGACGCGCGATACCATCGATACATGCGCGTGATACAAGATCACAATAAAGCGAAATTGAACGTGCCGCATCGTCGTTACCTGGAATTGGGAAATCAACGATGTCTGGGTCACAGTTGGAATCAACGATCGCAACAACTGGGATGCCAAGACGTTTAGCTTCTTGAATTGCGATGCCTTCTTTATTTGTGTCGATCACAAAAATAAGGTCAGGTGTACCACCCATATCGCGGATACCGCCCAAAGCACGGTTTAGCTTTTCGCGCTCGCGCTCAAGGTTCAAACGTTCTTTCTTAGTGAAGCCAGATGCATCACCTGAAAGCAATTCGTCGAGCTTGCGAAGACGTGAAATTGAGTTGGAAATTGTTTTCCAGTTCGTCAACATACCACCAAGCCAACGTGCATTGACGTAGTATTGAGCTGATTCTTCAGCAGCTTTTGCAACGATTTCAGATGCTTGACGCTTTGTACCAACGAAAAGTACGCGACCGCCTTTTGCAACTGTGTCAGACACAAGCTGCAATGCATTTGAAAGCATTGGGTATGTTTGACCAAGGTCAATGATGTGAATATTGTTGCGCTCACCAAAGATGAACTTTTTCATTTTAGGGTTCCAGCGGTGTGTCTGGTGCCCAAAGTGTACGCCTGCCTCTAGCAATTGGCGCATTGAAAAACTAGGCATTGCCATGTCTTTATCTCCTTTACCGGTTATACCTCTGCAGATAGAAGCAATCTCTTGCCACCGGGCGGAATGGAACGGATTTCTCCCCGAACAATCCCAAATCTGCATGTGGAATGCGGCTCACATATGCCTATATGCGCTGAATTGCAAGCGTTTTCTTGCGTTTAGGGCAATAAGAATGGTTTTGACTTCGCAGGGGCAATTCATTTAGGTAGGCCATATTACAAATTGAGGTTCAAGCGTGTCTAAATATATCTTCCGCAACGATTATAGCGAAGGCTGTCATCCCAATATTTTAAAAGCTCTAACCGAGACCAATATGGTGCAATCCACACCCTATGGGACAGACAACTATTCAAATGCTGCGAGAAACCTGATCCGCGCTGAAATGGGCACAAAAGATACTGGTATTTTCTTTGTATCGGGCGGCACATTGGCAAATCTTATTATCCACGCTTGTGCGCTGAAATCCCATGAAGCTGTGATTGCGCCTTTATCTGGGCATATTCAAACCAATGAAGCCGGTGCGATTGAAGCAACGGGGCATAAAGTGATTGCTGCTGATGTCGTTAATGGCAAATTGACCGCGGAAAACCTGCAAAAGGTGATCGATACGCATAATCATTTCCCGCATGTGACGCGCCCTCGCCTTGTATATATCTCCAATGCGACAGAAATCGGTACTGTCTATCGACGTGATGAGGTCGCAGCGCTTTCAAAAATTTGCCGAGACAATAAGCTTCTCTTTATGATCGATGGTGCGCGCATGGGCGCTGCAATAGCATCTGAGCATTCAGATCTGACGCTAAAAGACGTTGCCTCCTTTGCTGATATCTTCTGGATTGGCGGCACCAAGGCTGGCGCGTTATTTGGCGAAGCGATTGTCATCCCAAATAAGGCATTGGCGGAAGACTTTGAAATTCACCTCAAGCAACGCGGTGCGCTTTTAGCTAAAGGCAGCGCGCTGGGCCATCAATTTAAAGAGCTCTTCACCGACGGGCTTTATTTCGAACTTGCCAAACGCGGCAACGATATGGCTGCAAAAATGGCCAAGGGCATTAAAGCTGCTGGATATGAAATGGCCGCAGAATGCGAAGCCAATATGCTCATGGCGATCCTACCAAACGACGTGATCACACATCTTGAAACTGAATTTGATTTTTATCGTTGGAAAGTCATCGACGAG
>JAHDFS010000141.1 GCA_020628035.1 Rhizobiaceae bacterium
AACGACACATCAATAATGAGTGCAATCAATTGAAAGGATTCGATCTGAGTTGGGAGAGCGATTAGTTGGGAGAAATACCAGATAAAATTCAAGCCGAGAACAACGTGCCTATATAAAAAGTCTGATTAAAGCCCGCATAACAATAGCAAGTGTGTTGATAAAGTCGATTAGCACCCTTTTGACATTGCTGATTTAACCGCATCAATTAGATCTTGTTCAGATTGGCGAATAGAAGGTTGCCCTAAGATACGCGTTCCCAACCACCCAAAGTCGTTCCCCGCATTAGAAAGATCCGGCGCGATTGGATTGGGTGTAATTTTGCGCGCTTGTCCGTTCTCATAATCAGCAATTTCAAACTGAAACACATAGGATGGTGTGATGCCTAAGCGATAATCAGAGGCAACGATTTTTCCATCCCTTAAGTCCAATCGGACAAAACCATCGCTAAACCAAACCATCTTTTGATATTCTGGATCATCAACCACACAGGAAATAAGATTGGCATCAAATTCATGGGTATAAATGCGCGCGTTGTCATCATCATCAAATAGCGACACATATAGATTGTGATATTTGCCTTCTTCCTGACCAATCACCCGCCAAAGAATGATATTAAAAGGCGACACCACGGTTTTAACATTTTCAACATTCACCCCCCTCGCCTCAAATATTGCTTGTCCACGTTCGTGAATATGACTTTGAATAACCAAACCCGCTGCCAAATATCCAAAGCTAATAATAAAAGCTGATATAAACGCCTTGCGTAATCGTTGCGTCCACTTGGAACTTATAAACGCCCATATCACCGCAATGAGTAGTGGCACGGTAAATAACGGATCAATAATGAATATCGACCCGGTTCCAACGGGATCAGGATAAAATGGCCAAAATACGCGCGCACCATATGAATTCATCGCGTCAATTAAGACATGGGTGAAAAAGCACAGCAATACAGTGGTCCAAACCAAGGTAAGATGCGGCTTTAATTGCGTAAACGCGCGGCGAACAATTTCACCAATAATAGGTGTTGCAACTATGTGCGTAAAAACAGAATGAGACCAGCCTCGGTGATAAACGAACTCGTCTATCTTCGTTTCAAATGGAATTAACACATCCAAATCGGGAAGTGTTCCAAGCAATCCACCGACTAAAGCAGCCTTTCGGGGACCAATTTTCGGGCCTAGGAGCGCAGCTGACACCGCAGCGCCAAGCGTAAATTGTGTGAGAGAATCCATAGAACATGCCGTTTCGAGAAGCTAATTTTACTGAGAGGTAGTCGTAACTTGGAGCCAATTCAATAAGCTGAAGGTCATTAAATAAAAGCCACTTATAAAAATTCACGCTTCTCCCAAATCGGCTCTCTGGCAATCTTTTCGATTAGAAAATCAATGAAAACGCGGACTTTAGGGGAAAGTACGTTGGATTTAGGATAGATCAACCAAAGAACGTTTTCATCGGCGCCTTCGTAATCTGGTAGAACCCGAACAAGTTGACCTGATTTTAGTTCTGCGTGCACGCTCCAAACTGAGTTGAGTGATATACCTGCACCGGCTAGTGTTGCGCACTTTAAACTCAACCCATCATCAACCGTTAGCTGGCTTTGCGCTAAACCAGGGTTAAATTCGCCTGTCCCGCCTTCATTATCTTTTAGACCACGCGCGGTCTGATCGCGAAATGCAATGAGTTTGTGGCTTTTCAGATCATCCGGCGTGTTGGGCAAACCAATTTGTGAAATATAATCAGGGGACGCGCATAAAATACGTTTATCATTCGCAAGCTTTCTACCCTTAAAGCTCGTATCGGATAAAGGTGCATTGCGAAGCGCAAGATCATAGCTGCCCTCAATAAGATCAAATTGCGTATCGGAAAGTTTTAGATCCAACTTGAGCGCTGGTTGCTGGCTAAGAAATTCAGAAATAATCGGCACAATATATAATTGTGCGAATGTGCTGGGTGCAGCAAATCTCAAAGTCCCGCTGACTTTTGCCTGACCTTTGCCCAAAGCGGCAAATGCTGCATCCTCTTGCGCAATAATTTCCTGCGCAAAGGGCAAAAATTCCGCCCCTTCCAACGAAAGCGATACTTTACGTGTCGAACGATGCAGCAGCTCAATCCCCAGCTGACGTTCCAACTTAGCCAGTTTAGCGCTAGAAACTGCCGGCGCCATACCAAGCCGTTTTCCTGCAGCACTAATATTGAGTAGCTCCGCCGACAACACAAAAAGCCGTAGGTTTTCAACATCCATAATTATATCCAAAATCCGAATTCTGATTACCTAAATCACACATTTATATATGAAATTCAATCTATATATTGGAATTATGCGATTGATCAGAGCAAATGACATCAATCGAAAATTCAATACTTAAACGAGAAAGGTCGATAAAATGTCGGTAAATGCTTCTGTAAATTATCATGTCCACAAGCCAGAGCGACAAGCTTTTCACATCGATGCTGAGGGCATCAAAGGAAACTTGGTGTCGCCCGACTTGGTAGCGACACAAATCCAGATAGAAGATGCAAGATCTCAATCAGGATCAGTTACTTTTGCAAAAGATTCTGTACGCTTTCTCAACCATCCTACACAAGCAGACATAACGCGAGAAAACGAAAACTGGCGTAATACTTATGATCAAGAACTCAGCTCAATTCTAACAGATGATTTTAATGCGTCTGAAGTTGTAATCTTTGATCACACCATCCGAGTTGATGAACCCAATGCTGTTCGCCCACCTGCAAGAAATGTGCATAGTGATTATAGTGCGGACGGTGCAAAACAACGCCTCATCGATATATTAGGTGATGAAAAAGCTGCCGAATGGGCAAAGGGCCATTATGCGTTTTTAAACATTTGGCGCCCTCTAGAAAATCCCATTAACAGCGCTCCGCTCGGCTTCATCCGCCCATCAAGTTTGGATGATGAAGATTGGGTGCTTCTCGATCTCATATACCCAGACAGGGTTGGACAAATCTTGGGTGTTGTTGGAAATCCAAATCATAAATGGATTTATCAATCGAAGATGACCCCCGACGAAGCGGTGGTGTTCAACATTTTCGACAATCAAGGTCTGCCCTCTGTCGCGCATAGTGCGCTGGATATGACCGAAGACACGAACATTAAAACAATTCGCAAAAGCATCGAAAGCAGAACGTTAGTGCGCCTTTCATAGGCTCAACAACATACGGACAAAAGCGCATCTGCAATTGCTAAACTAATTAGGAAAATGAAATGAAAAAGACTATTTTGATTACCGGTTCAACCGATGGAATTGGCTTATTAACTGCGAAGAAACTAGCTGCCGCAGGGCACAAAGTTCTCTTGCACGGTCGCAGCGCAACAAAGCTTAAAAACGCTGCCAATGAAGTTGGGCATGATTGCGAAAGCTACGAGGCGGATCTATCGAGCATCGCTGATGTACAAAAATTGGCTGATGCGATTACTTCAAAACACGATAAGATCGATATTTTGATCAACAATGCCGGTGTATTTGTCATTCCAAATCCAATCACAAAAGATGGTTATGATGCCCGCATTATGGTCAACACAATCGCACCGTATCATTTGACCAAATTGCTACTTCCGTTGATGGATGAGAATGCACGCGTCGTTAATTTATCTTCGGCTGCACAAAGCACGGTGACAAGTGATGCATTCTCAAAAACTGCGCGTTTAACAGACGGCGATGCATATGCGCAAAGCAAGCTCGCGCTTACCATGTGGTCAATGGAACTTGCCTCATCACTTGGCGAAAATGCCCCTGCTATCATTGCGGTCAATCCGGGATCATTCCTAGCCAGCAAGATGGTAAAAGATGCATATGGTGTTGCGGGTAATGATTTAAATCATGGTGCTGACATCCTCATTCGCGCAGCGCTGGATGAAGAATTCGCAACCGCGTCCGGCAGATATTTCGATAATGACAGCGGTCGTTTTGCAAACCCGCACCGCGACGCATTAGTGCCAAAGAAAAACACACAGATAGTGCACGCGATTGAAAGTGTCATCAGCGAGCTGATTTAACTTGCATCTGAAAACTCAAATAAACCCGGGTGACAATTGCCGCCCCCGACAGAACTCCCAAGGATAATTACTATGACAAATTCGTTATTAAAAGCGCGCGAGATAGAACGCCCTACGCGCGAAGAAATGCTTCAAAGAGCACCATCAGTTCATCAGTTTTGGAATAACAATTCAGGTTTGTTTGAAGACGCCTGGAAACAGTGGGAAGAGAACGAGAAAAAAACCGGTCTTGTTCTTGATAATGAGCTCTATGCTCCTGAACTTCGTAAAGCGGTTGAACAGGCTTGGAATGACCCAACAACAGAAGCAGCGGTTCAGAACCTTTGGGAAGAAGTTTTCCCGGGTGTTTATAAAGCACAGTTTTTCGACCCAGAGAAACTCTCAATATTACGGGAATATATGGATAGCGCGGCAAATGCAGAGATCCCATTGCGCCCACCATATGGCATTTCGCTAAACCGTGCCGGTGCAATGCTGGATCCGCGTTCAGAGGGTTATCTCGCAGCACCAAACTTTCAAAATTTCTATCGCGGTTTGATGGATGAGTACATGCGTCCAATCTCAAGAATGCTATTCCCTGATATCGTTGGATATGACAGTCAGACGTTTGGTTTTTCCATACAGTGGAAGGCTGATACGGATGTTTCATTACGGCCCCATGCTGATGCGTCTTCGGTGACGCTAAACATCAATCTAAACCTACCTGGTGAAAGTTTCTCAGGTTCAGCGGTGAGCTTTATCGATCCGGTAGCTGAAAGGGTTGAACGTCTGACATTTGAACCCGGCACGGCGCTCATTCATCATGGTAGTGTTATCCACGCATCTGAACCGATTACCGAAGGTTCTCGTTCAAACTTCGTCCTATGGCTATACGGGCAAAACGGTCAGGCAGCACGTGGTGGCATTGATGGTATCAAAATTGCGCCCAAAGAACGTTGGGTTGCTTCAAGCACCCCGTCTGATGGTTTTGCGCCGTTTTAACCGATCATCACAACCGATCTGGGCGTGTCATGCGCCCAGTTTCAACCAATTGACTGTCATATAAAGACAGATAATTATGGTTTATTAGCAAAGTCGGTAGTCACTAGGGAGAGAAATTATGGATGCTGCAGAAATTTCAAAAGCTTTTGGGGCATTTTTCGCTGTGATGAACCCATTCATCAATCTTCCAATATTCTTAGCTATGACAAGCGATTTTACAGTTGGTCAGCAAAGAAAATTAGCCATCCGGATCGCCATATACTCAATTGTAATGTGTGGAATAATTCTCTTCGCCGGAAAGCTAATCATCAATTTCTTTGGCGTCTCAATCGATACATTTCGCGTAGCTGGTGGCTTGGTTTTAACACATATCGCTTGGTCGATGTTAAACGGCAGCAGCATCGTCTCACATCACGGATCGCAAGCTGAGCAGGAACACTTGCAAGATATCACAAGCATTGCCTTTTACCCCATTACCTTTCCCATGATCGTAGGCCCAGGAACAATCGCAACGCTTATTATTTATTCAGGACATGCAACGCAAATCAGCGGATGGTTATATTTAGTAGCCATCTTATGTGTCATCATTTCATTGCTATTTGTTGTGCTGTTCTTCGCATCCGAGATTGGAAAACATCTCAGCGATACAATGCGTGTCATCATGACAAGATTAATGGGCATGATCTTATTGGCCATCGCGGTCGAGATGATTTTCGCTGGGATGAAAGCCTCATTTCCCAGCTTGGGTTAAATATCGATCACAGAGCTGAAAATTAGTCGCGATATTTTTACACAGCTTATCTAAGCGCCGCTGCATCGATTAGCGGATTTCAACCTCAGCAAGAGCCGCAATCGCATCTACGTTTGAAGAATCAACAAATGCACCAGCGGTATTTATATTCAGTCCCGAAAACCCATATTTTTTAGTGAGGCAAATATTCAAAATTGGTAGATAACCCTGCAAATAAGGCTGTTGATCCAATACTAAATTTTGAAACCCACTGCGGACCGCATCAATTGTTGAGGGTGACAAATCAAAGCCTGAGAAAAACAACTGCCCCGGCGCCAGCGAAGCCGCCTCTGCAAAGATACCGACATGAGATGTAAGGCCCCCATGATCTGTGATCACAGCTTTTATTCTCGGGTTGCTTTTGATGATATTGATAAATGTTTCGGTGCCTGCATCAGGATCTGAATTCGTTTCTGAATTGATTTCCTCGTACACAATCTTGATACCCAGTTTTTCCAACGATTCAATCACCCCAATTGTGCGCTGACCTCGATCACCACCTTGAGACTTCAACCCCCAAACGAAAACAACATCCCCCTCGTCCAGATTAGCTCTTTGAATTGTCTCAATCCCTAGCGCAACACCAGCGGAATAATTTGGTGCGCCGACATATCCAAATCCGTAGGTGGAATATTTAAACTCGCTTTCCGATAGCGCAGTATTCAGCGTGGTAACTATTGTTCCTTGCTGGAAAGCCTGATCGACAAGCGCCTCGGTTTCTTGTTGGCCCGCATAGCCATAAGTCGCAATCCCATCGACTTTTGATGCGACGGCTTCTTCAAGCTGAGATAGTAATTTTTGCGGATCCCAATCAGAAAAGTAATACGTCACTTCAGGACCGAGATCGAGTTCGGCCTGGCGGATCCCGTTATACACATTGTTTGAAAACACACCTCCCGGTGATCCTCCAGGAAAAGCGGCTATTTTGACACCCGCACACCATTTTGAAATTGGCTCTGCTGCGCTTACATTTGATGATAAAACCATGCCGGTTGAAAAGACGGCAATTAGTAATCCAATTTTTGAGACCAGCTTGTTCATTTGCACTCCCCCGAGTTTGTTTTAGTCACCTCTTCAGCAATCCGCGCCTTAATATAATTTCTTGCAAATAAACCCACGACCCGCCCATTGAAATGGCCGGTTTAGGGTCAATAAGAATTTGAAATTTTTGATTAAGGCTGAGATATTTTGCTCTGAAACAGGCAACAGGCGCGCAATTTCATAAGCATCGTGCGCACGGCTTTTAAATTTATGGTCAGTTACGAATAAATGTTCCGACGGCATTGATTCCCCAATATAAATTTAACTCAGGTGACCAAAAATTACCCATTTCGTCAATGGTATATCTTTGTAGATCAATCCCACCGCGCGTGTTGATCTCGCAAGATAACGGAAACTAAGCAGCTCATTTGAAAGCTTCGGTGGCGCAGGTTAGCGGCATACCAAAATTTCCGATTACAAACACACAACACATTTAAGACTAACAAATCATTTGACTCTAAGTTGCAATTATTTATAAATTCAACCTATACAAGAATTTAAAAGACGAAAAGGAAAATGAAATGTCTGTATCATTGAGAATTGTGGGAATTTATTACGATCAAGATAAAATCCCATATGAAGAAAATATGACCGTAATGGATGTTCTAAATTACGCTCGTTTGAACCCAGCCGACAACTCTAAAGTTTTTGGCTTTGAGACAGGACAATTACAATTTGGGGCAGATGCCGGAAAACCCAGCATCACTTCATTCTATAGTGAATATAATGAACCATTTCAAAGTAAGACATCTGGCCTGATGAAACCTGCCGGACCCTATTACTTACCGGAAGACATTTCAACATCTCCATCTTTTACTGCTTGGCAGTATTATGTATTCAGCAAGCCATTACAGGACGGTGGTGCAGTATACCAAGTGAACAAACCAAGGGTTGAATCCTTCGTTGACGCCAAAGTACCAGATGGCGGGTTTGTCACCTGGCGCCTTTGCAAAATTCTCGGTTATCCTCAGCCGATGCCAGCCAACAAAATGAGCGCTGTGTCCAAAATGGTTTGATCATCAACTCATGCTGAGATCATAAATCACCTATACGGGGAACCGTCCTTGATGCTCATGCACGAGGGCGTTTCCAAAAACAGAAATAATTAATGAAAAACTTAGGTGGTGCGGGCACCGTGCACCAGTCACCCTTTATAAATTTAACAAATTCAATAACTTATGAAATAAACCTCTCACAATTTTACTCGAAATGTTATGCACTTTGTTATGCAGTTTCTTTGATGAAAATCTCTTTTTCTCGAAATTGGATCACCGCATCTTGAAATAGCCAG
>JAHDFS010000142.1 GCA_020628035.1 Rhizobiaceae bacterium
GTTTAACAGGGAGGCGTCGAGTAGAAAGTCTGTTACTTTTTCTACCAGATCCGAAATATCGGATAAATTAGTAATAACTTGTAAGGCTTAACAAGTGATTAAATTGGATTGAAACAGCGCGATATTTTAGATTAGATGCATAAACTATGAGCATGATAGAAGGGTAGTCGATGCGGGTCGTTGAGATAAAAGAATTTGGTGGGCCAGAGGTTTTAGAGCTTGGTCAGCGCTCTTATCCCAAACATGCTCCCGATGAAGTTTTAATCCGTGTACATGCTGCTGGCGTTAATCGCCCCGATTGTCTTCAGCGCCAGGGACATTATCCGCCACCAAAAGGCGCGACAGATATTCCGGGCCTTGAAGTTTCCGGGATCATTGAACGCGTGGGAAAGAAAGTGACTAAGTTTTCAGTGGGTGATCAGGTTTGCGCACTATTGCCCGGTGGTGGCTATGCGGAATATGCGAAATGCCATGAAAGTAATGTGCTTTTAATCCCGCAAGGGCTTTCCATGGTGGAAGCTGCAGCGCTTCCAGAGACTTACTTCACTGTTTGGCACAATGTGTTTCAGCGTGGGCATTTGCAAGAAGGTGAGCGATTTTTGGTTCATGGCGGCTCATCGGGTATTGGAACGACCGCCATACAATTGGCAAAAGCTTTTGGCGCGATCGTTTTTACCACGGTTGGCAATGCCGAGAAGGCAAAATTTGTCAAAGACCTTGGTGCTGATTTTGCAATTAATTATAAGCAAGTCGAATTTGTCGAATTTATTAAACGCAATACTGAGCAAGCAGGCGTTGATCTGATATTGGATATGGTTGGCGGCGATTATATCAATCGCAATTATAGCGTGGCTGCGATTGAAGGGCGTATCGTCCAGATCGCATTTCAGCGTGGTCGCAAAGCACAAGTGGATTTCGCGCAGCTTATGGCCAAACGCCTAACGCATTCGGGATCAACGCTTAGAGCGCGCCCAGTGAGCTTTAAAGCCTATGTCGCAAATGAATTACGAGAACGTGTTTGGCCATTGCTTGAAGCGAAAAAAGTCAAACCCATTATCGACGAAACGTTCCCATTGGCGGACGCAGCAGACGCTCATGCTTATATGGAAACGAGCGAACATATGGGTAAGATTATTCTCACTCTCTGACCGCTTTTGACGCAAAAAAGCCCGCAGGGATGATTGCGGGCCTTTTAAGAATAATAAAGTGCTATTGGTTATGCAGCAGCTTCTTGAGTTTCTGTCCAAGTGCCGATGGCAGCGAGACCGTTCATCTTCGCGCGATGGGCAAATGCACGCTGACCAGCAGCCACATTTTCAGATTTTCCACCCCACGCTTTCAGCGCGGCAGCTTGCAAAGCTCTACCGTAAGAGAATGTAAGTGCCCAAGGGAGATCAGGAGATTTATTCATTTCAGAAAGGTGAGCAGTTGCTTGCTCTTCTGTTTGACCGCCTGAGAGGAATGCAATGCCAGGTACGGCTTTTGGCACGGCAGTTTTCAAACAAAGGACTGTTTTCTCAGCAACTTCTTCAACACTTGCCTGACGTGGGCAATTGATACCAGGAACAATCATATTTGGTTTTAGGATCATGCCTTCAAGGTTCACATCCAGATCATCAAGGGCTGCAAATGTTGTTTGCAATGTTTCAAGTGTCACCGAGAAACAGCGGTTGATGTCGTGTGTTGAATCTGGACCGTCCATAAGAACTTCAGGTTCTACGATTGGTACAATGCCTGCTTCTTGGCAAAGAGATGCATAACGCGCCAATGCGTGGGCATTTGCGACGATAGAAGCGCGGGACGGGCGATTTTCTGCAATATTGATGACACCGCGCCATTTGGCAAAGCGTGCGCCAAGTTCGTAATATTCAGCCAAACGCTCGCGCAAGCCATCTAGACCTTCAGTAACAGTTTCACCGTCAAAGCCAGCAAGGGGTTTTGCACCTGTATCAACTTTGATGCCAGGGACAGCGCCGGATTGTTTGATAAGTTCAACGAGTGGGGTGCCATCTTTGGCAGTTTGACGAAGTGTTTCATCATATAAAATGACGCCAGAGATATTGTTCTTCATGGCGTCTTCAGCGCGGAATAACATTTCGCGGTAGTCACGGCGGGTATCGGCTGTTGATTCAACTCCGATGGAATCAAGACGTTTCTTGATGGTGCCTGTAGATTCATCGGCTGCAAGAATACCCTGACCTGGCAGGACCATCGCCTTGGCAATATCTTCTAGTCGTTCGCTCATTGTTAATCCTCATATACTGTCGTGCGGTAAATTTAAAACACACATAACAGGGATTAAAAATTTTTAAAATAGCTTTAAAATTGATTAAATCGTTTAAATTTTGTTTAAAACGATTTAATTCCAATTTAAATTTCTAACATGGTAAACAAGGTCCTTTCGGTGCGCTTAATTCAGCCTGATTCTGTTGATAATTCTGGAGAAAAATGAGGTTATTTTTATAAATGAGCATAGTTTTCTCCGATCGTTTGTCCTCCAATCCGTTTGATGCGGTTACTGATTTAAGGTCGCAAGGGCGTCTCGTACGCCAAAAAATTCCCATTATTGGCAAGGTCTGGTTCACAACTGATCAAGAGATGGCGACGCTTGTTTTAAAGGACAACACCAATTTTGGAGTGCGCAAGCCAAATGGCAAAGCGGTTGGTTTGCAATGGTGGATGCCAAAGACCATTTCGTTATTGGCGTCCAATATGCTTGCTATGGATGGGGACGAACACAAACGCCTTCGACAAATTGTTGATCGCGCGTTTCGACGCGAAGCGATTATGGCGCTTGAGCCCGAAATTGAAAATATGGCCAATGAAATGGTTTCTGAGCTGTTTCAAGAAAAACAAGATGTGGATCTTCTTGCAACGTTCGCGCGGCGCTTTCCGCTGGCGGTGATCTGTGAATTGCTTGGCCTGCCTAAAGAAGATCGGCAACAATTCGCCATCTGGGCCGAAGGCTTTACCCGTGTGACTGGCGTTTTGGATTTCATAAAACTGATCCCGCGCTTGAAAGCTATGACAAAATATATCAGGCGTAAAGTCGAGGATGCGCGCTCTTCTGGTGGAAAAGGGTTGATCGCCGAATTGGTCATCGCGCAAGATGAGCACGATCAAATGTCCGATGATGAATTGATTGCAATGGTGTTTTTATTGTTGATCGCAGGGCATGAAACCACAACGCATCTCATTAGTGGTGGTGTGTTGGCTTTGCTTCAACATGAAGATCAAAAACAATGGCTGATGGAAGATTGGGATCGCGCCAATACCGCCATTGAAGAACTTTTGCGCTATGTCACACCCGTGCAAATGTCCAAACCGCGATATGCGTTCTCAGATCAGGACATGGGTGGTGTTTACGTTAAAAAAGGTGAACTGGTAATGGCCTTGTTAACAGCTGCCAATTACGACGAAGCTTTAATTGATGATTCGCAGATGCTGAATTTAGATCGCCGACCCAATCGTCATATTGCGTTTGGTTCTGGCATTCATTTTTGTCTGGGACATCAATTGGCAAGGCTTGAAGGTAAACATGCTATCAAGGCGTTGTTCAGCCAATATCCCGATCTTGCATTAGCGAACGATCAAATAAAATTCCGCAAACGCATTGGGATCAACGCGCTTACGGAATTAAAAATCAAACCCAATTAGTTTGGCGTTTTAGGCTTTAGACAATGCGTCGACGCCCGGAAGGGGTTTACCTTCCATCCATTCAAGGAATGCACCGCCGGCTGTTGAGATATAGGTGAAGTCAGATGCAGCACCTGCGTGGTTGAGCGCCGCAACTGTGTCACCGCCACCTGCGACTGATACGAGCAAGCCTTCGGCAGATCGATCAGCTGCGTGTTTTGCGCAAGACACTGTAGCGATATCAAATGGCTCAATTTCAAAGGCGCCTAATGGACCATTCCAAACAAGCGTATCTGCTTTTGTGATCCAGTCATTCACCGCTGCGATAGAAGCTGGGCCAACATCCAACATCATGGCATCGCTTGGAATTGCATTGACGGAAACCACTTCGTTTTCTGCATTTGCTTTAAACTCGCGGGCGACAACAGCATCGACCGGCAAAACGATTTCGCAAGTATTGGAACTCGCTTTGGCCATGATATCGCGTGCAGTATCAGCAAGGTCATGTTCGCACAATGATTTACCAACATCGATCCCTTGTGCTGCAAGGAAAGTATTGGCCATGCCGCCACCAATGACTAAGGCGTCAACTTTTTCAATGAGGTTGCTGAGTAGATCAATCTTTGTTGACACCTTTGCGCCACCCACAATCGCGACAACAGGTCTGATTGGCTGCCCCAAACCTTTTTCAAGTGCTTCAAGCTCTGCCTGCATTGTACGCCCGGCGTAAGAGGGCAGATGGTGAGTAAGACCTTCTGTCGATGCATGTGCGCGGTGTGCCGCGGAGAAGGCATCATTGATATAGATATCACCATTTTCAGCCAGCGCTTTGGCAAAGTCAGGATCGTTTTTCTCTTCACCTTTATGAAAACGGGTATTTTCTAGCAGCAAAAGATCACCGCTATTCATGGCTTCTACGGCTTCTTTGGCAGCATCACCAATGCAATTGTCAGCAAAATGGACGTGCTTGTCCAAAACTTCTTCAACGGAATTGGCAATCGGGGAAAGCGACATAGATGGAACGACTTCACCTTTTGGACGACCAAAATGTGCCATTAGAATAACTTTCGCACCTTTTTTGGTGAGCTCTTGTATTGTTGGCGCGACACGTTCGATGCGCGTGACATCTGTGACTTTGCCGTCTTTTACAGGAACATTGAGATCCACACGCACTAAAATGCGTTTGCCATGAATATCTTGAATGTCGTCAATTGTTTTAAATGTCATAAGTCTCACCTGCGCCGATATTAAAGCCGTGCTTGGGAACTGGCTGAATATCTTTTTGTATTTTAATCTGTTTCATTCAGTGTTCGTTGTGAACACTTTAAACAAAAAAACCGGAATTAGTCATTCCGGTTTTTCTTCTTTTATATATTTGAGATTAGATAAGCTTGCCCATTGCAACAGCAGTATCTGCCATTCTGTTGGAGAAGCCCCACTCATTGTCGTACCAAGTTAGGATGCGAACAAGGTTGCCTTCCATCACTTTGGTTTGATCCATGTGGAAGATCGATGAATGTGGGTTATGGTTCATGTCGATTGAAACCAATGACTCATCTGTGTAGCTCAAGATACCTTTCAGCGGGCCGTCAGCAGCTTCGCGGATGGCGTTGTTGACTTCTTCCTCTGTCACATTGCGTGATGGGATGAATTTAAGGTCAACCACAGACACGTTTGGTGTTGGTACGCGGATCGCAGAACCGTCAAGCTTGCCTTTAAGTTCTGGAAGAACAAGGCCAATGGCTTTTGCAGCACCCGTTGATGTTGGGATCATAGACATGGCTGCTGCACGTGCGCGATACAAATCTTTATGCATTGTATCAAGTGTTGGCTGGTCACCTGTATATGAGTGAATTGTTGTCATATAGCCTTTTTCAATGCCGAATGCATTGTTGAGGACATAAGCAACAGGTGTCAGACAGTTTGTAGTACAAGATGCGTTAGACACAATTTTGTCGTCTGATGTCAGGCTATCTTCGTTCACACCATAAACAATGGTTTTAACGTCGTTGCCACCTGGTGCAGAGATCAACACGCGGCTTGAACCGTTTTCCAAATGCATAGATGCTTTTTCACGATTTGCAAAAATACCAGTACATTCAAGAGCAACATCTACATCTGCCCAAGGTAGTTCTTTTGGATCGCGAATAGCTGTCACTTTAATTGGGCCTTGACCCACATCGATGGTGTCACCGTCGACTGTGACTGTACCGGGGAATTTACCGTGCACACTGTCATAACGCATGAGATGCGCATTTGTTTCCACTGGACCAAGATCATTGATGGCTACAACTTCGATATCAGTACGACCTGATTCCATAATGCCACGCAAAACATTACGTCCAATGCGACCAAAACCATTGATAGCGACTTTAACTGTCATTTTAGTTCTCCGATTATTCGAATTAAAAGGGTGGTTTTGTCCCCCACCTTTTTATGGTTATAGCTTTGCTTCAACTGCAGCGACTGTGTCTTCTGCTGTGATGCCGAAATGTTTGTAAAGCTCTTTATATGGGCCTGATGCACCAAATGAATTCATGCCGATAAAGATGCCATCATTTCCAATGAATTGATCCCAGCCTTGGCGAACGCCGGCTTCGATCGCAACTTTAATTGGACTATCGCCAATGATCGCTGCTTTGTAATCAGCGTCTTGATCATCAAACAGATCCATACAAGGCACAGATACAACGCGTGTTGCGTGGCCTTTCGCGTCCAGCGCAGCTTTGGCTTCCATGGCGATTTCAACTTCTGAGCCGGATGCAAAGATCGTGACTTTTGCATCACTTTCAGATGCCAGCTCATAGGCGCCGTGGGCACATAGATTTTCTTCAACATAAGATGTGCGAACTGCTGGTAGGCCCTGACGTGTGAGCGCAATACCAGACGGACGCTTTGTTGATGCAAGCGCAAGTTCCCAGCATTCCAATGTCTCAGTGATATCAGCGGGGCGGAACATGTTGAAATTCGGGATCGCGCGAAGTGCGGCCATGTGCTCAACAGGTTGGTGTGTTGGACCATCTTCACCCAGGCCGATGGAATCGTGCGTAAGAACGTGAATAACCCGAATTCCCATTAAGGCGGCAAGGCGGATGGACGGACGGCAATAATCTGAGAAGATCAAGAAGCCGCCTGAATAAGGAAGCAAACCACCATGAAGCGCGATACCGTTCATCATCGCGGCCATGCCGTGCTCGCGAATACCGTAGTGAATGTAGCGGCCAGAGAAATCATCTGGCGTGATGGATGCTGTCTGACTTGTTTTGGTGTTGTTTGAACCGGTCAAGTCAGCCGAACCACCAATTGTTTCCGGTGTCGCACCATTGATGACTTCAAGAACCAATTGAGAAGCTTTACGTGTTGCTTCTTTTGGTTTGTCTTCAGCAAGCGCCTTTTTGTAAGCATCAAGCGCTGGTGCCAAAGCACCAGGTAATTCACCGCTCATGCGACGGTCAAATTTACATTTGATATCGGCATCACCTTCATCAAGACGCTTTTGCCAATCTTTGCGGATTTTTGCTGAACGCAAACCCGCAAGACGCCAAGCATCCAAAATGTCCGATGGAATTTCAAATGGTTCAGACGTCCAACCTAAAGCTTCACGTGTTAGCGCGATCTCTTCATCACCCAAAGGTGAACCGTGCGCGCCGGCTGTGCCGCCTTTATTTGGTGCGCCATAGCCAATGGTTGTCTTACAAGCGATCATTGTTGGCTTGTCAGACTTTTTAGCTTCTTCGATTGCAGCTGAAATTGCGTCTGCATCGTGACCATCCACAGCCAATGTATTCCAATTTGCTGATTGGAAACGCATGGCTTGATTTGTTGAGTCACTCACTGACACGGCGCCATCAATTGAGATATTGTTGTCATCCCAAAGCACGATCAGCTTGTTGAGTTTTAAATGACCTGCCAGCGTGATGGCCTCTTGGCTAATGCCTTCCATCAAACAACCATCGCCAACAAGCGCATATGTGTTGTGCTCAACTAGGTCTGAACCAAACTCATCAGCAAGTTTGCGTTCTGCGATAGCCATGCCAACAGCATTTGCAATGCCCTGGCCCAAAGGACCTGTCGTTGTTTCGATGCCTGAAATATGGCCGTATTCTGGGTGACCTGCGGTTTTATGACCTGTTTGACGGAAGTTTTTCAGATCATCCATTGTGATGTCGTCGTATCCGGTCAGGTATAAAAGCGAGTAAATAAGCATTGAACCGTGACCTGCTGACAGCACAAAGCGATCGCGATCTGGCCAATCAGGGTTCTTCGGGTCGAATTTAAGGTGCTGGCTAAAAAGCACGGTCGCAATATCTGCTGCGCCCATTGGAAGGCCGGGATGGCCAGAATTTGCTTTTTGCACTGCGTCCATGGAAAGCGCACGAATAGCGTTCGCCATTTGATGATGTTTTACTGTGGATGTCATATTTATGCCTGTAT
>JAHDFS010000143.1:0-4496 GCA_020628035.1 Rhizobiaceae bacterium
GCAGCAGCTTATTCACGTTGTCAGCGGATTTCGCCATAGTGTTTTCAAGGCGCACCTCAGCAAAGTCGTTATAGCCTAGAAGCTTAGCCTTTTCCTTGCGCAGCTTTAAAATGTTTTTGATGTTTTCAACATTATCCGTTTCGCCACCGCGAGAGCCTCGAGAAATGCCGGCTTTATAGGCCTTTTCTCGCAAGTCACGACGCGTGCTAAATTGCATAAACGGTGCGAGAACCGGACGCGAAAGCGTGAGCAGATAGCCATCTTCTAGTCCGCGTTCTTTGGCTTGTGCTTTGAGCGTATCAAGCAAAAAGTCAGGCAGGCCGGCAATCTCTTCATCTGTCTGAAGATGCAATGTCCAGTCATTGCTATCAGCGAGAACATTCTGGCCAAAATTTGTGTAAAGAACGGCAAGTTCTGAGGTGATTTCAGCTAAACGTTTTTTATCGTCATCTTCAAGCTTGGCACCGTTTTTCACATAGCCGCGCCAATATTTTTCCAAAACTTCAAGCTCTTCGGTGGAGAGATCAAGCTCTTCTCGTTTTTGATAAAGCGCATCAATTCGAGCAAAAGCTTCTGGGTTCATCGACATTTCAGAATGATGGGCCGCTAATTTTGGTGCGATCTCGCGTTCAATTTCTTTAATGCGATCATCGGTGTCATTTCCGGCTCGCGAATAAAATAAGCTTGCGACTTTCCCAAGTCCTGAATCCATCACTTCAAACGCGACAATGGTGTTTTCATATGTCGGCTCATCTGTATTATTGGCAATTTCCAAGGTTTGTTCTTTGTCACGTTTTAATGTGATGTCGAATGCTGTTCTAAAATCAGCGTCTTGAAGCGCCTCAAATTGTGGCAGGTCAAAAGGACCGTTCCATTCCGTAAGATTTGAAATATCAGTTGGGGAAGAATTGTCAGACAAGATATGTTCCTATTGTGGTCAAAAACGTATCTAAAACATATAGGCCTTTACGTTGCATTCAAAAAGATCTTTTCGATCATTTATTGTTTATTTCGCTGTGAGGGATGCGTGAGCAATATATAGGTGGTTATCTTGCTCGCATCAAAAAACCCCACCGGTTGGTAAACCGATGGGGCAATTTTAAATTGCTATCTAGCGAGCTAGTTTAAGAGCGATCCCGCGCTGCAAGTGTGCGCAAGCGCAATGCATTGAGCTTGATGAAGCCAGCAGCATCTTTTTGATCATATGCGCCGTGATCATCTTCAAATGTCACGAGCTCATCATTGTAAAGAGATTTGGCAGATTTACGACCAATGACAATGACGTTGCCTTTATAAAGTTTAAGACGCACGACACCTTCAACATCTCTTTGCGAATGATCAATTGCAGCTTGCAGCATTTCGCGCTCAGGTGAGAACCAGAAGCCGTTATAGATGAGTTCGGCGTAACGTGGCATCAACTCGTCTTTAAGATGTGCAGCACCGCGATCAAGTGTGATGGATTCCATCGCACGGTGGGCGGTTAATAAGATTGTGCCGCCTGGTGTTTCATAAACACCACGAGATTTCATGCCGACAAAACGGTTCTCAACCAAATCGAGACGACCGATGCCGTTGTCGCGACCAAGGTCATTAAGCTTTTGGAACAATGTCGCAGCTGACATTTTCTCACCGTTTAATGCAACAGCATCACCTTTTGAAAATTCGATCTCGACAATCGTTGCTTCATCAGGCGCTTCTTCAGGAGAAACAGTGCGCTGATACACATATGCTGGTGCTTCTTCTGCTGGATCTTCAAGTACTTTACCTTCAGATGAGGAGTGCAACATGTTTGCATCCACCGAGAATGGTGCTTCGCCGCGTTTGTCTTTTGGAATTGGAATTTGGTGTGCTTCGGCAAATTCGATTAATTCGGTCCGCGATTTAATCGTCCAATCACGCCAAGGTGCAATCACTTTAATGTCTGGGTTTAGGGCATAAGCTGCAAGCTCGAAGCGAACCTGGTCATTGCCTTTACCGGTTGCACCATGCGCAATTGCGTCAGCACCTGTTTCACGGGCAATTTCTACCAAACGCTTTGAAATAAGTGGACGGGCGATCGATGTGCCAAGGAGGTAAACGCCTTCATAAACCGCATTAGCTCGGAACATAGGAAAGACGTAATTGGAGATGAATTCTTCGCGAAGGTCTTCGATATAGATATTCTCATCTGGCAGACCCATCAATTCAGCCTTTTTACGCGCTGGTTCCAGCTCATCACCTTGGCCCAAATCAGCTGTAAATGTCACAACTTCAGCACCGAGTTCTTTTTGAAGCCATTTAAGGATGATGGAAGTGTCTAATCCGCCTGAATAGGCCAGCACGACCTTTTTCACGTCTTTATTCGTCGTCATCTAATTATATTCCTGAATAGTAATTTAAGGGTTCAGACCCTGATAAGCTTGGCTATACAAGAAATATTTCGCCTTGGCGACTCCCAATTATTCCATAATTGACCGATTACGATGAAAACGTTAGGTAGGCCCATGAGCTTTATTCCTGATAGTTTGACTTTAATTGCATTTTGCACTGCTTCCATTGTTCTGGCGATCACGCCTGGGCCGGACATGACTTTAATGATTTCACGCTCTTTAAGCGATGGGGTGAAGGCCGGGTTGATGATTGTGGCAGGCACCACAACGGGCATTTTGATCCACACATGTTTGGTCGCATTTGGTTTGTCAGCTTTGGTTGTTGCCTCGCCAACAGCTTTTTGGATTTTGAAAATTGCAGGTGCGGGCTATTTGCTTTGGCTCGCCATTCAAGCCTTGCGCGGCAGTTCGAGTTTCTCTGTTGATCGGCAACAGTCGAGCGATAAGAGCTTAATTCGGTTCTGGTTCAACGGGCTTGGGGTTAATCTGCTCAACCCAAAGATCATTATCTTTTTCATGACTTTCTTACCGCAGTTTGTGCGCGCTGATGATCCAAATTTTACCGGTCGGCTGCTGTTTTTAGGATTGTTATTTGCAGTTGTGGCGCTGCCCATTGTTATCGGAACGGTGATTGCTGCGGATAAACTATCGCGTTGGCTTAAAAGTAATCCCAGATTTTTGCGTTGGTTGGATTATGGGTTTGCCAGCGTGTTTTCAATGTTTGCCGTGCGGATCTTATTTACCCAAGGCAAGTAATCACGCATTTATCTAAGCCGCCAATGCTTGTCGCATATGATCAACAATCGCATCCATGCAAATGCGAATGCGATCGATCTGTGCATAGTCTTCATGCACTGTGAGCCAGAAACTGCGCTGAACCGACACTTCATCTTTGAGCACGGGAATAAGCTCTGGATGATTACGCGCCATAAAATCATGCACAATGCCAATACCCGCACCTTTTAAGATCGCATGCAATTGAACGTGAACGCTTGTACTGGTGAGCTGAAGTGCAAAATCAGATTCAATCACCGGCATATAATCGAGTTCTTTATCGTGCAACAATTCAGGCACATAACCGACACCGCGGTGATGCGTTAAGTCTGCTTTTGACGAAATGCGAGGAGCGTTATCTAAATAAGATTTTGTGCCATATAAATGCAGTGTGTAATCGGTGATCTTGCGGATCTTTGTGCGGCCAGATCTCGGTGGTGACACGGTGATGGCAAAATCTACTTCGCGTTTTGACAGCGAAAATTGCTGCGGCATGGCGATCAATTGAATGTGCAGCTTGGGGTAATTTTGGCAGATGGTTTTTGCAACGTCTGACAATACATATGCTGCCACGCCATCTGGTACTCCAATACGCACAGTGCCCGACAGTTTTTTATCATAATTGGCCAATGCTGCTTCGGCTTGAAGCGTCGCGCGTTCCATTTGCTCAGCCAGTGGCAAGAGTTCCAAACCCTCCGCTGTCAGTGAATAGCCTTGAGGTGAGCTGTCAAATAATTTTGCTTGCAGTTCAAGCTCCAGCGATTTGATGCGGCGGGATACGGTGGCGTGATCAACATTCATCATCCGGCCAGCGCTGCTTAATTGCCCGCCGCGGGCCACAGCTAAGAAAAATCTGTAATCATCCCAGTTCATAAATGCCTGCCTGCAAAGTTTTTCATTCATGTATTTTTGCACAATGATAATGAGATTTGAAGCTCTTTTCTGTGCTGAGTGAATTCGATATGGTCCTTGTCAACCAATGGAGGACATTATGAAGTCATACGGACATTATATTGGCGGCGAGAAAGTTGCCGGAAAATCAGGTCGCGAAGCCGACGTTTTTAAACCCATGACGGGTGAAGTGCAGGCCAAAGTCGCGCTTGCAACCAAAGACGAGTTGGATCACGCTGTTGCTGTTGCCAAAGCTGCGCAACCGGCATGGGCAGCTGTAAACCCACAACGTCGTGCCCGCGTTTTGATGAAATTCTTGGAGCTTGTGCATAAAGAATATGATGAGCTTGCGCTATTGCTGGCTGAAGAGCACGGGAAAACGGTGCCAGATGCCAAAGGCGATATTCAACGTGGTCTTGAGGTTGTGGAATTCTGTCTTGGTATCCCGCATCTGCTGAAAAG
>JAHDFS010000143.1:4596-8036 GCA_020628035.1 Rhizobiaceae bacterium
TTCGGTGGTGCGAAAAACCACATGATCATCATGCCAGATGCAGATCTTGATCAAGCAACAGATGCTTTGATTGGTGCGGGTTATGGTTCCGCAGGTGAACGTTGCATGGCGATCTCTGTTGCTGTTCCTGTGGGCGAAGAAACAGCCAATCGTTTGATGGATAAACTCGTGCCACGCGTTGAAGCGCTAAAGATTGGCCCATCGACTGATCCTGATGCGGATTATGGTCCAGTTGTGACATCTGAAGCACTTGCACGTATTAAAAACTACGTTGAAATTGGTATTGATGAAGGTGCAGACCTTGCTGTTGATGGCCGTGATTTCAAGATGCAAGGCTATGAAGATGGTTTTTATATGGGCGGTTGCTTGTTCGACAATGTGACAAAAGACATGCGCATCTATAACGAAGAAATCTTTGGCCCTGTTCTATCTGTGGTTCGCGCGAAAAACTATGAAGAAGCGCTTGGTCTTGCCAATGATCATGAATATGGCAATGGTGTTGCGATCTATACACGCGATGGTGACACAGCACGCGACTTCACGTCTCGCGTTCAAGTTGGCATGGTTGGCGTAAATGTGCCAATTCCTGTGCCCTTGGCTTATCACACATTTGGTGGTTGGAAACGTTCATCATTTGGTGATTTGAACCAGCATGGTCCTGACGCCATTCGTTTTTATACAAAGACTAAAACGATCACGACACGTTGGCCTTCAGGTATTAAAGAAGGTGCGGACTTCTCCATTCCAACAATGGATTAATGTTGAGATGGCAGGCGTAAAAGCCTGCCATTTTTTCGTCAATACCGCTCATAAATTTGGAGGAAGTTATGGCAAAAATCGGATTTGTCGGCCTGGGAAATATGGGATTTCCTATGGCGCTCAATTTAAAAAATGCTGGTCACGAAGTTACCGGGTTTGATGTCAGTGAAGCAGCGCGAGAAGCTGCGAAATCAGAAGGAATGAACAGCTCCGATAGTTTGGAACATGTGGCCGATGGCGCAGACATTGTCATTACAATGTTACCAAATGGCGAAATTTCCAAATCAGTTGCATCTCAGCTATTGCCGTCTATGCAAGAGGGAAGTCTGCTTATTGACTGTTCGACCATCGATGTTGCGTCTGCAAAAACAGTTCATCAAATGGCCGCTGATGCTGGTAAGCTTTGTTTAGACGCACCCGTTTCTGGTGGCGTTGGTGGGGCCGCTGCTGGCACGCTGACATTTATGGTTGGTGGATCTGATCAAGCATTTGCAGATGGATCAAATGTTTTAGACGTGATGGGTCAAAAAGCGGTTCACTGTGGTGATGGTGGCGCTGGTCAATCGGCTAAAATTTGCAACAATATGTTGCTTGCGATTTCGATGATTGGCACATGTGAAGCCTTTGCGATGGCGGAAAAATTAGGCCTGGATCAAGATAAGCTTTTCGATGTTGTTTCAACGTCATCGGGATCATGTTGGTCGGTGAACACATATTGCCCCGTTCCCAATGTGGGGCCGAAAAGCCCGTCGGATAACAATTACCAGCCGGGATTTGCAGCGAGCCTGATGAACAAAGACCTTAATCTCGCAATGGAAGCAGCAAAGGACGCAAAAGCGCAAACACCTCTTGGCGCACATGCAGCAGCACTCTATAAGGCGATGGTTGAAAATGGTCACGGTGATTTGGATTTCTCTGCCATGATCAATATTCTAGATGAGATGAAATAAGGCCACTTTTTGGGAGATAGATATGAGTGATACAGTTCTTTTGGAAAAACATGATCGCGTTGCTGTTTTAACGCTTAACAGACCTAAAGCGCTGAATGCTCTTAATGCCGAACTCCTAGCGGCGTTAGACGGGCATTTATCTCAACTCAAAGATGATCCGGATATCGGCTGTATCGTGATTACTGGCTCTGAAAAGGCCTTTGCCGCTGGTGCGGATATTAAAGAAATGGCTGAGAATTCTTACATCGATATGCTCATGCGTGATCATTTTGGTGTATTACAATCGCTCAACAATTGCCGAATCCCGATCATTGCAGCGGTATCTGGCTATGCACTTGGTGGTGGCTGCGAAGTTGCTATGATGTGTGATATGATTTTTGCATCTGACACAGCGCAGTTTGGTCAACCTGAAATCAAGCTTGGTGTTATTCCTGGCATGGGTGGTTCGCAACGCATGACCCGAGCCATTGGAAAATCAAAAGCAATGGATATGGTTTTAACGGGCCGCATGATGGGCGCTGAAGAAGCAGAACGTTCAGGCCTAGTTGCGCGCGTTATACCGGTTGCTGAATTGCTTGATGAAACGCTTAAAACTGCCAAGCAGATTTCCAATTTCTCGCGCCCATCGGTTTATGCGGCCAAAGAAACGGTTAACCGAGCATTTGAAACAACGTTGGCTGAAGGTCTTCATTACGAGCAGCGGGTTTTCTACCCATTGTTCTCAACAGAAGATCAAAAAGAAGGCATGGCCGCGTTTACAGAAAAGCGCAAAGCTGAGTTCAAACACAAATAGGTTATTTTTGTAGATTATTCTGCAGAAGTTTTTCGATCTGTTTGCTGATAATGACAGCGCGATAAACACCCTTGTGGTAGGAATATAAAAAGCCTCTATAGCCGTCGAGAAAACCTCTTTTCATCACGTAGTGAGATAGGAATGTTCTGATGGGAACGTTTAACAGGCGAAACACAGAATGGGGCAGGGAGTAGAGTTTTCGTTGCTCTACTTCCAAATCCGACTGCTTATTGGTTTTATTCATCAGATAATGCATGTTTGAAACGTCTTTGTGGATGATCGCGCCTGAAATTTTCTGGATTTGATCTTTTTCCAGATTGAGCCGTTCATGCACTTTGCTGAAATATTCCAATGTTTCAAACCGACCTAGCAATCTTGTCTGATAATCTGGACCGACGGTGTAATTTAACGGCGCTCCCAAAAAGTGATTAATCCGTCTCATTTCATAGGCGACGGGTTTTGCAGGCATTGCAGATGTTGTTTGCGCGATATTCTCGCCAAGTTCATCGTCAATCTCTTCATCCGCATCGAGAAAAAACACCCAATCATAATCATCCTTGAGCTTTTCCAGAGCATAGTTGCGTTGTGATGCATAATCTTCGAAGCTTTTTTCAAAGATTTTCGCACCCGCGTCTTTTGCAACAGGCACAGTATTATCAGAGCTGAGCGAATCCAGAACATAAACGGTCTCAAAGAATTTGGACGCGCTTGCGACCGAGTTGGCAATATTGACCTCTTCATTGAATGTTAAAATGACAGCGGCTGCCTTGGGTGTTTTCATTTGAAGAGACCTTCAACTTAGTTCTAATTGGTAGTTCTTGTAGCTCATTTGGGCGCATAAATGAAACAGGATTTAGTCTAAGACTAGAAAAGAATTCGTCCATTTTACGCAACAATCAAAAGGGTGGCCACAGAGCCGTTTTGGGACGTGCTGATTG
>JAHDFS010000144.1:0-2905 GCA_020628035.1 Rhizobiaceae bacterium
TTGAACAAAAAAACCGGACAGGTTTGCACCCATCCGGTTTCAATCCATTTGAACTGTAAAACAACTTAGATTTTGCGGACATCCACAAAGTGACCGTTAATCGCAGCAGCGGCTGCCATGGCAGGTGACACAAGATGTGTTCTGCCTTTAAAGCCTTGACGTCCTTCAAAGTTACGGTTGGATGTTGATGCACAGCGCTCTTCCGGCTTCAAGCGATCATCATTCATCGCCAAACACATAGAACAACCTGGCTCACGCCATTCAAAGCCTGCCTCTTTAAAGATCTTATCCAAACCTTCTTTTTCAGCCATGGCTTTGACCAAACCAGAACCTGGAACGATCATGGCATTCACACCGTCGGCAACCTTTTTGCCTTCAACAACCGCAGCTGCAGCGCGGAAATCTTCAATACGGCCATTGGTGCATGAACCGATAAAGACGCGATCAATTGTAATATCTGTGATCTTTGTGCCAGGCTCAAGCCCCATATATTGAAGGGCACGCCATTTAGAAGAACGCTTATTCTCGTCTTCAATCTCATCCGGATTTGGCACTACACCTTCCACAGAAATCACGTCTTCCGGTGATGAACCCCAAGATACGATTGGCGGCAAATTCGCAGCATCCAAAACGATTGTCTTATCGTAATGCGCGCCTTCATCAGACGCGAGCTTTTTCCAATATTCTAAAGCATTATCCCAGTCTTCACCTTTTGGTGCGCGGGGCTTGTCTTTGAAATATTCATATGTTGTCTCATCAGGGGCAATCAAACCAGCGCGCGCGCCGCCTTCAATTGTCATATTACAGATCGTCATACGACCTTCCATAGAGAGTGAACGAATGGCTTCACCGGCAAATTCGATCACATAGCCGGTCCCACCAGCTGTGCCGATCTCACCGATGATCGCAAGAATGATGTCTTTTGCAGTTACACCTTCGGGCAATTGACCATCTACACGCACAAGCATGTTTTTGGCTTTTTTCTGAATAAGAGTTTGCGTTGCAAGCACATGCTCAACTTCAGATGTTCCGATACCATGTGCCAAAGCACCAAAGGCACCATGTGTTGATGTATGGCTGTCACCACAGACAATTGTCGTACCTGGAAGCGTAAAGCCTTGTTCAGGACCTACCACGTGAACGATCCCCTGACGGACATCACTTTCATTGAAATATTCAACACCAAACTCAGATGAGTTATTGGCCAGAGCTTCCACCTGAATGCGGCTCTCTTCGTTTTTAATACCTTCATAGCGGTCAGCTGTTGTCGGCACATTGTGATCCACCACAGCGAGCGTTTTTTCAGGCGCACGAACTTTACGGCCAGACATGCGCAAACCTTCAAAAGCCTGAGGACTTGTCACTTCGTGAACAAGGTGGCGGTCAATATATAATAGGCAAGTACCATCATCCTGAGTTTCAACCACATGGTCGTCCCAGATTTTGTCATACATAGTGCGTGGAGTATCAGTCATTTTAGTGTCCTTGAAATATGAAATGCGATTAAAAACGGTTGAGAAGTCTTATAAAGACCTAACCATTTCCTCGCCCAGCGCTGGTGACAGCGAGCAAAAAACGTGAAGGCAAGCGTTTATGATCATCAATTAGGATGATCTTTCCCTGCCGATTTTGCGTTAATAAGTTCATGACGTGCTCATAGCAATCTTTGTCCCAAGAGGCAATTGAGTGTTTAATTTTATATTTCGCAAACTGAATATCCGTTCGAAGGTTATCACGATCATAAGATGCCTCTAAATGCATCAAATTTGGCAAAAAATACCTTTAAAGTTAAAAAATGAGACTTATGATGGAGCCAATTATTCTACAATAATAGAGCCAAAATCATGTCATCCAAACAGGTCGCCCTTGAATTTGATCAGCAACTTGCTGCATTAGATCTATCTCAACGCATTGAATTTATTGATAATTCTACCAAAAATGCAACATTTACAACAAGCTTAGGCAAAGAGGACCAGTTGATCACGCATCTCATTGATGCTGGATCGCATAATATTTCTATCGCTGCGATCAATACGAGACGATTATTTCCGCAAACCATCGAACTTTTAGACACGACGCGACAAAGATATCAAACCAAGATCAACGAATATCTTCCTGACAATGAAAATGTCAAAACTTACGAGGATAGTTTTGGTGCAAACGGATTCTATGAAAGTGTTGAAGCGCGCCATGAATGCTGCCGCATTCGTAAGCTTGTTCCGCTTGAACAGATACTAAACCCAGCTGATGCGTGGATCACCGGTCTACGTCGAGAACAATCCAACAATCGTGCGCATGTACCGTTTTGTGAATGGTCGGACAAATATCAAGTTCTCAAATTCAATCCACTTGCTGATCTTACATCACAATTGATGGATGAACTGATTACCAAACATGATGTTCCCATCAATCCGCTTCACAATAAAGGCTTTCCATCCATTGGCTGTGAACCATGTACGCGCGCCATCAAACCAGGCGAAGACGAACGCGCCGGCCGCTGGTGGTGGGAAAACGACAATTCACGCGAATGCGGCCTCCATCAAAGAAAAATCCTTCAAGTAAACGAATAAATTATGACTGATACAAATACAAAAACCCCGCTCGATCCGCATTTAAAAGCGCTCGAGAACGAAGCCATCTATATTTTCCGCGAAGTCGCAGCCGAGTTTCAAAACCCCGTCATGCTCTATTCTGTGGGTAAAGATTCCTCCGTTTTGTTACATCTCGCACGTAAAGCGTTTTACCCAGGTCCCGTGCCCTTCCCGCTTTTACATGTAAATACCGGATGGAAATTTACCGAAATGATCGCTTTCCGCGATCAGATCATATCCGAATACGGTCTTGATCTCATCTCTTACACAAATCCACGCGGCCCTGAGGAAAACATCACACCGTTTAACCACCC
>JAHDFS010000144.1:3005-7977 GCA_020628035.1 Rhizobiaceae bacterium
AAAGCCGGTTCCATGGAACTGAAGAAGAGAGAAGGATATTTCTGATGAGCGCCCTTGAGAAAATTTCAGAAACCGAACGACAAACAAGCGTTGAAAGCGCGAAGTCACCCGCTGCAAAAAATTCAATTCCCCTACGCTTTATCACATGCGGAAGCGTGGATGACGGCAAGTCAACTTTGATTGGTCGCTTATTGTGGGATACAAAGGCCGTCTTTGACGATCAAATCGGTGCGATTGAAAAGCAGCCGGGCCAGATTGGTCATGCTGACGGCTCACTTGAATTTGCCAATCTGCTCGATGGTCTGCAAGCCGAACAAGAGCAAGGCATTACCATTGATGTGGCCTACCGGTATTTTTCAACACCGAAAAGATCCTTCATTGTGGCTGACACGCCTGGCCATGCTCAATATACCAAAAACATGGTGACCGGTGCATCAACGGCTGATCTGGCAGTTTTGCTCATCGATGCTCGTTCAGGCATTTTGGAACAAACACGCCGCCACGCAAATGTCGTCTCGTTAATGGGCATTAAGCAGGTTGTTCTCATCATCAATAAGATTGACTTGATTGATTATGACAAAGCACGGTTTGATGAAATCAGCGCTGAATTTACAGCGCTGGCAAAATCATTTGATTTCACATCAATTACCGCCATCCCAACCTCTGCGATCAATGGCGAAAATGTTGCCTTCCCAGCAACAAAAAACATGCCTTGGTATGACGGAAAAACCCTTTTAGAAACGCTCGAACTAGCGCCAAAATCAAACCCGCGCTCGATGGGGTTTCGCTTTCCAGTGCAACGCATTTCAAGACCGGATGAAAGTTTCCGTGGCTATCAGGGTACCATTGCCGCAGGATCAATCAAACCCGGTGATCCAATCACCGTACTGCCATCTGGTGAGCAAGCAAATGTCAGTAAAATTGTAACATTTGACCTCGTTAGAAATGCCGGTGTTCAGGGAGACGCAGTGACGTTGGTGCTCGACCGTCAGATCGATATTTCGCGTGGAGACATGATCGTTTCAAACGATGATAAACCCAATCTTGAATATTCCTATAAAGCGCAGCTCATCGCACTTACAGATCATGGCGTTCAGCCGGGCAAACAATATTGGTTAAAATCCAATACGCGCAAACAATATGTCACTGTGAGCGCAGAAGAGACATTAAATTTGGAAACAGCCACTTGGGAAGCATCTGACAAGATCGCATTGAATGATCTTGCAAATGTGCAGCTGGATTTTTCCACTCGGATTGCCTTTGACACTTATTTCGACAACAAGACAACGGGGTCATTCATTCTCATTGACCCTGACACAAACAATACGATTGCCGGCGGCATGATCACCAATGCGATCGATAATGTGGAAAGACTGACAATTAAGGATCAAACAGAGCAGACATCATTTAAAATGCCAATCTCACTTGTCGACGAATTCTATCAATCAGAATTCTATCTCAAGCACAAAACTGAAATTGAGATTATGTCAACGCAACCCAAGTCTTGATCATATAAATATCCCACATAACTGAAAAATCTGGGTAAACATCTCACAGTTTTCCAAATAATCGGAAAATTTGGGAGGTAAAACCCAGATTAATGTGGCATAATCTTCGTATCTCATCAATTTAAAGGACATACGATTTAATGTGTCGATTAACTGCTTATCTGGGACCAGATATTCCGCTGGAACGGATCATCGTTCTCCCCAGCCATTCCTTGCTCCAACAAAGCCAGCAGGCCAATGAAGCAAAGCTAGCTGTTAACGGCGATGGGTTTGGCATTGCCTGGTATTCTGACGAGATACATCCTGGATTATATCGTGATGTGCTTCCCGCATGGTCAGACGGTAACTTAACCAGCCTTTGCCGGATGATCAAATCGCGGCTGTTTTTAGCCCATGTACGCGCTTCAACGGTTGGCGAAACAACACGCTCAAACTGTCATCCTTTCACTTTCAAAAACTGGTCTTTTGCCCATAACGGACAAATTGCCGAATTTGGAAGTATTCGTCGTGGGTTAGAGACCAGTTTGTCCGATGAATTATATAATCATCGAAAAGGCACGACAGATTCTGAACTTTTTTTCCTGCTGGCACTACAGTTTGGACTGCAAACCGATCCGCAAAAAGCAATTGAAACAACAATTGCCAAAATCCGCGAAGCGCAGCAGGGTTTGGGTAAAAAAATCCGTGATCCAAACCGGATCGCCAGTGTATTTTCGGACGGTGAAAACGTTTATGGATTTCGCTGTTCTAGTGACCGCAAAAGCCCAACGCTTTATGCCTCTGGTGATCTAACTTCGGGCGGCCACGCATTAGCATCAGAGCCACTTGATGGCACCATGGACAATTGGACAACCATTGACGAAGGTCAGTTTGTGAAAATGAACAAAGACGGCGTTGAATATTCTCAGCTGGCGGTCGCCTAAACTCAAGTTCTGCTATTTTGTGAAGCGCGCAAAAATAGGCGCGCCGAGAATGACCATGACAATCCGCACGAGATGATGGGCCACAACATGGGCAACATCTGCGCCAGCCACAATGGCGATCACCGCCATCTCCGCTTGGCCACCTGGTGCAAAGGATAACAACGTATCGATATCTGTGCCCAATCCCAGCAGCAAAATCACTTCGATAAATATGCCACTGATGATTGCCAGAACAACACAAAATCCGATCGCTGCGGTAATATCATGCCGGATCTCTTTCATGGTGATCCCAACATATTTAACCCCAATACCAAGCCCTATAAAAAACTGCGCTAAAAGAATGGCTTCTGTTGGTGGTCTGACTTGAAGAACACCTGACAAAGACAACGTCATTGCAACAATCAGTGGACCCAAGATGCTGGCGCCAAAGAGCTTGATCTTTCTTGCACCCCACCAGCCAAAAACCGCACAGAACAGCATGATGGCCATTTGCGATATGGGTGTTTGCTGTGCAGAAATTCCCGGTGAGATCGTCAGATCAACATCTCGATAGAACTGCAAGAAAAACGGCAGCACCGCGACAATTACCAAAACACGTGTCGCATGGATCAATGACAATGCACGCACATCGCCGCCCGCCTCTTCACCGAACGCAAGCATATCCTGCAAACCACCGGGCATGGCTGCGTAAAAACTCGTTGGCTTATCAAAACCTGCAAAGCGAAAATAGGGAACACCCACCACACCAATGACAATTAACATCAAAGGTACAAAGGCGACGCTACCAATCATCGTATCAAGCCGGGTAAACAATTCCGGCGTGATGGATGCGCCAATGGCAACGCCCAATATGGTGCGCATGGAATCCGACACAGGCTTAATGCCCGACATGGGCACGCGCGCAATCGCTGCTATCAAACATAAGAAAATTGGCCCCAGCAAAAAGGGTAACGGTATGCCGAGATATGAAAAGCTGATCGCGCCGCCTAAAGAGATAATGATCGCTATGGATAGAGTTATATATCGTTTCATTCGCGCAAGGCCTTTAAACGGAAGATCAGCGATGATTCAATATGAGAACCCGCGGCTTCAGCAGCACGCTTTTCATCCCGCGCCTCCATCGCGTCAATAATCAAATCATGTTTTTCGCAGACCGATTTGATACGCGGAATACCTTCAAGCGTCGTCGGGCCAAGAACAAGCAGAGCATTGGACAAAGACTGAAAGGAAGCGAGCAAAAAGCGATTGCGCGCAGCATTAAAAATACATCGATGGAAAAGCTCATTGAGCCGCGCAACTTCACGCGGATTACCGGAGGCTTTCAACATGGCTGAATTGAGCTCCTTCATCTCTTCAATTTCAGCCATTGAGGCATGTTTAGCTGCCATGGATGCAGCTGTACGCTCCAAAACAGCCCGCATCTCATAAAGCTCAACGACTTCCTGATGCGATAAGGATTTTACAACAGCGCCAATACGCGGTTGATGCTCAATCAGCCCATCATTTTCCAGTCGTTTAATGGCATCGCGCACGGGCGTCCGGCTAAGGCCAACCAGCTCGGCTATCTCAGTTTCTCGAATGCGTGTACCGGGCGCCAATTGCCCAGATCGGATCGCTTCATAAAGTTTTTGATAGGCGCGATCCGAGTTAGAAATTTTATCATTCATGGGTTTTTAACTTGAGGGTCATCAAAGATATCTAAATTGTATACATTTGCATACAATTTGTAAATAGACATCAACACATTTCTGGATTGATCCGTTGGAACCATCAAAACCATGACGTAAAATTAGTAAAAGATCTTATCTAGCTAGCGCTATCATCTTCCCAGCGATAGCGAAAATCACAATGGCTTTTGCCTTCCATTATGGTCTGTGTTCGATCCAGCTTGATCTTGGGATTATAGCCCGTGCAAAAGGTACCGTCCCGGCCGCAAGACAAGATATGACCAATATCTGCCAAATCCATCTCGCGATACATCTCAGCATATTTACAGCGTGTGACATTATAATGAACTTCGTGCTCATCTTCTTTGAGCATATCAACTTCCAGCGCACCACCTGCTTTCCATTGTGGCAATAATGCATGAAAACTATGAAGGGTGGCGTCCCCCTCTTCGCTTTCAGCATAGGCAGCGGCTTGCTCGATGGAGTCTTTAGTGATTGCGGCTTGCAATATAGAGTTAACCTCAGCCTTGCCTAGTCGGGCGGCCATTTCATCATAAATTGGCTTGATGATATTGGCCTCAATCCGGCGCTGCTCCAAAATGGGTAGATCTGTTTTCGCCATGGTCTAAATCTCAAAATCGATATGGATGTGATTACCATCGGGATCAAACACATTATATTGGCGGATGCCAGCATTTGGCGGCTCGCCACAGCGATAGTCTATACCGCGCTCTTCCAAGAGGGCTTTGAACGCATCTTCATCCGTCGCCGAAAAGGCAAAATGCTCGAGCTTTAAATAAGCTTCTGATCCCACCGCATCATCGCGCTCAACTTCAACAAGATGCACAACAGGATAATCACCCGCATACATCCA
>JAHDFS010000145.1 GCA_020628035.1 Rhizobiaceae bacterium
AAACGCCCAGCGCCGCTACTGCTCCCATAACCGTAGTTAATAGTGTTTTTTTCATTTTTTTACTTTCTTTGCCCTGTTGCACGTACTGTGCAATTCAATTGCTCATCGTAAGGATGAGAGTACTCACACATACTGTACACGACCCGAAGTATTCTCCCTCAACGGGCCGCAATATATGTGACGTGCATACCAACGCGATTTGACGTTTTGGTCAAGTATTTTTTTGAAAAAGATCAAATCTTCCGCAAAATATCCAAAAGCTTGGATTTTTTATTAGATTTTGCGGTGGAATGATAAAATTTTATGTAGTTTTCACAACTAAGCCATTTTGCGAAGATGGGTTGATTTTACCTAGTATGAAGATGGCTAATATTTATCCGTAGGTGACTAAAAAACATTCAACTGTATTTGCAAAAGTATACGTTCAATTCAACACCTAAATTGCCATTGTTGTTAGAAAGAAAAACCATCAATAATTGCTCAAGAACACTACAGATTGTATATCGAGCTGCCATCGATCACAGCATTTACAAGTCTGCACCTTAGGATAATTTTAGAGGATTTCGGGACAGCCAAGCATATTTAACCACCTGTTCGTGATGAAAATATAGCCAATTACCAAGCCTTTAAAATGGCGCTATACCGGCGTGCATTAAGTTGTAAAACACAAGCAAATCATTTAAAAATTGTAAGCCATCGATGAAAAGCCTCTGCTTTTTGATTGATTTTACCTATCACATCAGCAAAGCAGTTTTTACAACTTACATCACCATTATTGGCAAGAGCGCAATAATTGTTTGTGAGAATCTTTCATCGCACACGCATAAACCTGATGAATTCTTCACCTTGCATTGAAAATATTGTCCAAATCTATTTTTGCAAAGGCTATAATACTAGGGGGCAATGACAGGAAAATTCAAAACAAATTTGGAGCCGTCGGCATAATCCGTATCCAATGTAATTGTTCCGTTATGTCCTTCGGCAATTCGCTTTACAAGCGCAAGTCCAATGCCAGTACCCTTATACTTCTTTTCGTCTACATGAAGTCGCTGGAATACATTAAAAATGCGGTTTGCTTGCTCGCTTGCTATGCCAATCCCGTTATCAGCTACGGTAATGCATACCGTGTCTTTTTCGGATAGAGCAGCATTTATTTCAATATGTGGTGTTTGATCATCTTTTCGATACTTGATTGCATTATCAATCAGGTTCTGCATCAATCTGACAAACAAAACATAATCTAAATTTAATTTGATATCATCTGAGATCTTAATCATCGCGCCAGATTGCTCAATAGCTTCTGCGAGATTCTCCTTAACCTCATCAATAACACTGCTAAGGTTGAAAATAGATCGATTGACCTGCTTATAGGCAACTTGAGAAAACTCCAACAGGCTGGAAATCAAGCGTTCCATGCGGAAAATACTTGAACGGATGCGATGAATGTAATCACCTAAATTTTCGGTATTCCCACTCTCATGCTCTTCCATGAGCATCTCACCAAACAGCCTTATATGACGAAGTGGAGAACGCAAATCGTGCGACACAATCCCGGCAAACTGTTCAAGCGCCTGATTGCGCAAGGTGAGCGCATGTGCCTGTTCCTCGATCTGAGCTTTTGCTAATTTCGAATCGGTAATATCGCGTCCAACTGACACAACTTCGTGCGGTTCATCATCTTTGAAAACAATCCGATTAGTCCAAAGTACAGTTCTAATACGTCCATCACTGGAGAGCATTTCTTGCTCAAATGTGTGAACCGGCGCGTCTTCGGTCAAACTCGCCATGGATTTCACAACATTTTCAACAATTTCATCTTTGTGAATGAAATCAGTATATTTGACACCGATAATTTCCGAAATATCCCGGCCAAAAAAGTCACAATAAAACTCATTTGCGAATCTGATGGTTGTATCTAAGTCCGAGCGCGTGATGAAAACCGGAAGGTTTTCGATAAATGTTTCCTGCTGCACCCTGCGATAATCCAGCTCTTCGCGGATTTCGCGCTCGATACTTTCATCTTCAACAAAAGCAAGGATTCGTTTCGGGTCATCGCCCTTCTCGCAAATGCTATTGACCACACAGGGATAAACAGTGCCGTCCTTGCGCACATGCTGCGAACGAGATTGCTGGACAACACCCCTGTTTTTGACAATCTTCTCAATAAATTCATCAATCTTTTCTGCGTTTGCGTTGTGATTGATGTCCATCAAGGTCAGCTGCGTGATCTCATCAGGCGCATATTGCAAATTGTTCAAAAACGCAGTGTTCCCATATAAAATTCTCTTCGTTTTAATATCAATAAACGCAACTGGAGCTGCGATGTTATCAAGCGCATTTCCAAGCGATTCGGCCAGCGACTTGGTTTCCATCAATTCGGTAATATTGCTTCTGATTCCAACAATATGACCATCATCTAATACGCGTTCATCGACCCGGATATATCGACCATCCTTTAGGTGCTGTACAAGCGGAGCTGTTGGATTGAAGTGATTCCTTAATCGCTCTTTCAGCCATGCAGCGCGACTTTCTTCGGTAAAACCTGCTTCCTCATATTGGCCCTGCTCTAAGCCATATTTTAAGATATCCTCAAACCGTGTACCGATTTTCATGGCATCCACAGAATCAGGATAAACATCCAGATAACCTTGGTTGAACACCTGCAATCGATCCTCATCATCGTAAATCGCAAAGCCTTCAGGTATAGCCGACAGCGCAGCGTTTAATAGCGTAAGAGAGTTTTCATAACTCTCCTCGAGCTTTTCAACTTGTCCATGATCGCTCAAATAAACAATGCGACGGCCAACACCATCTTTGCAGGTGATGACGTCACTTTTACTGATCACCGTTTTAAATGAAGGGATAGAGGGTAACGAGACCAATATGCGCTGTTGTTCACAACACGGATCTTTCTCAATCAAGGCACCAGTGACAGCATCCAACTTTTCGTTGTTTTGAACTGCAACCTTGGGAAATAATTTGTGAAACACAATACCTGCGACATTTTCCAGTTCCAATCCAAGCTTGTTGGCTGCCGCGGTATTAATTAATGAAATCTGGTCGGCTTCATCCACCAAAAACCCAGGGTTTGGTGCTGAATTGAAAAAAGTCAGACTCATTTCATCGAGCATTTCACCCACACAGCTCTCCAAGTTTAATCCGCCTTTTACGACTTACGCATAGTTTTAATCATCTGAAATCTTGATGTCTTTTTTCGCAAATTCATCAATGATAAATCCAATCGCATTACGATCTAGTTCGTTCTTGCCTATGCGGAAATCAGCGCCATATTGCTCAAATTCTTGGAAATATTCGGGCTCAATGCTTGAGGACACAATTCCAATAGGACCGGTGAAGGCTTTGGATCGCAGAACAGGAACAGACGTTCTGAAATCATCATTCAGGTGAAGCTTGTTATCGAGAAGAATCATAGAAATATTTTTCTCTTCTAAGACTTTACAAGCGCTTTCGATATCAGTCACGCACACCAGTTCAGTGTTCTGATCAGCGCCACCCTTAACCAGCCATTCCATAAGCACAAATTCGTCCGGGTTGTCATCCACAAAAAGAATGGTGATTGTTTCGACCTCCTCCACAACGCTGTTCATCAATGTCCTCCCGATCTTAATTTCCAAAACTGTATCATTTGATCAGCCCCATGCGAATGGCAGTAGCCACCATTTGGGCGCGATTAACAACTTGGAGTTTCTGCAATATTTTTGTCGTATATGAATTGATAGTATGCTCAGATAATCCCAAAATTATGGCAATTTCGACAGATGTTTTACCTTCAGAGCTCCAGCGAATAACTTCAAGCTCCCTAGGTGAAATAATCGGCATGGAATCGGGCAAAATTATCTGATTGAAAAAGCTTTGGAACACAAGCTTGCAATCATAGACCAGCTGGTCGTGATCAATCTTATCTGAAACAGATTTGGGAAGCGCAAGCCAAAACCCGAAATGTCGGCCATTTGGGGTATGCAGCGGAATTGAAATCCCAACTGTTGAGGATACGTCACCGCAAAAAGATATATGCTCACAAACCGTTTTATTGTCCCAAAATTTATGGAGGATTTCATCACGAATATTCTGAAAAATAACGTTATTTTCAGCGATAGAAACGACGTCTAAATCCACCAAATTTGAATCTTCGCGGTTCACAACCACCATTAATGATTCGATTGACGCTTCTTCAGGCCAATTATTCATGTCAAAAAGAGCTAGTAGATCAAGATCGTAATTAACGCATAAACATTTGAATAATCTATAGAAGTCGAGCTTATTAATAGCTCGTTCAAGATCAACCAGACAGTCAGGCTTTTGGTGTTTCATATATTCGCCTCGCTGTAAGAAATCTAATACAATTGTGTCACAATTGATACTAAAAACTGATTGAAAATACGATTGAACGCAGGCTTTACTCACGGAGAAAGTGAAAAATGGCGATCCCGGCAGGACTCGAACCTGCAACAACCTGCTTAGAAGGCAGGTGCTCTATCCAGTTGAGCTACGGGACCAATTTTGCCATGAACCCTAGTGTGTCCAAGGCTGTGGCCGGTCATATTTGAAATTATCCGTATAGGACATTTGACGGCGCTTAGGTTTGTTGACTGTTAAAACACGATAGGAAATGCCTTCTCGCTCTGCATAGGCAACGGCATCTTCTTTGCTATCGAAGCTTAAAACGACTTGGGTTTGCGTATCAGAACTTGTCGTATAACCCATGATTGGATCAATCGTTCTGGCTGACACGCGATCAAACTCCAGCAACCATTTTCGTGTCTTAGCTTTGCCAGACTGCATCGCGTTTTTGGTTGGCTGATAAATTTTCGCTGTTCGTGCTGAGCTTTGAGTATCAGATGGCATTTTTTTAAAAACCTTTCTTGATATGAGCTATTTAGCAACACCAGGTTCTGTTGCAGCTTCCCCGCAACACATTACGATTTATCCGTCTATACTGGGATTCATCAGAAACAATCAAGTGTCTTTTGCAATCATTCTACATCTTTTGCCGCTACTTGCGCGCAGCCCAAAGCGCACCGCGTTCAAATATGGTTTTCATTTGCGGCACAGCAAACTCATCTGCAGTATGACCAAGGGCACTATAGAACACCTTGCCCGCCCCATAGGATCGCTTCCAAACCACTGGGATCGAAACTCCGTTTATCTCTTCAAACTCCGTGCCTTTAAATGTCGTTGTCGCCAAAACCTCATTGAGCGGATCAACATGCATATAATATTGCTCTGATGTGTAAGGAAAATCTGATATTCCGCTCATAATTGGGTCTTCTGGCTTTGTAATATTGACGGTGTAATCAATGATATCGCCAGGATGGGCAACCCACTGCCCTCCGGTCATAAATTGATAATCGGGCTCGTTTCTGAAGCTGTCACACATCGATCCATGAAAGCCGGCCAGCCCGGTTCCACCGCGAACAGCTTGTAGCAAATTTTTAAGCTCTGCTTCCTCAATTTTGGACATTGTGATAATCGGAACTATCAGATCAAAATTACCCAAATTCGGGTTTGCAAAAGGCTCAGTACCCGTTTCAACCATGACCTTAAAATCGTGTTTCTCGAGAATGTCTTTCACAATATTTGCGCTGCGTTCGGGAGTATGTCCATCCCAGCCTCCCCAGGAAATAAGTGCTGTTTTCTGTGTCATAGTAAATTCCTAATCGAGTTGACCAAATGATAGATTGTCTGGAAGCGCCAGCGGTTTATCACATTGATATTGCGTCATAATCTCTTGTTTTTGCGCAGCCGATGTCATAATGGCTTCCATCGTTTCAAGCACATGAAGCGACAATTCTAGACTTGCCCGATGCGCACGATCCGACAAGATGCCTTGCGCCATATCTGCAAGTCCTAAAATCCGGTAGTCTCCATCACCATAAATATGTGATTGTTCAATATCTTGCCAATCACCATTGTGATGAGAAATCTGAATAACACCATCAAACTTATTGGGATCGCTCACCAGCATGGATCCGGATGTACCATATAATTCTATCGGTGAATGAGCATGTTTTTGCACATCAAAACTGGTGGTTAAGGTGACAATTGCATTGTTCTTAAATCGCAGGATAGCGGAAATGTGCGTATCGACATCGACCGTAAATTCATCACCTTTGCGCGCGCCAGAATGGATTGTCCTTTTATCGTATGAGCGTTTAGACATTGCGGTCACGCTGCTAATGGGCCCAATCATATTAATCAGCGAGGTGAGATAATATGGGCCCATATCAAACAATGGCCCGCCGCCGATTTGGTAATAAAAATCTGGATTCGGGTGCCAAGCTTCATGACCGGGCAGCATTAAAAAAGCTGTTCCTGCAACAACTTCTCCAATTTGGCCGCGATCCAATATTTTTCGAGCGGTTTGATGTGCGCCACCCAAAAACGTATCGGGTGCACACCCCACTCTGAGATTTTTTTCTTTCGCCAAATTAACCAACTGGGATGCTTCCTCTAGATTGATCGCCAATGGCTTTTCGGAATAAACATGCTTGCCTGCCATAAGGCATTTAACGCCAACCTCAACATGAAATTGTGGGGTCGTTAAGTTCAAAATAATATCTATATCTGGATCGGCCAAAATCGCGTCGACTGTGAGCGCTTTAATCCCATATTCATTTGCTTTTTGTGATGCGGCATCGGGATTGATATCCGCGCACGCAACAATCCTGATCACTGGAAACTGGCTTGCTGCCTTTAAATAGGCGTCAGAAATGACACCGCAACCAATGATGCCAATGGCAACTGAACTCATATAGGTTTCTCCTCACCTTACTTGATCTGATAATCTGGCACATAATTTTGTAATGTTTGCAACAAATCAGAACATTTGTGGTTATCTTATCCAAACGTGCTCTTCATAAATGTCAGCGCCTCTTTGCATGCATGGGTCGCATTTGGTTCAATATCGCGCCAGATATTCAGATCAGCACTGATCGGCCCGTTTGCCGTGACAAACATTTCAGCGACAATCCAACCATCATAATTAATTTCATCCAGCGCATCCTTCACCTCGTGCCATGACACATGACCTGATCCTGGAACGCCGCGATCATTATCAGAGATATGAAAATGCACGAGTTTGTCAGACGCATTGGTAATCGCTGTTTTTATGTTTTTTTCTTCAATATTGAGATGGAAAGTATCGAGCAGAATTCCGATCCTATCGCTGCCCGTTGTCTTTGCCAGATGCATTGCTTCCTCAGCTGTGTTGACCAGGTCCGTTTCAAACCGGTTGAGCGCTTCCAAACCAAGGGTCACGTTTAATTCCTGTAGATCACGTTCTAATTCACCAAGTGCATCTGCGGATCGTTGCGCCCGCGCGGTTTTATCGTCAGGTTCAAACACTTTCCAAGGCGCAAAAATTGGACCGCACAGCAAGTCAGACCCAATTAATGAAGCTGTTTGGATCGCCCATTTTAGATGCGCAAGTGCTTTTTGGCGGATATGTTTGTCAGCGGATGAAATGTCATTCTCAGGTGATAAGCCATGGGTGCAGGTCACCTCTAACCCATGCTCTTTGATTGCCTTTCCCAAGGCGAGGGCTTTTTCGTCGGTTAAGCCATGCAAAGGCACTTCAATGCCGTCAAAACCATTGTCTGCAACGCACCCTAAGACCTTGATAATCTCATCAGCTTCGTGCGCCTGCCATAATCCGGCATGAACACCATATTTCATCTCGTTTCCTTCATGATGGCTATTATGGCCGTGGACATCTGCCACGCAGCCTCAAAGGCATACCAACAAAGATCAATCAAGGTCAACGAATTGAACGTTTAGGTGCGAAATATGCAGCGGATGCTGCATCGACAGAATTCAAACAAGGGAGAAAACAAATCAGATCAAGTCATTCGCTTTTTGGACGACCAGCAAAAGATAATTCTAATTTTCAAGGAGAGATTATTCTTGTTGCTGGTCGGAGCGAGAGGATTCGAACCTCCGACCCTCTGGTCC
>JAHDFS010000146.1:0-6517 GCA_020628035.1 Rhizobiaceae bacterium
CTGCCATCAAATATATTGGTTGAATGCGGAAATAGCGCTGTATCAATCAACAAAGCATCTGAAATATAAGCGAGCATTGCCGTATCATATTCTGCGTGGACCGCCTCATTCACCGGCCCCACAAGTTTGAGCCAAACAGACTGATGCGGTTCAAGCGCATGACTGTTCAAATACCGCTCCGTAGAAACAGGACGGAATTCAAATGGTCGCTCTTTATCAATATAAGCCTTGAGCGGACGAACCACTTCATCAGCAGATTTATTAAGTTGATCTAGAAAATCCAACGCCTCAGGTGGCGTCACATCTGGCATAGCAGATTGATGCGATAACCCCTCTTCCACACGCTGGAAGGAGCATTGCATCGTAAAGACCTGCCGATCAATTTGATAGCCCTCAACAATGCGCATACTAAAGCTAGCACCGTCTCGCACCTTTATGACGCGATATTGAATGGGCACATCAGGATCCCCCGGTCGCAAAAAATAACAATGTTGAGAATGAATGACCTTATCTTTTGAAACCGTTCTCTGTGCAGCAACAATGGATTGCGCAATAAACTGACCGCCAAAAATACGTCGCCAACCAAAGTCGGGCGTATGACCCAAAAACTCAGTTTCCGTTTGATTTTCCAGATTGAGACAATTTAGGAATTTTGTCATTGTTGCAGAACGGTCGCGCGACATTATGAACCCACAAATTAATTTCGAACTCTGACAGACTTACGATATACTGCGCTTAAATTGCAATCTCAGAACATGCTGTTTTTGCAATTGGTCATTTGCTTTAAAGCGACCAAATTTGGAGAGTGAAACATGGCAAATACAAACAAACAGGTTGATATTCTAGTTGCCGGAGCAGGTTATGTCGGACTGGCAACGGCTGTTTCGATCAAAGCTGCTTCACCACATCTCAACATCATTATTGTTGATGCCGCTCCAAAAGATGTTTGGAAAAATGACACCCGCGCATCTGCCATTGCGGTTGCGGCAGAAAATATGCTGACAGCGCTTGGTTTGTGGGAACAGATTGTACCTGATGCGCAAGCGATCAATAAAATGATTGTTACCGATTCTGAAGTAAATGATCCCATTCGTCCGGTTTTCTTAAATTTTGATGGCACCGTTGACGGGGATCGCCCATTTGCGCATATGATCCCAAACCTTTCTATGGTCACTGCCCTGCGCGGCAAAGCTGATGAACTTGAAATCCCTATTCTTCAAAGTAGCCCAGTCACTGATTTTTCCAGAACAGATAGCCAAGCCACTGTCTCGCTGGCAAATGGCGATCAAATTACAGCCAAGCTGCTCATTGCTGCGGACGGCGTTAATTCACGCATTCGCAAAATGGCAGGCATCAAAACGATGCGCTGGCAATATGGTCAATCTGGTATTGTGACAACTGTTGCCCATGAACGTGAACATCATGGCATGGCTGAAGAGCACTTCCTGCCAAGTGGTCCTTTCGCGATATTGCCTCTGACAGGCAATCGTTCATCCCTTGTCTGGACGGAAAAGACCGAAGAAGCCAATAAGCTGGTAGAGAGCGATGATCTAGTCTTTGAAATGGAGCTGGAACGCCGGTTTGGCCACAAGCTGGGTGAGCTCAGCGTCGAAGGGGGACGAAAAGCCTTCCCGCTTGGCCTAACCCTTGCTCGTGATTATGTGCAGAACCGTTTGGCACTTGTTGGCGACGCAGCGCATGGTATCCACCCTATTGCAGGACAGGGCCTAAATTTAGGATTTAAAGGCGCCGCAGCTTTAGCTGAAACCATTGTCGATGCTGATCGCTTAGGGCTCGATTTTGGATCCAAAACGACGCTTGAACGCTATCAGATGTGGCGCCGGTTTGACACAGTTCAAATGGGCGTGACAACCGATGTGCTCAACAGATTATTCTCAAACGACATCGCGCCAATTCGCCACCTAAGAGATCTGGGCCTTGGCTTGGTAGATCGCATGCCGAAGCTTAAAAACTATTTCATCGAACAGGCTGCCGGACTGCAAAACCAATCCGGGCCAAAACTGTTAAAAGGAACGATGATTTAAGTGGGCTATAATTGTCGAGCTTCTGAAACCAGCATGATGGGAATGCAATCGCGTACCGGATAAGCTAACTTCGCTTTTTCAGAAATCAGCTCAGACGCTTCCTTGTCATAAGACAAAGGCCCTTTGGTTAAAGGGCAGACCAGCAATTGCAACAATTGCGGATCAATCTCTGGATGCTTTTGTTTTCTCTCGCTCATAAAACTGACCTATTGCACCGTTTGCTTGGAATCGGATGCATCATTTGAAAAACCCATCTCTAAAAGAGCGATAAGCGTTTGAACTCGGACCTCAAAGTCAGCTTCCAACAATGCTTGTTTTTCTGTCACATCAAATGGCAATAAACCGGACAACAAGTTAACAAGATCCGAAACTTGCAATTGCTCAATATCTTCGTAGTCCACTTCGATATTGTTTTCTTCCACATAGTTTCGCATATGCTGAAGCAATTCGACTTTTGCCTCAGGCATCTCTAAGTCTTTGTCCTCAATATCAGTCATAAAAGGTGTGATTTTGGCTACCCGATAGGGTGACTTCACATTCAGCTCTTCTTTTATTCTGAACCGGCACACACCGCCCAAAGAAATTAGATAGCGCCCATCGCCAGATTCTGCGAGTGAAATTATCCGTCCCAATGTGCCAACGCTGCATAGATCTTCAACTGGCACATTTGGCTTATTAAGAAAATTCGGCTGCACCATGGCAACCAAGCGATCACTTGCGAGCGCATCATCAAGCAATTCAAGGTAACGCGGCTCAAAAATATTCAGCGGCATAACACTGCCAGGCAATAAGAGCGCGCCTGATAGTGGAAACAATCTTGCCTCTTTGGGAAGATCGCTCTCCTTAATGTAATGCTTATTACCAACTTGCATATCTTACGCCTTTCGCACAAACAGCTTTTCACATGATAGGCTGTCAGAACGGTGACACAAGAGGCATCACCGAATAAGTGTTATGAAAACAAGATGGACGAAAGCTTGCGACGTCCTGATGAACTCGCAGGATCTGCAGGCCCCCAGGCTTCAAAGAAGTCCAAAAGCATTTTCCGTGCTCCATCTTCTTGCCATTCACGATCTTTGCGCATGATTGTAATAAGTGCATCAACCGCTTCATCACGCTTGCCTTGCGCTGCAAAAATCTTAGCTAAGTCAGCACGCGCTTCGTGATCGTTTTCATTACTATCAATACGAGCTTGCAATGTGTTTGGATCGCCAAGTTTGGCAACCTCTTGCGCCATTTCAACGCGCTTTATGGCACCAGAAATTTCAACAGCCTTTTTGTCATCCTCAGGCAGTTTCTCCAAAAGCGCTGCCGCCTGATCAACACGGCCAGTTTCCAACATGCAATCGACAATACCAGCAACCGCTCGTTTATTACCTCTGTCATGTTGCATCACCATAGAAAAGGCTTGTGCTGCTTGCTCAAAATCACCGTTTGCAAGCGCTGCATCGCCGGCATCTAAAACCTGCTCAATCTGTTCCTGCATGTCATTTTGCGGATTTGCTGCGGCAAGCTTTGCAATAAACTCTTTAATCTGGCCTTCAGGCTGCACGCCCATAAACCCATCAACAGGCTGCCCCTTTGAAAAGGCAACAACAGCCGGGATAGATTGAACACCCATTTGATTGGCGATATCGGGATATTTCTCAATATCCATTTTGACAAGCCTCACCGCACCACCAGCATCTTGAACCGCTTTTTCAATGATTGGCGTTAGCTGCCGGCATGGCCCGCACCACGGCGCCCAAAAATCAACAATCACTGGCTGATGTTCAGACTGATCAATCACATCCACTTTAAAGTCATTCAAAGTTGTGTCTTTTATCAATTCGCCTGTTGGCGCAGGAGCAGAACTTGGCATAGCCGGAGAAGACGGCGTTTGCGCATCTGTTGTCATGGTGCTTGTGCCATATGATGCAGACCCCTGATATTGCGCGCCAGAACTGTAAGCGTAAGGGTTATCTTCATCGTTCATATTTTTATTCCATCCAATTAAAGCAAAGATCTATATCACAGATCGCTGATCTGCGTGAGGTATCTTCTTCTATAGATTTATTGCGAAACTTTTATAATTAAAGGGTCATGACCGAAATGTTTCGCAAATTTTACCAAATCATCGCGCGACAGCGAGGTTGTTGCATCATTTATAAGCGGATGACAATTGATAATATCATGCTCCAGAAGCGGTGCATCAATCACCATTGTCACATTTGATTGCGTATCGTTGATCACAGATAGTGCTGTAACCGATCCCGGAGCCACACCCAAATATTCCATCAGCTTATCAGGCTTGCCAAATGACACGCGACCCTTCGCGCCGATTATTGTGTGAATGACTTTCAAATCAACGACTGCATCTTCTTCCAAAGTCACCAAAAAGTAGTTGCTCTTCTTATCTTTAAGAAACAGGTTCTTGGTGTGACCACCGGGGATATCGTCTCGCAGGGATACTGATTCTTCAACAGTAAAGACCGGCTCATGATCAAAATTCTTATATTCGATACCCAATTCATCCAATGCGTTAAACAAATCTTGTTTTGATTTCACGTCGCTCACTATTTTATCTCACTTTACAAATCACATATGAGATTTATCGATGATTGCACCTTGATGTGCAATCACTTTCATCGCCATATTATGACCAGCGAGCATGGATTGTTCGATTGCTGCCCCGCTAAGGAAGCTTGCTAAAAATCCACCATTAAAACTATCGCCGGCCGCCGTGGTGTCTACCACATTGCGTGCTGCGGGGAAATCGATATCTGGATAAAGCATCTGACCATTGATCAAAGCAATCGGTCCGCGGTCTCCGCGTTTAATCAGCACATCTGAAATATTGTAAGATTGAAACCTTTGAACAAGCGCATCTTCATCCTGATCTTCAAACAGTTCCATTTCGTCATCGATTGATGGCACAGCGATATCTGTTAATTGCCAAGCTTCCTCAACGAGGTCTAATGCCTGCTGCCGACTTTGCCACAAACGAGGGCGATAATTGGAATCAAAGGCAACTTTGCCACCATTTGCGCGGAACACCTTCAGCCAATCAAAAAATGCTTTCACCACATGTTCGGGTAAAATCGCGAGCGTTATTGCGCTGAAATAAACAACATCCATTTCCTCAAGAAACTTAAAATCAATGGTTTTATCAGACGATTGAAACAATGTCCTTGCGGCTGAATTTTCCCGCCAATAAGTAAAGGTTCGATCGCCATCATCATTTTTGGAGATGGAATAAATTCCCGGTAATAATGATGCATGTTTAGAAATCGTGGTTGAATTAATGTCTTCATTTTCGATGTAATTTAACATCCAATCAGAGAATTGGTCCTGTCCTAAAACACTGGTGAAAAATACCTCGCCTTCCGCTCCTAAATTTCGCTTTAAATAAATGGCGGTGTTGAGTGTATCCCCGGCATAGCCCACTGCCGCATTGCGACCGGAAGGATCCACCGACAATTCAACCATGGCTTCGCCTATACATGCAATCTTCATAAATAATCTTTCAAATTCGTTCTTAAAATATATTCTCAACCAATTGCGGATCTAACCGGCAAGTTGGTCCAATTCACCAGCCAGCAAACATGCGAGTTTTAACGTCACCTGATCGCTCCATGCTTCACTCTCAGCGAGTTCCTTAGGTAAAAAATCAGACAATCCAAACAGCGCATTTCGAAGAGCAACTGCATCAGGTCCCACACTTTCAAGCGCATTTTTGATCTCCGCTTCTCTCGGATCGCGCAACGCGTAAGGACCAAGTCCACTTGCTGATTGTCCATTTACCCCCACATAACAATAAAACATCCAAGCAGCCGTCGCTAATGCAAAACTATCAATCACTTGACCTAGTTTGAGGGCGTCAATAGCTGGAGAGAAGATGCGTTGAGGCAGTTTTTGTGTCCCATCCATCGCGATTTGATACGTTTCATGCGCAATATTTGGATTTTCAAATCGCTCGGCCAACTGTTTAGCATATTCATTAAAATCCACACCAGGCAGCGGAGCCAGCGTTCGCAAAGCGGCGTTAAAATGGTTCAACACTAGGGGTTGAATATGTGGATGCGCCATAGCGTCTCGCACATATTTACAGCCATGAACATGACCAAGATAAGCAATTAAAGAATGCGCACCATTGAGCATGCGAAGCTTCATATGCTCATAAGGCGCAACATCATCGACCAAAAGCGCGCCAACTTTTTCCCAAAAAGGGCGCGGTCCACAGAACTTGTCTTCAATGACCCATTGGGTAAAGGGCTCTGTTTCAATCGCCAGCTTGTCTTCAACTTGGAGCATACTTGAAACATTGTCCAAAAGTTCGGGTGTTGCCGCAGGTGTAATGCGATCCACCATTGTATTGGGAAAACATCCATGCTCGGATATCCACTGCGCCAATTCCGGATCTATTTTATTGGAAAAATCCAACACGCCTGAACGCACCAGATCACCATTATGAGGCAGATTATCGCAACACA
>JAHDFS010000146.1:6617-7869 GCA_020628035.1 Rhizobiaceae bacterium
ATTAAGAGCGAATATCGACCATCCTGCGCATTTAAATCATCCACTGTCTGAGTGCTTTTCAAACTCACCGCCAAAATACGCCAGTCACCACCAAAGTCAGATAAGACCTTATGTGTATAATAAGCTTGATGCGCGCGATGAAACGCTCCAGGCCCAAAATGAACAATACCCACGCCATGATCTTCTGGCTGGTAGCTAAGTTTTGATACGCCCTTTGGCGCCTTAAAATGTTGATTTAAAAGTTTCATATGTTCAAATTTTCAGGTGTAATTTTATCAACATCACTAAATATAGCTTCAATATGTTGACTGATGAGATCAAGCGCTGTGTCTGATTGTTTATGCTTTAATGCATCAATAAGCTTTAGATGTTCATCAAAGGCTTGATTTATGCGATCTGGTAAATTGCTGGTAACGCGAATACGCGCGCGATCGATATGCGCCTTTACCGACTGTGCCATTTTCCAGGCAGTCGGTATGCCAGCAAGATCTGCGAGCATTAAATGGAAGGCTTCATCCTGCTTAAAAAATTCAATAGCGTCTGACTGGGAGACAGCCACCTTTTGCAAGGCAAGATTGGCTGAAAATCGGTCCAGATCGACATCGTTTTCACAAATTAAACGTACAACTTCCCGTTCAAGCGCGCGGCGGATAATAATGCCCTCTTTAATGCGTTTATGATCAATGGATGAAACCACCGACCCGACTTTGGGCTGGGTGATAACCAACCCATCGCTCATCAGACGTTGATAAGCCTCCCGAACAGGCGTTCGGCTCACGCCCAGCCATTTAGCGATGTCCAACTCGTTAATCTGCATACCAGGTTTAAGCTGATCCAAAATGATAAACAGGCGCAATAAATCATAAACCTGCCCGCCGATCGCGCGCGAGCGATCAATCTGATGCTCGGACAACAAATCCGACAGATCTGTCTTATCTTCCGACTTTTTCGGGCGTGGCATTTTTCAACTTTCTGGGTTTCTAACATCATTCAATTCAAATGATGTATTCATATATACTAGTTATTGGAGCTTTTGCCAACAAGCAAGATTAAACCATTGCTTAGCGCTGCATTTTCGGCCGCTTAAAACCGGAACTAAATTCGAGTAAGCGGCGATAAATTTTCATCAAAATTAGAAAACTTCAATTTCGACGAATTTCTTGACATTTTGTTGTTGCAATTCATTTCATCTTGCGCCATATAGCGCAGGTCTTCACTGACAGTCATATTCATAACACCTCAGAATATGATG
>JAHDFS010000012.1:0-25851 GCA_020628035.1 Rhizobiaceae bacterium
TGGAAAGAATCGTCGGAATCTGAACCTGGTTGGGACGCTGAGTTTACCCAGGATGGTAAGACGCAAAACATTAAAGGTCGCCCGGGTTGGCATATTGAATGTTCGGTGATGGCGCGTGAACATTTGGGCGAGGTCTTTGATATTCATGGTGGTGGACTAGATTTGATCTTTCCGCATCATGAAAATGAGATTGCCCAGTCTTGCTGTGCGCATGGCGAAGACAAAATGGCCCATACATGGATGCATAATGGTTTCTTGCAGCTTGAAGGCCGCAAAATGTCGAAGTCTGATGGTAATTTTGTCACCATCACAGAGCTGATGACGAGTGACAAATTTGGCGGACGCAAATGGTCAGGCCAGGTGCTCAAACTTGCAATGCTCATGACGCATTATCGCGAGCCGATTGATTTTTCTGTCAAGCGTTTGGAAGAAGCTGAGGCGATTTGGAAAAAATGGCCGACCGTTGAAAACAAAGGTGGCGATGTGGCACCAACTGTGATGGACGCGCTCCTTGATGATTTAAACACCGTCAATGCTATTCAAGCCATTCATACATTGGCTGGCAAAGCGCATGAATGCGATGAAGCCGCCGCTACATTTGCTGCAAGTGCTGATTTGCTCGGGTTGTTGCCAGTGGCAGAAGAAGTATCAGAAGATGCTTCATCTGATATTGAGGAGAAAATCGCGCAACGTCTTACGTGCCTTGCCGATAAAGACTGGGCGCAGGCGGACCTTATTCGTGATGAATTGAAATCTATGGGCGTTGTGCTCAAAGATGGCAAAGATCCGGAAACGGGTGAACGCGTGACAAATTGGGAGATGGCGCGGTGAGTAAGCGGAGGCTCTATTTATTCGATACAACGTTGCGGGATGGACAGCAGACCCCCGGTATCGATTTCTCGCTTGAGGATAAAATCAGCATCGCCAATATGCTTGATGAGCTTGGCGTGGATTATATTGAAGGTGGATATCCTGGAGCTAATCCCACGGATACCGCTTTCTTTCAAAAGCAGCGCACTAAAAATGCAGCCTTTGTTGCATTTGGGATGACAAAGCGCGCAGGCATTTCAGCCTCCAACGACCCGGGGCTCGCTGCTCTTGTGCAAGCAGCTGGTCAATCCGTTTGTTTTGTCGCCAAATCCTGGGACTATCATGTGCGTGTGGCCTTGGGTTGCACCAATGAAGAAAATCTTGAAACCATTCAAGAAAGTGTCAAGGCAACAATTGATGCTGGTAAAGAACCGATGGTCGATTGCGAACATTTCTTTGATGGATTTAAGGCTAACCCGGAATACGCATTGGCTTGTGCGAAAACTGCATATGACAGTGGCGCGCGCTGGATTGTTCTGTGCGACACCAATGGTGGCACACAACCCAATGAAGTTGCCGAGATAGTTACAAAACTCATCGAAGCTGGTGTTCCAGGTGATCATTTGGGAATTCATGCACATAATGATACGGGCCAAGCGGTGGCAAATTCACTGGCTGCGGTGGAAGCAGGTGTTTGCCAGATCCAAGGCACACTTAACGGTATTGGCGAGCGTTGTGGCAATGCTAATCTGGTCACATTGATCCCGACATTAATGCTTAAACCCTATTATGCCGAGCAAGTTGAACTGGGCATAAAAGAAGATCAGCTTAAGAAACTGACTGAAATTTCTCGCGCTTTTGATGAATTGCTTAATCGTTCTCCTGAAGCGCAATCGCCATTTGTTGGCGCGTCCGCATTTGCGACAAAGGCTGGTATTCACGCGTCTGCCTTGCTGAAAGATCCAAAGACCTATGAGCATGTGCCGCCAGAAAGCGTTGGCAATTTGCGCAAGGTGATGGTGTCTGATCAAGGCGGCAAGTCTAACTTTATTGATGCATTGGAACGGCGCGGGGTGCGCGTTGATAAATCAGACCCAAAACTTGATACGTTGATTTCTATCCTGAAGGAACGCGAAGCAGTGGGTTATGCCTATGAGGGTGCAGATGCATCTTTTGAGCTATTAGCGCTCAAAACCCTCGGCACAATTCCAAAGTTTTTTGAAGTTGAGAGCTTCCGCGTGATGGTGGAGCGTCGTTTTGATGCCAATGGGGATCTCAAAACTGTTTCGGAAGCCGTGGTTAAAGCTCATATTGATGGTCATGAAGCGATGTCCGTTGCCGAAGGTCAGGGGCCAGTCAACGCGCTTGATAAAGCCTTGCGCAAGGACCTTGGCAAATATCAAAATGAAATTTCTGATCTTGAATTGGTGGATTATAAAGTGCGTATCTTAAATGGCGGTACGGAAGCGATCACAAGGGTTTTGATCGAATCGCGCGATGGCACGGGTCGTCGTTGGTGGACGGTTGGTGTTTCTGATAACATCATCGATGCATCCTTCCAGGCGCTGATGGATTCCATCGTCTTCAAGCTGATGAAAAACCGAAGCCTTGCCGGCCAATTTGCGGCAGAATAGGCGACAAGTGTCTGAAAAACCGCAACAAGAAGACACGCCCCTTGGCCTGTTCTATGCAACAAGCGCCTTTGTTTTGTGGGGATTGCTGCCATTTCTCCTAAAAGCAGTGGAGCATATTCCAGCTGTTGAGGTGGTGGCGCATCGTGTGATCTGGTCCTTGCCGATTGTTGGCGTGATATTAATCGTGACCAATCGAACAGCCGATATTCGCGCGGCATTTAAATCGCCCCGTACGCTCGGGATGGCAGTGGTCTGCGCGTTTTTAATTTCGTTGAATTGGGGCATTTACGTCTGGGCGATATCGGTGGAGCGCACGGTTGAAGCATCCATGGGTTATTACATCACACCGCTTTTGGCGATCCTAGTGGGCGCTACGATTTTGGGTGAAAAGCTAAGCCGTGGACATAAGATATCAGCGGCAATTGCAACCGTGGCGGTAGCGATATTGGCCTGGGATGCAGGCAGTGTTCCGCTCGTCGCGCTGGGATTGGCTGGATCGTGGAGCGTTTATTCCTACTTGCGAAAAACGCTTCCCATTGGTGCTAATCAAGGCTTTATGCTTGAAGTTTTGATCCTCCTTATCCCATCGCTCTGCATTGTCGCGTGGCTCACATTTAATGGCACGAGCCATTTCGGGCAGACGGAACCCTTTGATATCGCCTTGCTATTATTCTGTGGAGCGGCAACAGCGGTACCACTCATGCTGTTTACCAATGGCACGCGGCTTATCCGAATGTCTTCGGTCGGTGTGTTGCAATTCATCGCGCCAACGATCATATTCTTGGTCGCGGTTTTAGTGTTTGATGAACCATTTAGCACCACAAAAATGATCGCCTTTGTGCTGATTTGGATCGCAATGAGCGTGTTTGCTTATACTTTGGTGAAGAAATCACCCAGCTGATTGCAATATGCGCGGTATAATATCTTCGGCCTTATCAACAACGATTGGCTGAACGAGATGTTCGGTGTGTATGAAGCCTTGCGCGCTCATATGTGATATCAGCTTTGTAAGCGGATCCCAAAATCCGTTGATATTGGCAATTACTATCGGCTTCTGGTGACGACCAAGCTGGGCCCAGGTCATAATTTCTGTCAGCTCTTCAAGTGTGCCTATCCCGCCGGGGAGGGTCACAAATGCATCGGCATGATCAAACATCTTATGTTTGCGCTCATGCATATTGCTTGTGATGATTGAGCTTGTGAGATGACCAACACGGTCAACATCACCTTCTTTGCCGAGCAAGAATTCTGGGATGATGCCGGTGACATGTCCACCGGCTTCCAGAGCCGCATCAGCAACAGCGCCCATGATGCCATAGGTGCCGCCGCCATAGATGAGTTTGAGGCCATTTTTGGCAATGGATGTGCCGAGGATTTGTGCCGCTGATTTGAACGCAGGGTCCGCACCAGTTTGAGAACCACAATACACGCAAACTGAACGAATCGATTGATTAGAATTTGTCATAAATTTTATTGAATAGAACAAAGAATTTCACGTCAAGAACTGCCTATTATTCGGGCAAATTATGCTTTGATTATCAATACTTGTGTCTGTGGAATAAAATGGTTAATTATGGTGAAACGGGTTTGCGCGCACCTGGCGCTGGTTGGAGAATTTAATGCTAAATTTAAAAGCAATATTGATGGCACTTGGCGGTGTTATAGTTGTCGGTGGTATCGGGACTTATGTCGTGTTGGAAAACCGCAAGTCACAAGAAGCACCAGTTGAGGCAAGCTTGCCGGCTGCGAGCGAGCAAGCTGTGAAAGATGAACCAGTTGCAAGTGCTGCCGATACCAGTTCTGGTGACGCGCAATCAAATGATGCTGCAACAACGTCCACAGAAGAACAAGCAATAAGCGAGACTGCGACAAGCGAACCAGCATCGCCGACAGCTGATTGGGTCATGCCAGCCTTTGACCTTTTGCGTGTTGAGCCAGATGGTTCAACTGTCATTGCCGGTCGAGGCGAACCCAACACGACGCTTAAGGTGATGAATGGCGAGGAAATGATTGCCGAGACAAAAATCGGTTCGTCTGGCGATTTTGTTGTTATTTTCGATGAAGCGCTCAATTCAGGTGATTATCAATTATCGCTTCAAGTTGAAGACGAAAATGGTGTTGCGCTAACCTCGGAAGAAACGGCTATTGTGTCAGTGCCCGAAGATGCTGGCGGACAATTGCTTGCTATGGTTCAAAAACCAGGCGAAGCGAGCCGCATCATAACCCAGCCAGAAGCAGCTCCGGTTGAAGAAACAACGACAACGGCTGAAAGCGCAACGGAAGAGAAACCAGCGGCGACAACAGAAGTTGCTGAGAGCACAGCGACTGCGACTGAAGAAGTGGTTGAGAAAGCCGCTGAAGTTGCCGCAAATGTGGAAGCAACAACCGAACAAGCTGCGACTGCCGTTGAGGGCGCAGTGGAAACTGCGGTCAAAAGTGCTACGGAAACAGCAACCGAAACTGCAACAAAAATTGCTGAAGCAGCGACTGAAACTGCCAAGGCTGTTGAAGAAAAAGTGGCTGAGGTCGCTAGCAATGTTACGAGTGAAGAAACTGTGACAGCTGCGAATGCTGAAACATCTGCGGCAGAAACTGCGGCATCTAAAGTTGCTGATGCGGCTGAAAAGGTGATGGATAAAGTAACTGAAGGTGCAGCGGAAGTTGCTGAGAAGGTGCAGGATAAAGCAGAAGAGGTGGTGGAAACTGCTAAAACTGCTGTTGAGACTGTCACTGAGAAAGCTGCTGAAGAAACTGAAAATACAGTAGCTGCTTTGGTCACCGAAGATACAAATACTGCCGGTAACGCTCAAAGCTCTGAGACGCAATCTTCATCCAATACTGAGTCTGAACAGCCAAAAGAAATGACTTCAGAAACCAAGACAGAAGAAACACAAGCGGCTGCAACCACTGTCGAAGAAAAGCCAGCCGTTGAAGAAAAACCAAAAGCACCTTCTCAAAATGTGCGTATTGAGGCGGTTGAAGTTGAGGGCGATAAACTGTTCGTCGCAGGTTCTGGCACCGCTGGATACCAAGTGCGTGTGTTTGCCGATGATGAAGAAGTTGGTTTGGCTAATGTGGAGAGCAATGGTCGCTTTATTGTGGAAGCCACGAAAGATCTCTCAGTTGGTCAGCACAAGATCACCGCAGCGCTGGAAGATAAGCAAACTAATCAGGTTATCTTAAGAGCGATTGTTCCGTTTAACCGGCCAGAGGGTGAAGCCCTTGCTGCTGTTGCATCCAATGATAATGCTGACAGCGATAATGCGACAAGCCAGGAAAAACCAGCGGAGACTACCGAAACGGAAACCGCGATGGTGAAGGAAGATCCAAAGCCGGCTGATGCTGTGGTTACGGAAGCTGAAACAACAACCGAAGTGGCTTCTAACACGGAGACCTCCTCAGCTGCGACTGCTGCTGAAGGAACAACCGTTTCTGAGGCGACACCATCGACGGATGCAGGGACTTCTGTAGCTGATAGTCAAAAAGCAGAGAACGCGAGCGAAGAAGTTGCCGCTGTTGCAACTGAGGAAATGGTTAAGTCAGAGGAGACAGCGACTTCCGCATCTGAAGACGCATCAACGACCTCTGAGGCTGAAACGCCAAAGGCGAGCGAAACTACAGTTGAAACAGCAACTGAGGAAAGCACGACAACGGAAGCTGAAACTTCCACCACTGTGGCATCTGCAACTGAAGCAGAGACGTCTGAACCTAAAACAATTGTGCAGGATGAATTGCAGCCTGCAAGCAGTCAATCTGTGATCATTCGTCGAGGTGATACATTGTGGCATATTGCTCGCCGAACCTATGGTGCGGGTGTGCGTTACACAACAATTTACCTTGCAAACCAACAGCAGATTGAAAATCCTGATCGCATATCACCCGGTCAGATTTTTGAAGTGCCGGAAGAGGCGCTCGAAAATGCTGAACAATTGCACAGACAGCGTTTGGGTTTAGAATAAAACTTAGTCATTCACATTGACCATGCACCTTTCATCGTATATCGTCGATATACGATGAAAGGTGTTTTATGGGATTGGATATAGAAAAGCAGGCGGTTAAACTTGCGGCTTTAGCTCACCCGGCGCGGTTAAAGATTGTTCGGCAATTGGCGAATGAAAATGCGTGTTGTGTCAAACATTTAGTGGGCACCACGGACCTCGCTCAGTCCACGGTTTCCCAACATTTAAAAACACTCCTCAAGGCTGATCTTGTTTTTTACAGAACTGAAAAACAAGCGTCTTGGTATGAGATCAATCGAGAAGAGTTTTCTCAGCTTTCCAAAGAATTGGATCTCATGTTCAAAGATTGCTGCAAAGGCTGCGACTGTTAGTTTTCGGCGGCATTTTGCATAAATATATTAGGTAACGATACTTTATGAATAAGAAAATAGTTTCAGCCGATGACGGCAATCCCTATGAGTCACTGAAAAATCTTTGGCCCTATATGTGGCCATCCGATCGACCAGACTTAAAACGCAGGGTCGCCATTGCGCTCATCTTTCTGATCCTCTCCAAAGTGATCCTTGTCATTGTTCCATCCATCTTGGAATGGACGACGGATTCGCTCACGGGTACGCTGGAATCCAATTCAATTCCGGCGTTTTTGCTTGCGCCTGTCATGTTGGTTGTTGCCTATAATGTTGCTCGTTTGACCCAATGGGGGTTCAACCAATTACGCGATGCGTTATTTGCAAAAGTTGGACAACATGCCGTGCGTCAGTTGGCATTTAAAACCTTCGTGCATATGCATAAGCTCTCTCTGCGTTTTCATCTTGAACGCCGAACAGGCGGCCTATCGCGTATTATTGAACGCGGGACCAAGGGCATTGAGACGATAGTTAGATTCACCATTTTGAACATGGCACCAACCGTATTGGAATTTGGTCTCGTTGCGATGATATTCCTGTTTAAGTTTGGTGTGTCCTATGTCGCGGTCACAGCAATCACGGTTTGGGCGTATATTTGGTTTACTATTAAAGCAAGCGATTGGCGCATTCAGATCAGACGGGACATGAACAATTCCGACACGGATGCCAATACCAAAGCCATTGATTCACTTTTAAACTTCGAGACTGTCAAATATTTCGGCAATGAAGAGATGGAAGCCAAACGATTTGATAAATCTATGGCAAGCTACGAGAAGTCTGCGACACAAGTTTGGACATCTCTGGGTTGGCTTAACTTTGGTCAAGGTGCGATTTTTGGTCTGGGTATGACTATTATGATGGTCATGTCAGCGCTTGCCGTGCAGCGCGGTGATCAAACCTTGGGCGAGTTTATCTATATCAACGCGATGCTCATGCAGCTTTCTATCCCGCTTAACTTTATTGGCTTTGTATATCGCGAGATCAGGCAAGGTTTGACAGATCTTGAACAGATGTTTGATCTGCTTGAGATTGAAGCAGAAATTGAAGATGCACCGGATGCTAAGAAGCTTGATATTCAAGAGGGTACGATCAAATTTGATGATGTGCACTTTGCTTATGACGAAAACAGGCAGATTTTAAATGGCATTTCCTTTGATGTGCCTGCGGGTAAAACTGTTGCCATCGTAGGTCCATCAGGGGCGGGTAAATCGACTTTATCGCGATTGTTGTTCCGCTTTTATGATGTGCAATCGGGCAAGATTACCATTGATGGTCAGGACGTTCGAGACGTTGAGCAGCGCAGTTTGCGTGCTGCCATTGGTATGGTACCGCAAGATACGGTGCTGTTTAACGATACAATTGCCTATAATATTCGTTATGGGCGTCCAAGCGCGACAGAACAGGAAGTGCGTGATGCTGCGGAAATGGCGCAAATAGGCGACTTTATCAAATCGCTACCAGACGGATTTGATGCCATGGTGGGTGAACGCGGGCTCAAACTTTCAGGTGGTGAAAAGCAACGTGTGGCGATTGCACGCACGATTTTAAAAGCACCGCCAATTCTCATTTTGGATGAGGCTACCTCCGCGCTTGATACCGCAACAGAACAAGAAATTCAGGCATCGCTAGATTTTGTCTCTAAAGACCGCACCACACTTGTGATTGCTCACAGGCTTTCAACCGTCATTAATGCCGATGAAATCATCGTGCTCAAAGATGGTGTCATTGCAGAGAAGGGTACGCATACCGATCTTTTGGATCAAAAAGGCCTCTATGCCTCTATGTGGGATCGCCAACGTGAAGCAACGGAGGCTGAAGAGCATCTCAAACGTGTTCATGAAAGTGATGACCTTGGCGTGATTAAACGCAACAAAACCACGCCAATTGCGGAATAATTCTGGTTGTTGCACTCAAATTGTCGTTCTAGATTGCATATATTGCATTTAGCAGTTAGCTAGGTGAAAAAATCAATCAAATAGGGCTTCATATGAGCATCGCAAGCAGTATTCGCAACACACTTGTTCCCATCCATCCGGAAGGTTACAAATTTATCGCCATTTTCTTTGTGGCATCGGTCATTTTGGGATGGTTATTTGATCCGTTATTTTGGATTGGTTTGCTCCTAACCGCTTGGTGCGCCTATTTCTTCCGTGATCCGGAACGGCTTACGCCACTTGAGAAGAATTGGACAATCAGCCCGGCGGATGGTCGTGTGTCTTCTATTGTCAAAATGGTGCCGCCATCAGAGCTTGATCTTGGTGATGAAGAGATGTGGCGAATTTCCGTCTTCATGAATGTGTTTAATTGTCATGTTAATCGCGCGCCTATGGAAGGTAAGATTAAGCATATCAGCTATCAAAAGGGTGATTTTTTAAATGCTGAGCTTGATAAGGCCAGCACAGATAATGAGCGTAATGGCATGGTGATTGAAACCGAGCACGGCGATATCGGTGTTGTCCAGATTGCAGGTTTGGTTGCGCGCCGCATTGTTTGTTGGTCCAAAGTCGCTGATCACTTAGATGTGGGTGAGCGTTTTGGTCTCATCAGATTTGGTTCACGACTTGATGTCTTTTTGCCGGCAAATGCCCGCCCATTGGTAACTTTGGGACAAACTGCTATAGCTGGTGAAACTGTGCTTGCTGAATTTGGGTCCGATATGGGTCCTGTCGTTAGTCGCAGAGATTAATGGGAGGCAATATGGACAATCAATCAGCTGCAGAAGATGCAGATCGCGGCCCACGTTTTCGCGAGATCCCGCGTCGGCTTCTCATTCCAAATATCATCACAGTTCTAGCTGTTTGTGCAGGCCTTACCGGCATTCGATTAGCTTATGAAGGTAAGATTGAACTTGCTGTGATCATGGTATTAGTCGCAGCATTTTTAGATGGTATTGATGGTCGTGTGGCTCGGCTTTTAAAGGCGCAAACGAATTTTGGTGCGCAGCTTGATTCGCTTGCTGATGTGATTAATTTTGGCGTTGCACCAGCTCTGGTGCTGCACGCTTATATCCTTCACATGGCGCCGTCCATTGGTTGGGTGGCAGCATTATTATACGCAATTGCCAATGCGCTGCGTCTGGCGCGCTTTAATGTGATGCTAGAACGCCAGGAACGCCAATCATGGGAAGATGCCTTCTTCTTAGGTGTACCGGCTCCATTGGGTGCGCTCTTGGTGTTGTTGCCGATTTATCTTGGTTTCTTAGGCATCGAAGCAAATATGACATTTGCTGTGATTTCCACGATCTATGCAATGATCATCGCATTCCTATTGATCTCTCGTGTGCCGGTGATCTCTGGCAAAGAAATAGGGCAGGGCGTGAGACGTGATCTGTTCTTGCCGCTCATTTTGGTTTTTGTTTTATATGTCTGGCTTTTGGTGTCCTTTACTTGGCAAACAATGGCATTTACATCGATATGCTATTTGATCTCATTGCCGATTGGCGCTTATATCTGGTCCAAGAAATATGGATCTCGTTCGGCACCAGTTGATGATAACATTTCGCTGAACAAGAAGATCAAGAAATAATCAGCACTTATTCAATTTTGTTTTGTGCAAAAGATAAAGGGCAATCCGGGTAAACCAGATTGCCCTTCTTTTTGAAGTGAAGAGAGCCTTAACCTGAGGGGTGCAGATTCTAAAAATTCACTTCCTTGATTACTCCGCAGCTTCGGAATGAGGGGTGTCGATATTCTCATTCGCAACTTCGGCCGCGACCTTCTTCTTACGAGGTTTTCTCGTTTTAGGTTTGGCTTCCGCTGCCACTTCTTCGACTTTCTCTGGCTCTGCAGGCTGCTCGACAGTTGTTTCCACCTCAGCAGGGGTCACTTCCACCTCAGCAGCGGGCTTAGGAAGTTCAGCTTTAGCTGTTGCTTCAACAGTCTTTTGTTTTCGTTTAAAGCGGAAACCAGCCAAACGTGTCGCATTACTCGGCAATGCCAACAATGTTGGGATCATGATCAGGGTTAAGACCGTTGAATAGGCAAGACCTGAAATGATCGCCGTTGACAATTGCACCCACCAGATTGATGTGATGCCGCCGACAGACGTTGTTTGTGTGAAGAAGTTGAAGTTGATTTGCAACGCCATTGGGATCAGACCAAGAATGGTCGTCCCTGTGGTGAGCAAGATCGGACGCAAACGCTGTGCAGCTGTTTTAATCACTGCCTGACGAATGTCTGTCACACCATCTTCTCGCATACGGTTATAGGTATCGATCAAAACAATGGCGTTGTTTACCACTATCCCGGCCAGCGCGATAACGCCGGTACCTGTCATAATGATAGAGAACTTTTGCCCCGTTAACACCATACCGATCAGCACGCCGGAAACCGCAAGGATCACCGTCGAAAGCGTGATGAGGGTTTGGTAGAAGGAGTTGAACTGCGTCAGCAAAATGATGAACATCATGAACAGAGCACCAATGGCAGCATTGCCCAAAAATGCTTCTGATTCTTTTTGCTCTTCATCCGCACCACGGAATTTCAAGAACACATTGGATGGCCATTCCTGAGTATCCAGCCAGGCTTGAATAACACCAACCGCATCATCAGGGGTCGCATCACGACCTTCAAATTGAGCGCCTTTGGCGACACTTGCTTTGATATCCATGGCATAAAGGCCATCACGACGAACAATTGAAGATACTTTCTCCACTGGCTCACGTGTCACGAAGTTTGAGATCGGAATTTGTCCATTTGGTGTGTTCAAACGGATTTGATCAAATTCATCCAAAGTTCTCTGACCTTCAGGCAAGCGAACACGGATCTCCACTTCGTCTTCGGAATCGTCTGGGCGATATTTACCAATCATCACACCATTGGTGACCAATTGGACCATGGCACCGACTTCAGAAATGGACGTTTGATAACGGCCCGCTTGAACACGATCGACATCAAGCTGCCATTCGATACCTGGGAGAGGGCGGCCATCTTCCTGTTCAGATAGCAATTCGTTGCTATCAAAATAAGGTCGGATTTTCGCAACGGCGGCGACCATGTCATCATAGTTTGTGGACTTGACTTGTAGGCGCACATCTTTACCGGTTGGCGGACCTCCCTCGATCTTTTTAACTTCCACGCGGATACCCGCAATATCAGCTGTTTGATTACGGATATCCTCAAAGATGTCGACAGCCTTACGACGACAGCAGAAGTCAGCCAGCTCAATGGTGATTTCACCGATTGTATCGGCTGGTTTATCCTGCACACCACCGATAGGGTCGCTGGCACCACCGGCACCTGCGTAAGCAGACATCACCGAATTATCAATGCCAGGGATGGCAAGGATACGGTTATCAACTTCTGCCGTGATATCTCTGATTTCTGTCGCTGATAAGTTACCGCGCGCAGAGACCAATACGATCGCCACATCTGGCTCTTCATCCACGAAGAATTCAACACCTTGGTTATTGGCGCCGAAATATGAGAATGAGAACATTGTCATTCCGATAACGGCGGCAATTACGACGATATTACCGAAAATATTGCCAGCAAAAATGTTGAGGAAACGAGCATAGAAGCCTGTAAAGCCAGACAACTTCTTCAGATCCAACTCAGCTTGTGCAGATAGCATTTTCGCATTTTGGTCGATTTGCTCATCATTTCGTTTTCGTTTTGAAACGAATGAGAAGATCATCGCTGCAATAAGACCAGCAGCAATGGCTGCTGCCGCTGCAATTGGATATTTAACTGGTTCAGCAAATTCAGCCAATGCAGGTGAGGCAACAAGACCGACCGCAACAATCGCCATAACCAATACAGCGACAATATATTTGGCAAATCTAGCGATAACAGCCGAAACTTGTGCAAATAAAGTTCCTGTCACAGGCAAGAACACCAAAGCTGTGAGCAATGAGGCTGCGAGCACGATGATTACCATCCGTGGCAAGTAACCCATGAATTCGCCCGGAACACCTGGCCATAAAAGCAGTGGCAAGAAGGCCGCCAGTGTTGTGGCTGTGGACGATACAACTGGCCAGAACATGAGACGTGCAGAGCGCTTATACGCTTCGGCAGGTGCCATGCCTTCGGTGATTTTCCGGTCAGCATATTCGGTCACCACAATGGCGCCATCCACCAGCATACCCACGGTGATCACCATGCCGAACATCACCATCATGTTCACTGTCATGCCAAGCATGCTCACGATCAAGAAGGCGACCATAAAGGAGCCGGGGATCGCCAGACCCACAAGGAGACCCGATCTAATACCAAGTGCCCAGACCACACAGATCATCACCAAGACAATCGCGGTCATGATCGATGATTGCAGTGAACCTAAGACCTCAAAGATGAAGCTTGATTGGTCAATGAGGAAGTTGACTTTAACACCCTCTGGCCAATCTTTAGTGAACTCGCCAACGACTTCACGCACAGTTGTGTTGTTCTCGATAATGTTGGTACCGATCCGTTTCACAACAGAGATTGAAATCGCAGGCTCACCATTTACTCGTGTGAAGCTTGATGCTTGCTTATAGGTTGGCAGAATTTGCGCCACATCACCAAGCGTGACAACGCCTTCACCATTCTGTTTGATCGGAATGGAATAGACATCCTGCGCGTTTTCCAAAAGGCCAGGGACCTTTACATTAAAGCGACCTTGACCATCATCGATAAAGCCAGCAGGCACCAATTGGTTGTTCAAGCGCACTGCATTGATCAACTCAGTCTGCGTGATGTTGTATGATTCAAGCTTTGAAAGATCCAAGATGACTTCCAAAACTTCTTCTCGGTTACCATTAAGTGTGGCTTCCCGAACCGTTGAAATCGATTCAATCTCATCAGACAAACGTGTTGCAAGACGTGTGAGGGTCCGCTCTGGCACTTGGCCTGATAGCGTTACGATAATGGTTGGTTGAAGCGCAAAGTTTGTTTCAGCGATATTGGGTTCATCCGCATCAGCTGGAAACTCGGCTTTTGCCTTATCCACCTTGTCGCGGATATCAGCCAAAACAGTGTCTTTGTCAGAATCGATGGTGAATTCGAGCACCACAACTGCGACACCTTCATTGGCAATCGCAGTAAGCTCTTTGAGCCCATCTAATCCTCGCAATTGCGTTTCAAGTGGCCTGACGAGCAACCGCTCGGCATCACGCGGTGAGATACCTTGTTGCGATACAGTGACGAAGTAAACCGGAACATCGATGTCTGGGTTCGCTTCTTTGGGCACATTGATGTATGCCGCGATCCCTGCAACAACAAGAACGATCATCAATGTTAAGACCGTTTTCGGTCTTGAGATAATTGCTTGAAGTGCACCAATCATGAGTTTTTCTCCAGATCGCTCGGCTGAGCTTGTGCTGTTTGTTCAACTGCGATGACTTCCTGCCCGGCGGAGACGTATTCCTGACCTAGCGTGATCACTTTCATGCCAGGTGTAAGTCCTGCAACCCACATGGTTTCTGGGGTTTGAGCCAAAATTTGCACTGGCATAAATTCAACGATGTTTTGCGCATTGATGACACGCACACCAACGTCACCTTCATCGCTCAAAGTTAACCAAGAGGCTTGAACGCTGTAAGCTTCATCAGATTTAAGCGCAATTGCTGCATCAGCTGTAATGCCCGAGCGAAGCGTGTCATTATCATTTGGCATTTCAATTTCAACTTTAAACGTACGTGTTTGTTCATCTGCTGTTGGTGAAATGAATTTGATTTTACCTGCAACAGCTTGGCCAGATACGAGGCGCACCATGGCTGCATCACCGACATTGATTGCGCTCACTTTGGCTTCAGAAACTTGTCCAATAAAGTTCATTGGATTGTTTTGAACCACAGTTGCACATACATCGCCTGGGTTGAGCAAGTTACCGACTTCGGCAATTGGATCCTGTACAATGCCAGATGCTTTTGCGACGATTTTGGTCTTTTCCATCTCGCGCTCAGCTTGCTCGAGTTGAGCTTTTGCTGCATCGCGGGCTGTTTGAAGCGCAAGCAATCTGGAATTGGTGGCGTAGCCCTGCTTTTTCAGCTCTTCATTGGCTTGGAAATCTGTCTCAGATTGCTCAAGAGAGGCCAATGCCTGTTGAATAGCTGATTGGCGTACACCAGCTTCGAGGCTACAAAGAAGGTCGCCTTCTTTCACTGTGTCACCTTTGTTGACATAACGCTGTTCAACAACACCATTTGTTTCTGAACGGATTTGCACAACTGCGGTTGCTTCTGTACGACCGCGCAATGACAATGCTTGTGCACGCTCTTGCGGATTGATGCTGACAAAGCGCACTTGCTGCAAAGCTGTTGCTGCACTTGCGCGCTCAGCAGGAGGAGGGGTTGCATTTTCTGAGTTTTCTTGTCCACCAACGATAATATTGCCTTGCAACATCCATCCGATGACGCCGCCTGCGATAAGCATTGCGACGATATGAGAACCTTTTAAACCGAAGGCCATGATTTACTCCATATTATTCTGCTGGCTCAAGCTCTTGGGAGGATGCTTGTGCGAGTGATTCTAACTTTTCTCTATTTTCGATCAAATATTTGAGGCTGTTTTCCTGGCAGGCATAGCCGTATCCGGCGATCCATTTTGTGCCTTCGTGCTCAGTCTCGTCACTGGAATCTTTAATAAATTTCAATTCTTCTTCTAATTGTAAGATGCGATTATCAATCGCTTTTCTAACTGTTTCACGCTCGAGCATTTCAGCACACATGGCGATCAACAAAAATTCGGACTTAAATATATCTTTTTTCGGGGTGTCTGACATATGAGAGACCAGTTCAAGGCGGCCTTTGTCAGTGATTGAATAGACTTTTCGTGCTGGTTTTCCGGGTTCGCGCTCTTCATGCGACGTTAAGCACCCTTCAACTTCCAGTTTGCTTAATGCTGGGTATATCGAACCAAAACTCGCATCGACAAAATAGGCGTAATGCGTGTCTGATGACATCTTTTTAATTTCGTAGCCCGTCGCTTGTCCAAAATTCAAAATAGCGAGACATAGTGTTCGAATATTCATTTAAAACCCCGATCAGTGGATATATAAGTCAGACATATATCATTTCGATATATGTCTTGCAATAATAATATCGAAAAAACATATATCGAAAAAGAATATGCTTAATCGATATGCTTGTTCTACAACCTGTTACGCAGGAAGTTTGCAAAGGGATTTATAAAAATGAAATTTTATGCAGGTTTTTGAAATGTCAGGAATTTGTCCTGGCGCACATCAAAGAGTTTGCCTGTTTCTGTCATGTCGGCCGAGCAAAGTGGAACAAGCTTTTCGGCCACGCTTTGAGCTGTGGGTAAGGTCTCAGGCTTTTCTCCTGGCATAGCTTGCGCACGCATTCTCGTGCGCGTAGCACCAGGATTTACACAAGTCACGCAGATCTTTGTATCTTCAAGCTCTGCTGCCCACACCCGTGATAGGCTTTCAACGGCTGCTTTTGATGCGGCATAGGGGCCCCAGAATGGACGGCAAGAATGCGGCGCGCCAGATGACATGATGATGGCGCGACCAGCGTCTGATTGACGAAGCAGACGTTCAGTCGATCGCATGAGACGCCAAGTGGCTGTCACATTGATATTCATCACATTTTCGAATTTCTTCGCGTCACCATGACTTAACGGCGTGATATCGCCAAGAATTCCGGCATTGGCGACAACAATGTCCAACTTGCCCCAGCGTTCGTGGATTGCTGCGCCTAATTTATCGATCTCATCCATCTGGTTCAGATCAAGCGGCACCAAAGTCGCAGTACCACCCGCAGCTTGAATCTCATCGTCTAATTCTTCAAGACCACCCACTGTGCGTGCTGTTGCAATGACATGAGCACCAGCTTTGGCTAATTCGAGCGCCGTTGCGTAACCAATGCCGCGTGACGCGCCGGTGACAAGCGCGATTTTACCTTCAAGATTTACGTTCATTCAAGATGACCTATGCTAACATTGCAGCGCGTTGGAGCTGGTGGACATTTTCCTGATCAAGCAAACGGGTTGGATAATCACCAGTGAAATAATGATCGGTGAATTGAGGATTTTTAGGATCTCGTTTAATCCCACCAACCGCATCATACAAACCGTCGATGCTGATAAAGTTGAGCGAATCCGCTCCAATATGCTTACACATATCTTCAAGCGTATCGTGCTGGTTTGCAAGCAATCTGTCGCGGTCTGGTGTGTCGATGCCATAAAAATCTGGATAATAGATCTCAGGGCTGGCAACGCGAATATGAACTTCCTTCGCACCGGCTTCGCGCATCATCTCAACGATTTTGATTGAGGTTGTGCCGCGTACAATAGAATCATCTATCAAGACAACACGCTTACCAGCGATAATGCCCTGATTGGCAGAATGTTTGAGCTTCACACCCAACGCACGGATTTGTTGTGTAGGCTCAATAAATGTTCGGCCTACATAGTGGTTACGAATGATCCCAAGTTCAAATGGGATACCGCTTTCTTGCGCATAACCAATCGCAGCTGGGGTGCCGCCATCTGGAACAGGCACAACAACATCGGCTTCAACAGGCGCTTCGCGCGCAAGATTTACGCCGGCATTTTTGCGAGTTTGATAAACGCTCCGGCCGCCAACAATGGAGTCGGGACGGGCAAAATAGACATATTCAAATAAACATAGACGCTCGGGCGTTTTGGTTGCCGCTTTGCGGCTTTCAATAGAGATGGTTCCGTCTGATTGCAATTCGCAAATGATGAGTTCACCATTTTCTACGTCGCGAACAAATTTCGCGCCAATAATATCGAGCGCACAGGTCTCTGAACAGAAAATCGGTTTGCCATCGAGTTCACCCATGACCAATGGACGAATACCGTTTGGATCTCGCGCCGCGATCAGTTTAGTACGCGTGATGGCCAGCATCGCGTAGCCACCTTCAATATGGGATATCGCATCGGCAAAACGATCAGCTGATGATTTATGCCAGGAACGGGCAATCAAATGCAGGACGACTTCAGAATCAGACGTGGATTGGCAGATCGCACCGCTTGAAATGAGCTGATCTCGCAATGTTAGACCGTTGGTGAAATTGCCGTTATGGGCGATTGCGATACCGCCTTGTTGCAATTCAGCAAAGAGCGGCTGAACGTTGCGGAGACCTTCGCCACCTGTTGTGGAATAACGCACATGGCCAACGGCAATATTGCCGGGTAGGCGGCTTAGGACACGTGGGTCGGTGTAGTGATCACCCACAAGGCCGAGGCGTTTTTCGGAGTGAAACTTCTCACCGTCAAAGGTCACAATGCCAGTTGCTTCTTGACCACGATGTTGAAGCGCGTGAAGGCCAAGCGCCGTTAATGTGGTTGCGTCTGGGTGATCGAGGATACCAAATATACCGCATTCTTCATGCAGCGTATCATCCTCCGATTCATCGAGGGAACATTCTGTTTTCGAAAAATCGGTTGGCGTCATTTATTTAATCCAATTTTTTAATTTAAATCGCTAGGCGTCTGTATCGCCAGTTTCTGTCTTGCCGCGTATGCTATCGATAATCGATGTGTCGGCGTTTTCAGGTAGTGCGTTCACCAAGCTTGTGCCGAGTGAGTCTAACATAGGTTTGGATTTGGCCTGTGCAACCCAGTCAGGTTGTTTGTCTGCAGGCATTAGCCAATTCAAAAAGACATTGGCAACCACCATTATCAATATGCCACGTGCTGCGCCAAATACAAAGCCAAGTGTACGGTCTAACACACCAATGCGGCTATCAATGATAAAGTCAGCAATGCGCATTGTAATATAGGAAACAATAATAAGTGTGACCAAGAAGATCGCAGCAGCAGATCCGATGGCGGCTAATGCCTTTGATGATGTATATTGAGACGCAAATGGTTCAAGCAACGGATATAGAAAAAAAGCTGCAGCTGCAGCTGCGACCCAAGAGCCAACCGCTAAGACTTCTCTTGAGAAACCTCGCACCATGGCCAGCATGGCTGATACGAGTGTTATTCCGATGACAATTCCATCAAGTAGATAAATAGGCATACGCGTTAAACTCCGGAATGCATTTTTTCGCACCGCTAGCATGTTGCTGCGCCAAGAGCAATAATGGTTTAGCCCACGTCCCCGTTATTTTCAATATCTTGGTTATTGGAAGCCGATCCGCTGGCGATTTTTGCCACCATTTCGGTTAATGAGTCGATTTGCTGCCAATAACCACCACTTTTGGGAACGTCGACTGACCCATTGGGCAGAACCGCACTTTCAAAGCCGAGCTTCTGCGCTTCTTTAAGACGCAATCCGGTTTGTGCAACGGGTCTAATGGAGCCGGATAAGCTGATTTCGCCAAAATAAACACAGTCAGAGGGTAGGGGTGATCCAGCTAATGAGGACACAAGTGCAGCGGCAACTGCCATATCAGCCGCCGGTTCGCTGACGCGATAGCCGCCTGCAATATTAAGATAGACATCGTGATTGCCAAGCCGCACCCCACAATGCGCTTCAAGAACTGCCAATATCATGGATAAGCGTGCCGAATCCCAGCCAACGATCGCACGGCGCGGCGTGCCAAGCGATGAAGGCGCGACAAGCGCTTGCACTTCGACCAAAACAGGTCGTGTGCCTTCAATCCCGGCAAAGACAGCATTACCGGGCGCTGCTGTGTTGCGTTCTCCGAGAAACAACTCGGACGGATTTGCAACTTCGCGCAAACCTTTGTCCGACATTTCAAAAACGCCAATTTCATCGGTTGGGCCAAAACGGTTTTTAACCGTGCGCATTATCCTGTAATGATGGCCGCGATCACCTTCAAAATATAAAACTGCATCCACCATATGTTCAACCACACGAGGACCGGCGATTTGCCCATCCTTGGTAACATGGCCAACAAGCACCATCGCCGTTCCTGTTTGTTTGGCAAAGCGGATCATGGCATGCACTGCAGTTCGCACTTGAGTGACTGTTCCCGGCGCAGCTTCGGCCAAATCGCTCCAAAGGGTCTGGATCGAATCAATAATGACGAAGTCTGGTTTTTCGCCATCTGCGAGCGTGGCGAGAATATCCTCAACATTTGTTTCAGCGGCGAGCATGACATCGCTATCTGACGCGCCTAAACGTTGGGCGCGTAACCTGACTTGCGCCACTGCTTCCTCGCCGGAGACATAAATCACCTTATTGCCTTGACGTGCGAGCGCCGCGGCAGCTTGCATTAGGATTGTCGACTTTCCAATGCCGGGATCACCGCCGACTAAGATGGCTGAGCCACGCACAAAACCTCCGCCGGTCACACGATCCAATTCAGAGATGTTTGTTTGAATGCGCGGCGCATCTTCAATTTCGCCGGAAAGCGTTGTCAGGGCAACGGCACGTCCTTTTTTCGGTGTTTTACCAGGGCCGCCGCCAATACCGCCTTTTGGATCATCTTCAACGATGGTGTTCCATTCGCCACATCCATCACATTTACCCGCCCATCTGGCGTGGACGGTGCCGCAGTTTTGACAAACAAATTGAGTGCGCGATTTAGCCAACCTTATCCCCATGCATATTCATGTTTTGTTCTCATTTACTATAGCAGTGAAAATTAGGCAAGTTGTTATTTGAAATCAGATGGATGGACCGTATCTGCGGCCGATCCCCGTTAATATCTCATAGCTGACGGTTCCGGACTGTTCAGCAAAGTCGTCAAGGGTAATTTGATCGCCAAAAAGTTCGACCCAATCGCCGATTTCTATGGCATTTCTTGGCAGGTGTGAGACATCAAACATGGTTAGATCCATGGTCACCCGGCCGATGCAATTGATCATTTCTCCGCCGATAAAACCCTTGGCGCCGTTTGGCACATATTCACGCAACGGAACACCTTGGCCTGAGACATTGCGTGGATAGCCGTCCGCATAACCAACGCCGCAGACGGCAATGCGCATGGTTTCTTTGGCTTTAAATGTGCCGCCATAGCTCACGGTTTCATTCGGCAACACTTCGCGCAGATCGATAATTTTTGCTTCTGCTTTCACCACTGGCTTCATCGGATTTGGCAGGTGCGAAAACGGATTTCCGCCATAAATCGCAATGCCCGGACGGGTGAGTTGAAAATGTGCCCGAGGATTAGATAATGTCGCGGCTGAATTTGCCATGCTAGCTGCAATGCCGGAATATTTTTCGGAAAGGGCAGTAAAGGCTTCCAGTTGTTGCGTGTTTTTCGGATCGTCTGGGTCATCTGCGTTGGCAAAGTGACTCATGATCAGTTTTGGCACGGATTTTAGATCGTCCAAACAATTATAAGCTTCGTTCACGCGCAAACCCAATCTATTCATGCCGGTATCGATATGCACGGCGAATTCCTGCGCGATGCCCGATTGCTGCCAGAGTTTAATTTGGCTGAGTGAGTTGAGCACTGGGATGAGATCATGTTCGCTGACGAGCGGCATAGTGTCCTCAAACACACCATTGAGGATGAAGATGTCTGCGTCTTTTTGAATGCTACGCAGTTTCGCAGCCTCAAGGGCGTCTGCAACAAAAAACTGCTGACATCCTTCGCGTGCGAGAATATTGGTAACTGTTTCAACTCCGCATCCGTAGCCATTGGCTTTGACTGCCGCGCCACAGGTCGCAGCGCCAGACGCTTTTTTGAGAATCTGATAATTCTCAGCGATCGCCGACGGATCAATATGACGTCGGAGCGTTTGGCCGGACTTATTCTTCACTTTGAACAAACTGATCGTAAGAGCTGTCAGCAAGATCTGAGAAGCGGGTGAATTGAGATTGGAAGGCAAGTTTAACAGTGCCCGTTGGACCGTGACGCTGCTTGGCGATGATTACATCGGCGGTACCTTTTACCTTGGACATCTTTTCTTCCCAGGCGAGATATTCCTCATTGCGGATATCAGCACGTTCTTCCTCAGGTGTTCGGCGTGGTTCCATGTTTTGAACATAATATTCTTCTCGGAACACGAATAATACAACGTCCGCATCCTGCTCGATGGAACCCGATTCACGCAAGTCAGATAGCTGTGGGCGTTTATCATCGCGGCTTTCTACCTGACGGGAGAGCTGGGAGAGAGCGATGATTGGAACGTTCAATTCTTTGCCAAGAGCTTTTAGACCGGTGGTGATCTCTGTGATCTCCTGCACACGGTTTGAACTGTTTTTGCTTGAACCTGTCATCAACTGCACATAGTCAACGACCAGTACATCAAGTCCGCGTTGGCGTTTGAGACGACGCGCACGCGCTGCCAATTGAGCGATGGAGATACCACCGGTCTGGTCAATATATAATGGCGTTTTTTGCATCATCTGCGAACAGGCAACGAGCTTTTCAAAATCGGCTTCTGTGATTTCACCACGTCTGATTTTTGATGATGACACTTCGGTTTGCTCAGAAATGATACGTGTGGCGAGCTGTTCGCTGGACATTTCCAGTGAGTAAAAACCGACAATGCCGCCATTTTTAGCGGTTGTTGAGCCATCGGCTTGAACTTCAGGCTCAAAAGCATTGGCAATGTTAAAAGCAATGTTGGTTGCAAGTGAAGTTTTACCCATACCTGGACGACCCGCCAGAATGATCAAATCTGAACGCTGCAAGCCGCCCATCCGGCCATCAAGTGAATGAATGCCAGTTGAAATACCTGATAGGTTCCCATCACGCTGATAGGCTTCACCCGCCAAATCAATTGCAATGGCTACAGCGTCATTGAAAGACTGAAAGCCACCGTCATAACGGCCTGTTTCAGCTAATTCAAACAGGCGGCGTTCTGTATCTTCAATCTGCCCTTGAGGCGGCATATCAACCGGTGCGTCATAGGCGATATTGACCATATCTTCACCGATGGTGATCAGCGAGCGTCTAAGCGCCAGGTCATAAATCGCGCGACCATAGTCTTCTGCATTGATGATCGTCACAGCTTCTGCGGCCAATCTTGCCAAATATTGCGCAATGGTTAAATCACCGATTTTCTCATCTGCGCGCAAAAATGTTTTGATCGTCACCGGATTGGCCGTCTTACCCATACGAATGATGTCACCCGCGACTTCGAAGATGTTTCGGTGTAGCGGTTCGTTGAAGTGTTCAGCTTTTAAGAAGTCAGATACGCGATAAAATGCATCATTATTGACCAGGATCGCACCCAAAAGGGCCTGCTCAGCTTCCAGGTTGTTTGGCGCTTCGCGATAAGTTGGTTCTGCATTTTGGTTCGAGGCAATCGATGTGATGCTGGGTGCCGCGTCGTTCATTGAGGTGTCTATTCTTCTTTATCGTTTTTGGTTTTCGCTGTCGTAGCGAACATAGTTACATGTGTCGATGCTCTGTGACAGTCTCAAACTGGGAATTCTGTTTTTTGTTACAATGATTCACAGGTGATTCTGAACAGGTGTGGAATAAGTATTTTTTCAGTTGACCGAACATTCGAATCGATTCTGATCCCATTTTATACGATGATCTATAATTTCTGTGTCAATAATTGGGAACGGGCTGATTAATTTGATGCCGGGACATTTTTTTCCAAAAATATTTGTAAAAATGTTATCGATAAACTAGTCGCGCTTTCAATTGCCTGATAGTAGTATCGACCAGTCGTACAAAAAATCATGCGGGGAATAAAAATATGTCGAATGCGGAAATTGGCGTCATTGGTTTAGCAGTTATGGGTGCGAATTTGGCGCTTAATATCGCTGAGAACGGTTATAAGGTTGCCGTCTTTAATCGGACCTATGCGCGGACCGAAGAATTTATGGAAAGCGCTGGCGAATTAAAGGATCAATTGGTTCCTTGCAAAACGCTTGAAGAATTTGTCAATGCGATCCGTCCACCGCGTCCGGTGATTATCATGGTAAAGGCTGGTGGTCCTGTTGATATGCAAATGGAAGCCCTTAAGCCTCTAATGAGCGATAATGATATTATCATTGATGCTGGCAATGCGAATTTCCGCGATACTTTGCGTCGTGAAGATGAAATGAAAGATACGGGTCTGACATTTATTGGCATGGGCGTATCAGGTGGCGAAGAGGGCGCACGCCACGGACCTTCTATTATGGTCGGCGGCAAAAAGTCATCTTATCCGCGCGTGCAAGGCGTGCTTGAAGCTATTTCAGCGAAATATAAAGACACACCATGTGCGGCGTGGCTTGGCGAAAATGGTGCCGGTCATTTTGTCAAAACCATCCATAATGGCATTGAATATGCTGATATGCAGATGATTGCCGAAGTTTATGGCATTATGCGCGACCGCTTGAAAATGGAGCCAAAAGCAATCTCAGATGTTTTTGCCAAATGGAATGAAGGCCCGCTTGAATCCTATTTGATCTCCATCACGGCTGAGGTGCTTAAGGCCATTGATCCAAAAACTGATCAACCGATGATCAATCTTATTTTGGATGCAGCCGGTCAAAAAGGCACCGGTCGTTGGTCTGCGATTGAAGCTTTGAATATGGGAGTACCTGCCACAGCGATTGAAGCTGCAGTGGCGGCACGCAGTTTATCAGCAGCTAAAGATGAGCGTATTCATGCTGAGAGCGTTTTGGGCTTGCCGTCATCATCTGATGTTGCCGATCCAGAGAAATTTATTGCTGATCTTGAAATGGCATTGTTAGCAGGCAAAATTGCAGCTTATGCGCAAGGCTTTGCGGTGATGTCTGCGGCATCAAAGGAGTTTGACTGGGGGCTACCAATGCCTACAATTGCTAAGATCTGGCGTGCAGGCTGTATCATTCAATCGAGATTCCTTGATGAGATCTCAACAGCATTTTCCAAAGACCCAGATGTGGCCAATCTTGTCATTACCCCGGCATTCTCAAAATTGCTTGGTGAATGCGATGGTCCATTGCGTCATATCGTTAGCGAAAGCGTTCTAAATGGCTCTCCGGTGCCTGCGCTTGCATCTGCAGTGTCTTATTTCGATACCTATCGACGCGGTCAGGGAACTGCAAACCTTATTCAAGGGCAGCGTGATTTCTTCGGTGCGCATGGCTTTAAACGTCTTGATGAAGAAGGTGATCATCACGGTCCTTGGGGCAGCTAAGAGCTTAGTTGATCCGCGGGTTTTGTGTTTATTCACATCAATTGCCGCATAAAACTTGGCAATTGATGTGGATCAATGCTTGAATAGGGTATTGGATTATGTTGGCTGGCAGATTTGTCGCATTGGCTTGCCGCAATCATTTGTATATAAGCCAGTTGAAAGAGTAAGCGCTTTATTGCGTTATCCATGTGGAGATAGTTATGGATTTTGAAAAGTTTTTCACAGAATCGCTTGATGGTCTGAAAGAAGAAGGCCGTTATCGGGTATTTGCCGATCTTGAGCGTCACAAAGGGAACTTTCCAAAAGCAACCCGTCATAAGCCAGATGGCACAGTATCTGATGTGACTGTTTGGTGTTCAAACGATTATCTCGGCATGGGTCAAAATCCAAAAGTCTCAGATGCTATGAAAGAAGCGATTGATCGCGCTGGCACGGGTGCTGGCGGGACGCGCAATATTTCAGGTACAACCCATTATCACGTCTTGCTGGAAAAAGAGCTTGCAGACCTTCACAACAAAGAAGCTGCTCTGCTGTTTACTTCTGGTTACGTATCTAATTGGGCAGCTTTAGGTACTTTGGGTGCGCAGATTCCAAATTTGATTATATTCTCAGACGCGCTCAATCATGCGTCTATGATTGAAGGTGTGCGCCATTCTCGTGCGCAAAAAGTAATCTGGAAACATAATGATGTGAAGGATCTGGAAGAAAAGCTTGCTGCAGCTGATCCTGATGCACCAAAAATGATTGCTTTTGAAAGCGTTTATTCCATGGATGGCGATATCGCGCCGATCAAAGAGATTTGCGATGTGGCGGATAAATATGGCGCTATGACTTATCTAGATGAAGTTCACGCTGTTGGCCTTTATGGACCACGCGGTGGCGGTATTGCCGAGCGTGAAGGCTTGATGGATCGTATTACAGTCATTGAAGGCACTTTGGGCAAAGCCTATGGTGTGATGGGTGGTTATATCACTGCGTCTGAAGCTTTGTGTGACTTCGTTCGCAGCTTTGCATCAGGCTTTATCTTCACAACGGCTATTCCGCCGGCAATCGCTGCCGGTGCTGCTGCCAGCATTCAGCATTTGAAGATGAGCAGCTTTGAACGCATGCAACAGCAAGAACGCGTGGCTAAACTTCGTGAACG
>JAHDFS010000012.1:25951-38910 GCA_020628035.1 Rhizobiaceae bacterium
TGAGCAGCTTTGAACGCATGCAACAGCAAGAACGCGTGGCTAAACTTCGTGAACGTCTTGATGCACGCGGGATCCCGCACATGATGAACCCAAGCCATATTGTTCCGGTTATGGTTGGTGACGCAGCGAAATGCAAAATGATCTCAGACATGTTGCTCGATGATTATGGCATCTATGTTCAGCCGATCAACTATCCAACTGTGCCGCGTAAAACTGAGCGCTTGCGCTTTACGCCAACGCCTTTGCATAGCGATGAAGATATCGAACATCTTGTCAGCGCTTTGCATGATCTTTGGTCACAATGCGCACTATCTCGCGCGGTTGCGTAAAGCTTTTTACAACTGTCATAAATGTTTCATAAACAGCCCGTAAGCATGCAATAATAATTGCAAAGTTTGCGGGCTGTAATTGTATTTGATATGCATGCTGTGCAATCAATGCATCAAATAGGGCGGTTCAATTTTGGCATATTCTCAAACACAAAAACTTGCGGCGGAACTCGTGGGTACAGCGTTTTTGCTCGCCACTGTGGTTGGTTCGGGCATCATGGCTGAACAGCTTGCTGGTGGTAATGTCGCGATTGCGCTTTTGGGCAATACGATCCCAACGGGCGCAATATTGTTTGTGCTCATTACGATGTTTGGCCCAATATCAGGTGCGCATTTTAACCCTGCTGTGACACTGGTCTTTTTCTTGCGCAAAGAAATTGTGGCAAGAACCTCTGTCCTTTATGTGTTGTTTCAGATCATTGGCGGCATATTAGGCGTTTGGGCTGCTCATTTAATGTTTGAACTTGATGTGATGCAATTTTCACAGAAAATACGTTCAGGTGGTGCACAATGGTTTGCCGAAGGTGTTGCGACATTTGGCTTGGTGACAACCATTCTTCTGACGATCAAAGCCAAAGAAAGCGCTGTTGCCATGGCCGTTGGGCTTTATATTACAGCTGCATATTGGTTTACTGCTTCCACGTCCTTTGCCAATCCCGCTGTGACGATCGCCCGTAGCTTCTCAGATACATTTGCTGGTATTCGACCCGCTGATGCGCCAGGTTTTATCATCTCTCAGTTGACATTTGCCGTGCTCGCATGGTTGTTCTGCAAATGGATATTGGGTGAGAAAAACAATTAATGTCAGATAAAATACCTGTCACTGTTATAACCGGCTATCTCGGCGCGGGGAAAACAACGTTGCTTAATCGCATTTTGTCTCAAAAGCATGACAAAAATTATGCCGTTATCGTCAATGAATTTGGTGAGATCGGCATTGATGGCGCGTTGGTCGTTGGTGCGGATGAAGATATCTTTGAGATGAGCAATGGCTGTATCTGCTGCTCCGTGCGTGGTGATTTAATCGAAACCATTGATAATTTGCTGAAAAGCGGACGCGAAATCGATAATATTATTATCGAAACAACCGGGCTTGCTGATCCAGCACCTGTTGCGCAAACCTTTTTGCAAGAAGAATTTGTGCGGTCTAAAACACAGCTGGATGCGATTTTAACAGTTGTCGATGCCAAACATATATCGGTTGAGCTTGAAGCGTCGCGTGAAGCGAAAGAGCAAATTGCCTTTGCTGATATTTTGCTCTTAAACAAAATCGACTTGGTTAAAGATGTTAATGCCTTGGAGGCTATGCTTCGGAGTATCAATCCGCTTGCCAAGATTTATCACACAAAGCAATCGGACATAGATCTGGATTTGATCCTGTCACAAAACGCTTTTGCTTTGGACCGCACTTTGGTCAAAGACCCTGACTTTTTATCTCATCACCACCATCATCATCACGATGATGATGTGCAAAGCTTCTCATTAGAAAGCGATATCCCGCTGAACCGTGAGAAATTTTCATCTTGGATGCAATGGGTGTTGGAACATTTCGGCATGGATATGCTTAGAACAAAGGGCATTATCAGCTTCAAGGGTGATGATGAGCGTTTTGTGGTGCAAGGTGTGCATCAATTGTTAGAAGGGGTTGCGCAGCGTCCCTGGGGTGCGGATGAAAATCGCTCCAGCCAGCTTGTCTTTATTGGGCGCAATTTGCCGGAAGATATTATCTCTGCGGGCTTTTACGACGCGCAAAAATAAACCCGCCTAATATCTCTATCAAGCGGGTTTTAACTCTTATGCGGATCGATTAGTCCACGAAAGCACGTTCGATGACGAAATCAGCTGGTTTGCTGTTGGCGCCTTCTTCAAAACCGCGTGCTTCTAAGATGACTTTCAGATCGTTGATCATTGCCATAGAACCACAAATCATAACGCGGTCTGTTTCGGGATTTAAATCCGGCAGGCCAATTGATTTTGCCAAAGTGCCATCTTCAATCAGATTAGTAATACGGCCCATCTGATCGCTTTCTTCACGTGTTGTTGTTGCGAAGTGGATCAGTTTTTCCGTCGCCTCTTCGCCAACCAGCAAGTCTTCTTTGGTCAGCGCAACAGTGTCATAGCCATATTTAAGTTCAGCAACATCGCGTGTTGTGTGTGTCACAATTACTTTGTCGTAGTTTTCATAAGCTTCTGGATCGCGCATAACAGATGCAAATGGTGCAATGCCTGTGCCTGTTGAAATCATGTAAAGATTTTTCGCAGGTGTCAGCGCGTCCATGACCAATGTGCCTGTTGATTTCTGACGCATCCAGATTGTGTCGCCTGGCTGAATCTTCTGCAAATGCTCTGTCAAAGGACCACCAGGTACTTTGATGGAGAAGAATTCGATTTCTTCATCCCATGATGGGCTGGCAATTGAATAAGCGCGGAACAATGGCTTGCCTTCAGATGGAAGACCAATCATCACAAACTCGCCCGATCTGAAGCGGAAGCTCGCAGGGCGGGTGATGCGGAACTTAAATAGTCGATCTGTGTAATGTTCTACAGAAATGACTTTTTCAGCAAATGTCGCTTTTGGTAGTGGAAACTCATCACTATTCAGCGGCTGCGCGGATTCTAAAGCGGACAATGGTGTCTCCTAGGTAATTGGGTATATATCTTACATACATCAAAATTCGTTAGCATACAAACGAATTATCTATTTTGTGTTCTACACCTGATTTTGTAAAATTGACAGGATAAATGTTCTAATCAATTTTGAAATGTTAGAATGTTTAACTGTTTTTCATTTCAATAGTGATTTTGCGCACGTGATCCTGTGAAAAACATCAATGTTTACATCTTTTTATCAGTGTAGCTTAGACATTAATCGCATTGTGCAGGTATGACTTTGCGCTAAATCAAATCAGTGTGAAATTTTTGAATTTCAACAAATCCGGGTTTGTGCTTTCATCTCAAGAGACCTAAATTAAACTCTATTCTGCTTTCGCAAAAATGGGATTCGTAAAATGACAGATCAAGAGCAGCCACAAACCTGTCCTGTCAGTGGGCATCAAACACCGGAGACGGCGCCGATTGTTGCGGTAACGGGTGCCAGCCGTGGAATAGGGCATTCGATCGTTCGAAAATTCCACAATTCTGGATGGGAAGTATTTACGCTCGCTCGTACACCATTTTCTGAAGTTTGCCCTTGGGCGGAAGGTATCGTCAAACATATCGAGGTTGATCTTGCTGATCCCAAATCCGTTGATCATGCCATGCAGGAATTACACGAACGGCTGGATGGCAGGGGATTAGATGCGCTTGTCAATAATGCTGGCATTTCACCTAAGACCGATAAGGGCGAGCGCCTCAGCGCGTCTCAGACATCTGTAGAGACCATGCTGCGCGTTCATATGGTCAATTTCATCGCGCCTTTATCACTATGTCGCGCCTTGCTCGAGCCGCTCAAGAAAGCCAAGGGTTCTATCGTTAATGTGACATCAATTGCGGGTACGAAAACGCATCCATTTGCAGGAGCAGCTTATGCGACGTCTAAGGCCGCCTTGTCTGCGCTTACACGCGAGCTTGCATCGGAATATGCAGATACCGGGATCCGGGTAAATGCAGTTGCGCCTGGTGAAATTGAGACGTCGATCTTATCGCCCGGGACTGACGAGATGGTGATGCAGGAAGTGCCCATGCAGCGTCTTGGAAGCCCTGAAGAAGTGGCCGAAGTTGTCAGCTTTTTATGTGGTGAGCGTTCGTCATATGTAAATGGTGCTGAAATCCACATTAATGGTGGTCAGCACCTTTAAAATTTACACGAATATCAAAGCTTATTAGGCAGGCGTTAGACCGCGAAGACGCTCTGTTCTGCGTCTTAGAAGTTCCAAGACACCCAGCAAGATAATCGACAAGATCACCATCACCGTTGCAACCGCCAAAATGGTTGGTGAAATCTGCTCACGAATACCAGAGAACATCTGACGCGGGATCGTGCGTTGTTCAACATCTGCGATAAAGAGCACAGCCACCACTTCGTCAAATGAAGTAATAAACGCAAACAATGCGCCTGAAATCATGCCTGGCAGAATAAGCGGCATGATCACCTTGCGGAAGGTTGTCCAACCATCAGCGCCCAAGTTTTCTGCGGCGCGAATGAGCGAGCGATCAAAACCCGAAAGGGTAGCTGTCACTGTGATGATCACGAATGGGATACCCAATGTGGTATGGGCTAGGATCACACCGAGATAGGTTTTTGCCAAGCCAACATCTGAATAGAAGAAGAACATGCCAGTAGCTGTGATGACCAATGGTACGATCATCGGTGAGATCAACAAGCTGGTGATTGCTGCGCGATAGGGCATTTCAGCACGGGACAAGCCCAATGCAGCAAGCGTTCCCAATCCTGTGGCAAGGAGCGTTGAACAAATGGCGATGAAGAATGAATTGCGTGTTGAACGCACCCATTGTGCATTGTTCCACATATCGCTCCACCACGCAGCGCCAGTGGCTGCAGGATCGATCATACCATTGAAGAAGATGTCTTGATACCAGCGGAATGAATAAGCCGCGGGATCAAATGACAGCATGCCTTCGGTGAATGTGAAATATGGCTCAGCATTAAACGACAGTGGCATGATGATCAGAATAGGTGTGATCAAAAACACGAAGATAAACGTACAAATCAGCAAGAATATATACTTGTTGAAGTAGTTTAAATATGTCGAATAGGCGGGCAGCGGCTTCATGAAAAATAGCGGTGTGCCAAACAGGAAGACAAATCCGATTGTTACTGCAATGGATCCTGTGAGCAACAGCACAAGAGCGGTTAAAACTGCGAAAATGATATAGCCAGTTTGAAGTTTTGTCATGGTCGCATTCCTATCCAAAACTCAGTTTCTCGATGCCTACAATCTTGTTGTAGAGCCAATATAGAATAAGAACGATGGCGAGCAGCAGCGTACCCAGCGCAGCACCCAAGCTCCAGTTCAATGACTTTTGAATGTGGTAGGCAATCAAGTTTGAAATCAACAGGCCATCTTCACCGCCAACAAGGGCAGGGGTGATGTAGTAACCAATCGCCAAAATAAAGACGAGAAGCGTACCAGCGGCAATCCCAGGCAATGTGAGCGGGAAATAAACACGTCTGAAAGCAGTAAATGTTTTCGCGCCCATCGAGCTTGCAGCACGCATATAGCTCGGCGGAATGGTTTTCATCACCGAGAAGAGCGGCAAGATCATAAATGGCAATAGGATATGCACCATAGCAATGATCGTACCCGTCTGGTTATAGATCATTTGTACCCGGCCATCTTCGCCCACAAGGCCAATGAAAACCAATATGTCATTGATGATGCCCTCCGTTTGTAAGATGGCAATCCATGCGGTCGTTCGAACAAGCAGCGACGTCCAGAAAGGCAACAGCACTAAGATCATCAACAGATTGGATGTTTTAAGCGGCAGGGTCGATAAGAGATATGATACTGGGAATGCTAAGACCAGACATATGAAAGTGATCGTAGCCGATAATCTCAAGGTTTTCCAAAAGTTGGATACATAGATCTGATATAGTTCATCGGCTTCTGCGATATTGCCCTCACCATCATATTTCATATCAAGGGCGGCTAGGTAAAAGTATGGTGTTAAGTCGTTTGTCGCGCGTTTGAGGCTGCGCCAAAGGACCGGATCATCCCACTTTTTGTTGATGTCGAGTAGCGCCTCTGTGTATGGACCTTCAGTCACACGCGCAAGTTTGCGGGACGAGGATGTAAACAGGCTGCGGCTGCCCGGAATTTCGTAGTTAATGCGTGTCGCTAGATTACCAACAGTTCTACCAATTTCACGTTTTTTGCGCGCTTCCTGCATATCCAGAACAAACAATTTAATAGTTTCTTCAGGGGGTAATCCCTGTTCATCCCAATCTTGGATGGCAATAGCGAAATTTGGAAGTACGCTTGAAGCAGTATCATTATGAACTGAGCGCAGCAGCATTTGCCCAATGGGGATCATGAAGCTAACGATGATGAAAATGACAAGCGGCAGTGTAAGGAGCAACGCGCGCAATCGAGCGCGGCGCGTTGATTGAATCAGTTTTTGTTTTAGTGGTACGCCATCTGCGGTCACTAACGTTTCAGGTGTCGTGGTTGAGCTATCTTGCATACTGATTCAAAACTATCTTCTAATTGATTGAAAGCGCGGGGGTTTTTCACCCCCGCGCTCATCGCTAATATTAGTTAGTTAGCCAAGCGTTGAAACGCTCGTTCAACTGATCAGCATTGTCCGCCCAGAAGTCGAAGTTGTTCTGAACCGCATTTGTTAGGTTTTCAGGCGCTGTTGGCATCTGAGGACCCATGTCGATGTCTTTGTTGTGGAATTTACCCACAAGCGGTGAAGACGACTTACGAGCTGGACCGTAAGAGATGTAAGAAGCCTGTTTTGCAAGCTGCTCTGTCGCTGTTGAGAATGCTAGGAAGTCCATAGCAAGGTCTTTGTTTGGTGTGCCTTTTGGAATAACCCAAAGGTCAAGATCCCAAACGTGACCGTCCCAAACGATTTCAAACGGCTTGTCTTCGCCTGCAACCGCGTTGAAGATACGGCCGTTATAAGCAGTTGTCATTGCAACTTCGCCATCAGCAAGTAGTTGTGGCGGCTGAGCACCAGCTTCCCACCAAACAACTTGATCTTTAATTGTATCAAGTTTTGCAAATGCGCGGTCGATACCTTCAGGTGTTTCCAACACGCCATAAACGTCAGCAGCTGGAACGCCATCAGCGATGAGAGCGAATTCTAGGTTCACTTTTGCGCCTTTACGAAGACCACGTTTGCCTGGGAACTTCTCTAGATCAAAGAAGTCAGCCATTGTTGTTGGACCATCAGAGATTTTTGATGAATCATAAGCGAAGATTGTTGTCCAAACGATGTTGGCAACAGCACATTCGTGCAAAGTACCTTCGATGAAGTCTTGCTCAGCAGGTGTGCCATCTGCGCCAGCTGGTAAGATACCTGGGTCGATTGTTTCAAGAAGACCTTCGTCACATGCGCGGATCGCGTCGGACAATTCAACGTCAACGATATCCCATGTTACGTTGCCAGCTTCAACCTGAGCTTTGATCTCAGCGATGCCGCCATTATAGTCTTCAGAGACAATTTTATTACCTGTCTTTTCAACCCAAGGCTTGTGGTAGGCTTCTACCTGGCTTTTTGTGTAAGCACCGCCCCAAGACACAACTGTGATTTCGCCCGCTTGCGCTGATGCTGCAAGTGCCAAACCAGCTGTCAAAGCTGATGTTGCTAAGAAATGTTTGATTTTCATTTTACTCTCCCAAGTATGTTCATGAGTTCAAGTTTCGTGTTTTGTTGTTATAAATCAGACAACTGCATCCAAAGCTTTGCAATCTTCAGCAGACCATCCGATTTTTATTTTTTGACCTTCGGAAATATTCCATCCCATCGATTTATTTCGAACTTTGACGATGAAATCGTCATTGCCGGCGACATCCATGACAACGCGCAGATGATCCCCGAGATACAATATTTCCTTGATCGTGCCCTCAATCAAATTGTCCAGATTTTCATTGTCATAAATTTCAATACGTTCTGGACGAAGTGATAGCGTAGTTTTGTCGCCTACTGCACTGACGTTCACAGCGTCAGCTTTGAGCATTGTACCATCATCGAGCTTCACTTCACAGGCGCCATCTTTTAAGGAAGCAACGGTACCTGTGAGTTTGTTGTTTTCGCCGATGAATTGAGCGACAAAAGAATTATGTGGTGTTTCGTAAAGTACATCCGGTGGTGACAATTGCTGGATCACACCGTCATTGAATACTGCAACCCTGTCAGACATGGTCAAAGCTTCAGTTTGGTCGTGGGTCACGTAAACAATTGTAACGCCAAGATTTTCATGGATGTGCTTGATTTCATACTGCATCTGCTCGCGCAGTTGTTTATCAAGAGCACCAAGTGGCTCATCCATCAAAATCAGTTCCGGATCAAATACAAGAGCACGTGCTACAGCAACGCGCTGCTGCTGACCGCCCGATAATTGCGCCGGGCGGCGGTTTCCAAATTCCGATAGTTCAACCATGTCCAGAGCGTGTTTTACCTTCGCCTCTTGATCAGCTTTGCTCATCTTTCTGATTTGCAATGGAAATGCCAAGTTTTCCGCAACACTCATATGAGGGAAAAGGGCATAGTTTTGGAACACCATGCCAATTCCCCGCTTAAACGGAGGCACATTGTTGATCGGTCGATCATTTAGGAAGATTTCGCCATTTGTTGCAGGCTCAAATCCAGCCAGCATCATGAGACATGTGGTTTTACCCGATCCTGACGGTCCAAGCATCGTCAAGAACTCGCCAGGAGCGATATCAAGGTTTAGATCTTTTACGACAAGGTTTTCACCGTCGTAACTTTTCTGGACGCGTTCAAATCTGACCGCTGCGCCAGGAATTCCCTGCATAAACTGTGTATCCCAAAATAATTTTTATTTTTTATATCCGAACGATAACTGCTGGATATAATTATGCAATGGTGTCTGTGCACTGCTTGTGCAATTAGATAGATATTTCCTATTTTATCGTTAATTTAAGTAATTTATCATATGTAAGCGCTTTAACTTGGAATATAATTCCTAAATTTCACATAAAATTAGCATGACTAATGATGGCTATAAGATGAGCTTTTGGCCATAATTGCATCAATTTTAATTATTCTATCTCAAATGCGACATTTTTGGCGGAATCGAGCGATGTCTCAATTTTGCTCAACAGCTCATCAATTTGCTCATTTTTGATGATCATTGGAGGGCAAAATGCGATTGCATCCAACATTGCGCGGACAATTACACCGTTTTTTTGCAATTCTGTGGCGACAATGGCGCCCAAGCGTCCAACGGGATCAAGCGCTGTTTTCTCTTTTTTATCAACCACTAGCTCAATTGCGGCAACGAGCCCCACGCCCCGCACTTCGCCGACAAGGGGGTGATCGGTCAGTTTTTGCAAGCCTTCAAGCAGCCTGGCGCCAGCAGTCTTGCAGTTGTCAACCAAATTTTCCTCTTCGATTATACGAATTGTCTCCAATGCGACAACCGAAGGGGTGGGATGACCGCCCGCAGTAAAACCATGGCCAAATACACCAATTTCATTGCTTTGTTCGGCGATAGGTTCGAAGACTTTTTCATTGATCAAAAGGGCAGATAACGGCAAATATGAGGATGTGATTTGCTTTGATAGCGTCATCATATCTGGCTTGATGTTATATGTTTCGCAGCCAAACATCTTCCCTGTTCTGCCGAAGCCGTTGATCACTTCATCTGCTACAAGCAGGATGTCATATTTGTTCAAAACAGCCTGGATTTTTTCCCAATAAGTTTCTGGTGGGATCACCACACCGCCAGCGCCCATGGCGGGTTCTGCAAACATTGCAGCAATGGTGTCCGGGCCTTCAGCTTGAATGAGGTCGTCAAGTTCCTGTGCCAATCTGCTGGCAAATTCTGTTTCGCTTTCACCTGGGAGCGCATCCTTATAATAGTGCGGGCAGGTCAGGCGTAAAACATCAGGCACAATCAAATCAAAAGATCGGTGATTGTTAGGCAGGCTGGTTAAGCAGCTCGAAGCAATGGTGACGCCGTGATAGGCGCGTTTGCGAACAATGATCTTTTTCTTGTCAGGCTTGCCCATCGCATTTGAGCGGTACCAGATCATTTTAAGAGCTGTATCAATGGCTTCCGAACCAGAATTGGTGAAGAAAGCTTTGCTCATGGGTACTGGCGCAATCTCAATGAGTTTCTCGGCCAAATCGATCGCTGGACCGTGAGATTTGTGGGTAAAATTGTGGTAAAATGGAAGTTTAAGCATTTGCGCGTAGGCAACGTCAGCTAAGCGTTTTTCGCTGAAACCTAATCCTGCCGACCACAAGCCAGACATGGCCTCGATGTATTTTTTACCTTCATTGTCGTAGACATAAATCCCTTCACCGCGTTCAATGATAAGCGGGCCAAGCTCTGTATGCTTTTTGGCATTGGTGTAGCCATGCATGTGATAGGCTACGTCTCTTGCTTCGTCGGAATTGGGTTTATATGCCATTTTTAAATTCTCATCCCTATTCGATGTCTTGTGTGTCGCTTATTGAATAGACATTTTGTCGACGAGGGCAATATATTTAATTTTTGTGGTTGGATTCTTAAGGAGGGCGGTTAAGTGGCCAAACCAAATATTTTGATATTTATGGTGGATCAGCTCAACGGAACTTTGTTTCCAGATGGTCCTGCTGAGTGGTTGCACGCGCCAAATTTAAAGAAGCTCGCTGGCCAGTCTGTGCGCTTTGAAAACTCCTATACTGCCTCACCATTATGTGCGCCGGGCCGCGCTTCTTTCATGTCGGGTCAATTGCCCCATCGCACACGCGTTTATGACAATGCGGCTGAATTTTGCTCGGATATCCCCACATATGCCCACCATTTAAGACGTGCTGGGTATCAAACCTGCCTTTCGGGCAAGATGCATTTTGTGGGTCCTGATCAGATGCATGGATTTGAGGAAAGACTAACGACAGATATTTACCCTGCCGATTTTGGTTGGACACCAGATTATCGCAAACCGGGCGAACGTATTGATTGGTGGTATCACAATATGGGGTCCGTCACGGGCGCAGGCATTGCTGAGATTTCTAATCAAATGGAATACGATGATGAGGTTGCTTATAACGCTGTCCGCAAGGTTTATGACTTGGCGCGAGGGCATGATGAACGACCTTGGTGTTTAACGGTGAGTTTTACCCATCCGCATGATCCTTATGTTGCGCGCAAGAAATATTGGGATCTTTACGAGGATTGCGAACATCTTTTACCGACGATTGCGGCGATGGATTATGATGACCATGATCCGCATGCAAAACGGATATTCGATGCCAATGATTGGCGAAATTTTGATATCACTGAAGAAGATATCAAAAAATCGCGCCGCGCCTATTTTGCCAATATTTCCTATCTTGATGACAAGATTGGGGAAGTCATGGAAGCGCTGGAAAGCACAGGGCAAGAGGCAATCATCCTGTTTTTGTCCGATCACGGCGATATGTTGGGTGAGCGTGGATTGTGGTTTAAAATGTGCTTTTATGAGGGGTCCGCGCGCGTTCCCATCATGATGAAATTACCTGATGTTGAGCCGCAATTGATCCGCGAGCCCGTATCCAATATCGATATCACGCCGACGCTCTGCGATATTGCAGGTATTTCTATGGATGAAGTTTTGCCTTGGACAGATGGTGAAAGCCTGTTGCCCTATACAAGTGGGAAAACGCGCGAAACGCCTGTTGCGATGGAATATGCAGCAGAGGCATCCTATGCGCCGCTGGTCTCGCTTCGGCAAGGGGATTGGAAATTTAATCGATGCGCACTGGATCCCGATCAATTGTTTAACTTGTCAGATGACCCGCACGAGATTAACAATCTTGCAGGTAATCCTGAATTTGCCGATGTTTTGGCTGTTTTCTCAAAACAAGCCGATGAACGTTGGAATTTGGAGCAATATGATGCCGCTGTGCGAGAGAGCCAAGCCCGACGTTGGGTGGTGTATGAAGCACTTCGAAACGGCGACTATTATCCATGGGATTATCAACCATTGCAGAAAGCGTCTGAGCGCTATATGCGAAACCATATGGATCTAAATGTTGTGGAAACGAACCAGCGTTTTCCACGGGATTGACGAGGACAGATTATGATCGAGATTTTAGGACGAGATACCTCACTGAATGTGCAGATCGCTATGTGGGCGATTGCAGAACTTGGATTGGTGCATAAACGCCATGATATTGGCGGTGCTTTTGGTGGTAACGACACACCCGAATATTTGGCAATGAACCCAAATGGGTTAGTGCCTGTGATGAAGGATGGTGATCTCACCATGTTTGAAAGCGCAGCGATCGTGCGTTACTTGTCTCATAAATATGGCGATCAAAGCTTTTACCCACGTGATCCAAAGCAGCGGGCCAAAATTGATATGTGGGCGGAATGGATCAAAACGACATTTTCGCCATTATTATTGGGCGATTTGTTTTATCCATTGGTGCGATTTGATCCTGCAATACTTGATCAGCAAGCCTTGGATGAGGCTGCATCTAAAATGGCAACGCTCGCAACTATGCTGGATGATCGTTTGGGCGAGGGACCGTTTATTGGCGGTGAACACCTCACTTATGCTGATATTCTGGTGGGCAGTGTTTTATATCGCTATTATGAGCTTGAATTCTTACGGACAACAACGCCAAATATCGATCGCTATTATGAGCGCTTAATGTCACGCGAAGCCTACAAAAAACATGTGATGGTTTCTTACGAGCCTTTGCGCTGGAAACCAGAATAACAACTAAATATTGACAGGATTATTATGAGTTTGAAGTGCCAGCCAACGGCCAGCCATTTTATCAATGGTGAATATGTCGAGGATACCTCCGGCAAGGAGATTGTGTGCACATTTGCAGCCACCGGTGAGGTGATTGCCAAATTACATGCTGCGACCCCGGAGATCATCGAGAAGGCAATCGTCTCAGCCAAAGAAGGTCAGCAGATCTGGGCGAAAATGACTGGCACTGAGCGCGGCAGAATTCTGCGAAAAGCAGCTGACATAATCCGTGAACGCAATGAAG
>JAHDFS010000012.1:39010-41073 GCA_020628035.1 Rhizobiaceae bacterium
GAGCGCGGCAGAATTCTGCGAAAAGCAGCTGACATAATCCGTGAACGCAATGAAGACTTAAGTATTTTGGAAACCTACGATACGGGCAAGCCCATCCAGGAAACGATTATTGCGGATGCTACGAGCGGTGCGGATGCACTTGAATATTTTGGTGGTTTAGCAGGGTCGCTCACGGGCGAGCATATTCAGCTGGGTGAAGATTTTGTCTATACCAAACGCGAGCCGCTCGGTCTTTGCGTTGGGATTGGTGCATGGAATTATCCGACACAAATAGCCTGTTGGAAAGGCGCGCCGGCTCTAGCTTGCGGGAATTCAATGGTGTTCAAACCATCTGAAACCACGCCTTTATGCGCGCTTAAAGTTGCTGAGATTTTGCATGAAGCGGGTGTTCCTGCGGGTGTTTATAACGTCATCCAAGGTTTGGGCGATGTTGGTGCTCAACTCATTACGGATCCACGGGTGAATAAGGTCTCACTCACCGGCTCGGTACCAACGGGACGAAAAGTTTATTCCGCAGCTGCAGAAAGCATGAAGCACGTCACAATGGAATTGGGTGGTAAGTCACCGCTGATTGTTTTTGATGATGCAGATATTGAAGATGCTGTGGGTGGTGCAATCCTTGGGAATTTTTATTCCTCAGGTCAGGTTTGCTCCAACGGTACGCGCGTCTTTGTTCAGAAAGGTATCCTGTCGAAATTCCTAGCGCGTTTGAAAGAGCGAACTGAGAAGGCCGTTATTGGAGACCCACTCGATGAGAATACCAATTTTGGCCCAATGGTGTCTGAACGTCAGGCTGATATTGTGCTTGGTTTCATCAAAAAAGGTATCGAAGAGGGTGCCACATTGGTTCTTGGTGGCAACAAACTTGATCGTGATGGATATTTCATTGAGCCGACGATCTTCTCAGATGTAACGGATGAAATGACGATTGCGCGGGATGAGATTTTTGGACCTGTATTATCTGTTTTAAGCTTTGAAACGGAAGAAGAGGTGATTGCGCGCGCCAATGCCACTGAATTTGGATTGTCAGCGGGTGTGTTTACGCAAGATTTAAAACGTGGCCACCGCGTGATTGATCAACTTGAAGCAGGGTCCTGCTGGATTAACACCTATAATCTGGCGCCAGTTGAAGCTCCCTTTGGTGGTGTGAAAATGTCAGGTGTTGGGCGCGAAAACTCCAAAGAAGCGATCAATCATTATTCGGAAGTCAAAACCGTTTATGTGGCTATGACCCCGGTTGAAGCACAGTTTTAGAGGTAATTTATGCGCCAGGCAGATTTTGTAATTGTTGGCGCCGGTTCTGCCGGTTGTGCGATGGCCTATCGATTGTCAGAAGATGGCAAGCATTCGGTCATTGTGATTGAGCATGGCGGCACGGATGCCGGCCCGCTTATCCAAATGCCAGCAGCTTTGTCTTACCCGATGAATATGTCGCTATACGATTGGGGTTATGAAACCGAACCGGAACCGCATTTGGGCGGCCGAAAACTAGCCGCTCCGCGCGGCAAGGTGATTGGCGGATCATCATCCATTAATGGCATGGTTTATGTCCGTGGCGCGCCGTCTGATTATGATCATTGGGAAGAATCAGGTGCCAGTGGTTGGGCTTATAAAGATGTGCTGCCTTATTTTAAACGCATGGAAAATTGGCATGATGGCGGCCAAGGTGGAGATCCGACCTGGCGTGGTACCAATGGCCCGCTTCATATCACTAGAGGTCCTCGTTCTAATCCGCTTTTTAAAGCCTTTGTCGAAGCTGGGCGTCAGGCGGGCTATCAAACCACCGATGATTATAACGGCCATCAGCAAGAGGGTTTTGGCCCGATGGAGCAAACGGTTTGGAAAGGGCGGCGCTGGTCGGCGGCCAATGCCTATTTAAAACCGGCGCTCATGCGATCAAATTGCGATGTTGTTCGTGGCTTGGCAACGCGCATAAAGATTGAAGACAAAAAGGCCGTTGGCGTTGAGATTGAGCGTGGGGGCAAAACCGAGCTGATCAAAGCCAATCGTGAAGTCATCATCGCGGCATCCTCCTTCAACTCACCAAAACTCTTGATGCTTTC
>JAHDFS010000147.1:0-5236 GCA_020628035.1 Rhizobiaceae bacterium
GCAGATTTTCCTTCGCAGATTTGAAATTTAAACTGCAAAGGATGATGATCATGCATATTCAATCTTCAATGAAATGGCTCAAATTTGCGAGCGCCACCCTTATTGGATTTGGCTTTTTAAGCGTATTAGGCGCACACCCCGCTGTTGATGGACTGGCGCGTTGGTTTATGTCATTTGCGATTTGGCCTTTTGCTGAATTATCAGCTGCCACCGACACCGAAACACGACTCTTATGGGCTATATTGGGCGGTATTTGCGTCGGTTGGGGTGTGATGTTTTGGCTCTTAACAACACAATTGTTCGAAGCTCATTCTGAAAAGCTTAGACCCATTATGATTAAAGCTGTTCTCTCTTGGTTTGTTGTCGATAGCGCTGCGTCCATCGCATCAGGTGCTGCATTTAACGCAGTTTTGAACCTAAGCTTCTTAGCGCTGTTTTTGTATCCGCTTTGGCGCCCTATCCAAACGGGTAGCGTAGGCAGCAATACAAACGCACATATTGCCTAAATTGATTTTACAGATTGTCTGGTGGGTTTAAAACGGCTCACCGGACATCAACCATTTGATTGCTGGCGCGCTATAATGCCCATGGTCGCGGCAACCAATCTTGAAACATGAAGCGCTCCAATTCCATCGATATCAACCTCCGGCATGATTTCAACAAAATCGACTGCGGATATAGACCCACGATCAGCTGCAGCCATGATTAACTCCAAAACTTGGTAATAGGACAAACCACCCGGGGTTCGGCCAATCGTATTTGGGGTGATAGAAGGATCTAAAGCATCAATATCGATGCACAAGATAATATTGCTGCCTTCGTCTATTTCATCGATCACAGGCTTTAAGCCAGATTGATGGATATCAAAACCAGTAAAAAACTTCACACCCCAACTTATCGCATCTTCAAAATCACTGGAATGGCCAGACCCAATACCACGCGCTCCGACTTGAATGATTTTTTGAATGTGGCTCATTTCTGAAGCGCGACGCATGGTCGATGAAAGCCCATGTGTTTCGCCCATATGTTCATCACGCCAATCAATATGCGCATCGATCTGAAGTATGGTGTAGTTTTTACCTGTTGACCCCATGGCTTTGATCATCGGGATGGGCACTGAATCATCCCCACCTATCAAAATTGGCACAACATCGCGGGTAACAACCCGTTCGATCGCCTCACCTATAATCTTTCTGTTTGAGGCGAAATCTGTCTCACTCCATGGTAGATCGCCGCAATCTACTGCCCGTTTTGTGTCGTCTGGAAAAGTTGGACCACCAAGATCAAAATTGTGTCGATCTATGTTTGCGGTCAGTGAAGCCATGGCTTGGCGCAGAGAATTCGGGCCATTTTTTGCATAGGCACCTACTGAACCATAAGGTGTTGCGCAAGGAGCGCCAATAAATGCGCAGGAAGCGTCGATATATTCAAGATCCTCGCATTTTTCCAAACCCAAAAACGTGTCCGCATCTGTGGCGCCAAACAGTGCGCCAAGATCAGGTTTATCATTCATGGTTCAGTTCCCCTACTTTGTTATGAATTTGGTCTGGTTAGCACATAAGCTGCGCCGATTGACATGCCAACTGCTTGGATGATCAGCACCAAACCTGATGCGCCAAAAATTGCGCTCAGAATGAATGTGACAGCCATCATAGAAACCGCCATGGCTTTATATTTGGGAGCTATTGCACCGGTTTTTCGCCAATCTGCGATAATTGGGCCAAACATTTTGGAATTTTCCAGCCAAGCATGCAATCTGGGTGATGATTTTGAAAAGCAAAATGCAGCCAAAATGATCAAAGGTGTGGTTGGCAGAACGGGTAAAAACGCGCCTATGGCTCCTAATACAAGCGATGTGATACCTGCGATAAACCACCAGCCCCTGTTAAGACTTTTAATCAAGTTTCCGAAATATTTGAGTATATCGGCCAATGGCTCAACGCGCTCTTTTGTTTAGGGTTCATTTACCATGTTAACGGGTTCTTGGCTTGATATGGCGCTAACAGCGGCAAAAACAAGAATTGGGGTCATAAATAGATAAAGTTTTAAATATCTCAGCTCAAGTTTTTTCACGATTGGTGAAATGCGCATTTAGCCAGACACCATTTTCGTTGGACTAAACATTATTGGAATTTATGATGACAAAGCTGAAATCCATTCTTTTGACTGCAACTTTATTCGCAACTGTTAGCAGCGCCCAGGCGAATGATCTGATCAAAAGTTTTTATTTCGATGTGGATTTTGGCGCGGGTGCGACCGTCATGACGTCCAATGCTACTATAGTCCCCGCACCTAAGCTATTTTTAGGCTTCACCGGTAGCGCTGAACTTTGTCAATCCAACGCAATTACTTTTGACATTTGCGGCGGCGTTTCTGTGTTTCGACCTTTGGGAACGCCACAGAAAGTCACAACAGCTGGTGTGATTACCACGACTGTTGAAGCGGATATGAGTGCAACAAATGTATATGCTAAATTTCGCAAACGCGGACTTGGATTTGCCATTGCGCCCTATCTTGGCGTGGGCAATGTTAAAAGCAGCTATAAAACCACCACATTAAGCGTTACAACCCTGAGCGAGAAAAGCTCTCGCGTTGTGTTTGTCGGTCTTGATGTGGAGCGCAAACTTCTCGCCACAAATCTTATTCTCTCTTTAAAAGCTGAAGCTGGCAAAGCCATGAAAAGCTCGGATGATACTAAATATTATTCCTTTAAACCGAGCATTAAAGCCCGGTTCTAGTGAAAGATTTTTGGCAAATTTTGACGCAATGGCGGCTTAGTGCGCCAACCAATCTAATATCACTTGATTAACCTCGTCTGGCTTTTCCTGCTGGATCCAATGACCACATTCAAGATGAACAACGTCTGCATTTGGTACGAATTTTTTAAGATTTGGTGATGGTGGGATTTGATCTTGCGTGCCATAGACCATCAAAGTCGGATGAGAAATAATCGGATCAATATCTGCTAATATGTGCCAATTGCGATCAAGATTGCGATACCAATTGATCCCGCCAGTAAAGCCGGAATTTTCAAAAGCTGAGATAAAGACGGATAATTCATCTTCGCTCATAATTGGATCACCAAATGCCATTTCAGCTTTTGCTAAATTTATCATCATCATGCCCGGTTGAGGCGGGACCATTGGCAGATTTTTGCGAAAAATGTTGCGCAGAAAATTTGCGATATTGGCGTCTAACACCTTATCAGCAACACCGGGCTGTTTGTTGAAATGGACAAAGTAAAAATCATCGCCAAACATTTGCTGCATGAATTCTATCCAAGGAATTTCACCGCGCTCTTGATAAGGTAGTGCCAAATTGATCACCTTGCGCACGCGTTTTGGATGGAGCATGGCAAGGTTCCAGACAATATTTGCTCCCCAATCATGGCCGACAAATACCGCATCTTGATACCCATAATAGTCGAGCAACGCTGTGAGATCACCAGTTAAACACTTGATATCATAGTCATTTACTGCTTGCGGGCGAGATGAGTTTCCGAACCCGCGTTGATTGGGAATAATCACATGATAGCCAGCTTTCACTAACGTAGAAACTTGAAAACGCCAGGAAAATGCGTGTTCTGGCCAGCCGTGGCATAGCACGATTGGGTTTCCTTTGTTGTGCGTTCCAGCCTCAAAGACTTCCAATTCTATCTCATTTACCTTGATAACTTTGGCGGACGGAAATGCGGTTTGGTGAGACATGTTTTTTCCTTTTCATGTGCGATCTAGTTGATTTTGGTGATGCTGAATGCGCTCGTTTGCAACGCGTAAATCTTGACTAAATCTAATTAGTGACAAATATTGTCACTAATTTATGCAAGTTGATTGATATGAACGTTTCTATTCGCCAAGACGCCATTGTGCGCAGCCTGCGCCGCAACGGAACATCGACCATCGCCTCCTTGGCGGAGGATGTGGGCGTTTCCAGACGGACAATTTTGCGAGATATCAGCGCATTGCGTGATCAGGGCTTTGTTATCTATTCAGAACCGGGTCCGGGCGGCGGTGTGCAGCTTGATCCGCAATCTGTGCAAACCACACCACGTCTATCAGTTTCAGAAGTCTTTGCACTGTTAATCAGTGTGGCATCCATGCGAGCAGCTGGGAATTTGCCCTTTTCGACCCTTGCTAATGCGGGTCTTGCAAAAATTGAGAGGGCATTGCCAGCTGATAAATTACGAGACTTGCGACGATTTCTTGATTGTTTATTTGTTGGGGAGCTTTCCCCTGATGTCGACACAACCAACATTGCCGAAATGGATGCGGATTTACTTCCCGTTTTTGAACAAGGTTTTTTGAAGCAGCAGAAAATCAGTTTCACCTATCGTGATGCAAATGGCGTAAGGACAACGCGAAGGGTTGAACCACAAGCCATGCTGATCTTACCTCCGCTTTGGTATTTGGTGGCATGGGATCCTGCTCGCGAGGGCTTTCGGCATTTCCGGATGGATCGGATTAGCGAGCCGACATGTATGGAAGATGAGACATTTCGCAAGCGTCATGTGCCCTTTGATGATCACATATCACCATTGAAGAACCTGTCGCGTTACAGCGGTAAAAGCGATTAATTGTCCCAGACGCTCATAAAAGCGCTGCTAATTCGCGGATCTGAGTTTCAGCCCAGACTGTAACACCATCTTGGCGCAGTGCAGCCGTGGTGGTGCCAACACCCGATAATTTTACGCCAGAAAATGAGCCGTCATAAATAAAACTCGAACCACAAGATGGCGATCCATCGGTTAAAATGGCATGACGGCATCCATGCTTTTTTGCCAGAGCGACCGTATCATGTGCTGCCTTAATATAAAGCTGGGATACATCACCACCGGTTTCTTCCATTACGATCGCCTTGCCTTTCATAACATCACGACCGTCCATGCTGCTTGTATTCAGCCCTTCTTGAGGTTGAATTTCCGCAGGTGGCCGCGGTGTTGGAAATCCAACTGCAACTTCTGGGCATATCGGAACCAGGCGTCCCTCTTCCTGCCAAAGATTGAGAATGTCTGCCGCGCCTGACGCTTTATCCGATCCGTTATACCGGACAGGACGACCCAAAAGACATGCTGAAATCAGAATTTTCTCCATAAGCGAATGCTAGTTTGATCCGCAGCATGGATCAACTTTAAATCAATCAAATGCACATATATTCTCGGCAGTTAGATCAATGCCCACCTGCCGAGAATTCTTCAATTTAATTAGACACTTGGCGCCTGTGCATAAGGCAAATGACC
>JAHDFS010000147.1:5336-7687 GCA_020628035.1 Rhizobiaceae bacterium
TCAAACTGCCAGAGTTTGACAAAGATTGTGCAGCCTTCATCGGACCCAGGCGTATGGCTCGAAGTCGGTGGATTGCGCACATAGGTGCCAACTGGGAAATCGCCATGTTCATCTTGAAATACGCCTTCAATAACGATGAATTCTTCTCCACCTGTATGCGTATGGGCAGAAAATTTACTTTCAGGTGCATAGCGCACAATGGTTGTGGCACGAGCGACTTCGTCGCCGATCCGGTCAAGCATGCGACGGTCCACACCCGGCATGGGGGATGCTTTCCATTCCACCTCGTCTGAATGAACGATCACTCGTTCATCAAAATTTGCGTTCAAGTTCATGAAATAACTCCTCTTGCCTTAGCTTAACCCGCAACACTTGGACGCGCAGCAACTTTTTCGCGCCAAGATAAAAGATGCGTAAGCTCAGACGGGATATCAATCTTGGCAAAATCTGCAAACGCTAGCCCCGCAAATGCTGTGATATCAGCCATTGAAAAATTTTTACCAGCCAGGAAATCATTATCGCGCAGGACAGTGTTGAGATATTTCATGGTCGCGACAGCTGTCTCTTTCTGGCGATTACCCCAAGATGGGTTTTGATAGGTTTCAAGCTCCGGTCCAAGACCCGGTGTTGCAAAATGGAAATATGCGCCGACGGCATCTAAAAGATTGGCTTCGGCTCTGCGGTTCATCATATGAATAACAGCGCGCTCTTTGGGGGTATCGCCAGTGAGTGATGTATAGCCCGGCAGATTATCATATTCAGCATCAATATATTCTGTGATCGCTGTACATTGCGACAACATGGTGCCGCATTCAAGTTCCAGACATGGCACAGTTGCGTCGGGATTTTTCGCTTTAAAATCGTCGCTGCGATGTTCGCCATTCATCACATCCACGGGGATGAATTCCGCCTTATCAGCAATGCCCTTTTCGCCAAGCGCGATGCGAATACGTGCAGGATTTGGAAAGTTTTCGATGTCGTAAATTTTCATAATAAGCCTCAAATTTGTGGTTTAAGATTTTAGTTTCTGTTTGTGGTTACACTCTGTGTTAACGCCTAACTACCTATCAGTAGATAGATAAATTGTCCAGACGAAATTCAAGTCATTGTTTTCAAAGTTCAGGAGATAAAGCGATTCAAACGCTCAATAAAATGATTCAACTGTTTGGGAGATTGATTCATATAAACGCGATAAACTATTGTTATCACTACAATATTCGCGGCAAGAATAAGCACAGGGCTGGCAGCAAAAGAATGATCGCAACGCGTAACAATTCAATTGTGAAAAACGGCATCACACCTTTGAAAATTTTTATGATCGGTGTCTCTGGCGAGAAGGATTTAATGACAAACACATTGATCCCAACTGGTGGTGTGATCAAGCCAAGTTCAACAACAATAAGCGCTAAAATACCAAACCATATCTTAAGCTCATCAACGTCCATTCCAAAAGCTGCGGTGGAAGCGGTGACATAATCTCCGCCATTAAGCTCGACCAAAACCGGCCAGAAAAACGGTACCATGACCAAGATCATGGAAAGCGATTCCATGAAACATCCAAGGATGATCAGCACGATCAGCATAGCGATCAAAATCATATAGGGTTCAAGCGATGACGTTGCGGCCCATTCGCTTAATGCCATTGGCAAACCAGACCGCGCAAAGAAGCCTTTTAAAATATCTGCAGCAAACAAAATGAAGTAGATCATCCCCGCTGTTTTGGCTGTTTCTAAAAGCGCGGTTTTAAAGCCAGGCAAACTAATGCCGATATTTGGATTTCGTCCTGATTTGAGATGGATGAAAACACCATAGACAAGGATTAACGCAACACCGACGGAGGCTGCAGGCGTAGGTGTAAATAATCCCAATCCGAGGCCTATTATGATCGCGCCGAAGATTGATAAGACCGGTATAAGGCGCCATAAAGCTTCACGGCGCTCAGCATCACCCAATTGCGGCAGCTCGGGGGCTAGCTTTGGGTATTTCCGCACCCGCAGATAAACAACAGCCACAAAAAACAATGCGGCTAGCAGGCCCGGAATGATTGCCGCTTGAAACATCTCAATGATCGAGCCTTCAACGACGATCGCATAAATGACCAATGCAACAGACGGTGGAATAAGGATCCCCAGGGTGCCCCCTGCTGCTAACACACCCGTTGCCAGCCCTTCATCATATTTAAAGCGCTTGAACTCAGGCAATGCCACACGGCTCATCGTGCTAGCGGTTGCGATGGATGAACCGCTCACAGCTCCAAACCCAGCGCAGGCACCGATGGTTGCCATCGCAACACCACCGCGGATATTGCGCGTTAACACGCTGATGCCTTTAAATAAATCGCGGCTCAAACC
>JAHDFS010000148.1:0-2003 GCA_020628035.1 Rhizobiaceae bacterium
CAAGCAATGCCCACATCATATGGCTTCCAATATAACCGGCACCTCCGGTTATCATTATCGGCATTTTCATGCTCCCCGACTTAAATTACGAACCGGGTTTTAATTTACGCGCGAGTTCTAAACGCTGGTTTAAAGGTTGAAATAAAGTAAACCTATGCTGAATAAGTCGTTAAAGCGCTGCTTCCCGGTGGTTTGTGCTTGATGGATCAAATACATGGTTGCTTGTTCGGAGGGATATGCGTAATAGATTTGCTGCCGATATAATGGGCGGATATAATAGGCATTTCCAACAGAAGGTGTTTGCTAGAGTGATTGAGCGCAAAATGATTGATGTCTCTGATGACGAAATATTGAAAATTTGCCGAGATGCTATTGTTGCAGAAGCAAACGCACTGTTAGATTTCAGCCACAAAATTGATGACAAGATTTTAAAATCACTTCATTTGATCAAGGATTCAACCGGCCCGCTGGTTGTTGTTGGTATTGGCAAATCGGGGCTTGTGGCGCGCAAAATCTCATCTTCATTTTCATCGATTGGCCAGCCATCATTGTTTTTGCATGCTGCAGAAGCCAGCCATGGTGATTTGGGCCAGATCAGCAAAGATAGCGTGGTCTTGGCATTATCAAATTCGGGGGAGACTTCAGAGCTCTTTCAAGTTATGAGTTTTTGTCTTGAATATAATATTCCGATCATTTCTATCACAGCAAATGATGATAGTACTTTGGCCAAAAGTTCTGAAGTTGCAATTACTTATGGAAAACTTGAAGAAGTTTGCCCAAATGGTTTGGCGCCAACGACCACAACAACATTGAGCCTTGCAATTGGGGATGCGATGGTTGTTGGTTTGATTAATATGATTGGATCTGAACCGGAAGATTTTCATAAATATCACCCGGGTGGAAAACTGGGTGCGAAATTTGTCAAAGTCGCAGATTTGATGCATGTGGATGACGCATTACCGATTGTTGCGCTTGATACACCGATGTCTGATGTGGTGATCACTATTTCAGAAAAATCACTCGGCATGGCCGTTGTCATTGAAGACGGCAAAATTCATGGTGTGATTTCCGATGGTGACTTGCGCCGTAACGCGCAAAACCTTTGGAACTTAAATGCATCTGAAGTGTGTTCGGTTAATCCAATCACGATTAGCGCGTCGCAATATGCGACCCAGGCGTTGCAGCTTATGAATAGTCGGGAAATTACGTGTTGTGTTGTCGCAAATGATGACAATGAACTCACCGGCGTATTGCACATTCACGATTGTTTGCGCGCGGGAGTGACAGCTTGAAAACCACAATCTTAATTCCGGCGCGTTATGCTTCAACGCGTTATCCTGGCAAACCCCTTGTTGAACTTAAAGGTTCTGATGGCGTTTCCAAGACACTCATCCAGCGTTCATGGGAAACCGCCAAAGCTGTTTCAAATGTGAGCGGTGTGTTTGTTGCAACCGATGATGATCGCATTAAAAATCATGTCGAAGCTTTTGGCGGGCAGGTGATCATGACGAGTGAGACTTGCGCCAACGGGACAGAACGTTGTGCCGATGCGTTGCAATATCTCGATGGGACGCCTGATCTTATTGTCAATTTGCAGGGTGATGCACCCTTAACTCCGCATTGGTTTGTTGAAGATCTTATCTATAAAATGGCGCAAGATCAGAGTTTTAGTGTGGCAACGCCCGTTTTGAGATGTGATCAAGAAACATTTGATAATTTTAAAAGCGATCGTGCCGCTGGCCGCGTCGGCGGTACGACAGCCGTCTTTGATCAAAGCGGTCGTGCGCTTTATTTCTCCAAAGAAGTTATTCCTTTTGTGCCTGAAGGTAAGCCGCAGGCGCAGGTTCCTGTGTTCCATCATGTCGGGGTTTACGCCTATCGACCTACAGCATTATCGCAATATATGAGTTGGCCAGAGGGCGTTTTGGAGCGCAATGAAGGGCTTGAGCAACTTAGATTTTTAGAAAATGGCGAGCGTGTTGCTTGTGTTGAAGTTGATGCGA
>JAHDFS010000148.1:2103-7658 GCA_020628035.1 Rhizobiaceae bacterium
GTCATGACACAATCAGCGAAACAGTTCAAAGTTGGCGATATTGAGTTTGGAAATGGCTTGCCGTTTTCGATTTTAGCGGGTCCTTGCCAAATCGAAGGTTTAGATCATGCGCTTTTAATGGCAGAGAAAATTGCCAAAGCCAGCGAAGAAGCGGGCGTGAAATTCATCTATAAATCTAGCTTTGATAAAGCCAATCGTTCATCAGTGTCTTCACAACGCGGCGTTGGAATTGATGAAGGGCTTGAAATTTTGGCCAAAGTGAAATCAGAATTTGGTTGTCCTGTTGTCACCGATATTCACGATCAATATCAATGCGCCAAAGTGGCGGAAGTTGCAGATATTCTGCAAATTCCTGCATTTTTATGTCGTCAAACAGATCTTTTGTTGGCTGCAGGCAATACTGGTGCAGCAATTAACGTCAAAAAGGGGCAATTTCTTGCGCCTTGGGACATGAAAAATGTTGCCGAGAAAATTGCCTCCACTGGCAATGAACGCATCATGCTTTGTGAACGTGGCACGAGTTTTGGTTATAATACTTTGGTGTCCGATTTCAGAGGATTGCCGATCATGGCTGAAACTGGATATCCGGTTGTGTTTGATGCGACCCATAGTGTGCAACAACCGGGTGGACTTGGCGCAACCACGGGCGGAGATCGCCGCATGGTGCCAGTTTTGGCAAGAGCTGCGGTGGCAGTTGGTTGTGCCGCATTATTTATCGAGACGCATCAAGATCCTGACAACGCGCCGTCTGATGGCCCCAATATGGTGCCAATTGACGAATTATCTGGATTGTTGCGCCAATTAAAAGCGATTGAAGCTGCGGTTTTATCAAAATAGTCGTTATCTGGTGAATTCCATATTTGACATTCCAATAATTTAGGCATTGAGTGTTCAATTAGCGGTAGTTGTTCTGTGATAGGGCTTTGTTTACTCCCTTGTGAGCATAATATCGATGCGTAAAATGTGATTGGGTTGGGTTGTGACAAAGGAAATCCAAATCGACCTCGAGCTGCTTAAGCAGACTGAGTTTCAAAATAAGCTTCTGGCTATCGCTTGTAAGGCCGGTGAAGCTATTATGGATATTTATCGGCAATCTGATCCTGATGTTTCACTTAAATCAGACAATTCACCCGTCACCAAAGCTGATTTAGCAGCCAATGATATTATCGAAGCTGGATTGGCAGAACTCACGCCGAAAGTGTTGGTGATTTCAGAAGAAAACCTTTTGCATTTAAAATCTGTTTCATGTGATTCTGTTTACTGGTTGGTAGATCCGCTCGATGGGACGCGGGAATTTATCAAAAGGAATGGTCAATTCACCGTCAATATTGCGTTGATTGTGAAAGGTGAACCTGCTTTTGGCGTGGTTTACGTTCCTGTCCTGGACACTTGCTACTGGGGTGGTGAACATATTGGCGCATGGCGAAAAGCTTCAGGCGAGGTTACTGAGATCAGTGTATCGACCTGCAATATGCCGCCACGTATCGTCGCGAGTCCAAATTGCATTAATGATGAAACCACCGCGTTCTTAAAACATTTTGATGATTACAAAATTCATCACGCGGGTAGTTCTGTTAAAATATGTATGATTGCGGAAGGTAGTGCTGATTTTTATCCTCGATTCGCTCCGACCAATGAATGGGATACGGCAGCTGCTGATGCCGTATTGCGTGGAGCAGGGGGAATTTTGGCCCAATTTGACGGAACACCCTTACGTTATTGTAAAGAGGAAACGCTCAATCCAAATTTCATTGGAGCGAACCGGAAAGATCCAATCTTCCGCAGCGAATAATCGGATTGAAATTACCCAATTTCATATTTATTCATATAATTCAATATTTTAAGTCTGATCAAGTTATATGCTTCTAAATTGTTCCACAATGGTTTTGGAGCGGTAGATCCTTGCGTTTGCGAGATTTATTTCGCGTTAACGGGTCATAATTTTAAAATTGATACACCATTGATTTGTTTTTTTGTTGCTGTTATGAGTGGGGAAAGATGATTGGAGTTGCCTCAATGTTTCAAATGGATAGTTTTCAGCCGACGGCTGACAATAGTAGGAAATTTAGACAAGCACTTGGCCGGTTTGGTACAGGTGTGACCGTTGTTACGACATCAACTGATGATGGGCCTTTGGGTATGACAGCCAATAGTTTCTCATCTGTCTCAATGGATCCACCACTTGTTTTGTGGTCGCCATCAAAATTTTCAAAGCGCTATCCTCATTTTGAGCGTTCCAGCCATTTTGCCATTCACGTTCTGACTGAAGATCAGGCTGAGATTTGCAATGGATTTGCGAAATCATCCAATGCATTTGATGGTTTGAACTGGCATTATAACGAAACGCGTACACCGCTCATTGATGGCTGTTTGGCGCGGTTTGAGTGCCGCAAGTCAGCCTGCCATGAGGGTGGGGATCATATGATTATGGTTGGTGAAGTTGAACGCGCGGCATTATCGGATGGTTCGCCGCTTATGTTCTTTGGCGGTCAATTGGGAAGTTTTGGATGTTTTGAACAGGCAAGCTAAGCCTGTTTAATTCCTTCGCCAAAGAAAATGAGCGTGCAGTCTTCATCGATGACGTGAAACTCTCTCTGACCGTAATCCTGATTAAACGGCGCTCTGACCCGCCCTTGTGGCAACGTTTCTAATTTTGGGGCTAAGCTTTCGTATAATTCGTCGATATCCGTTACATCAATGTAGAAAGAATTCTCGCGATTTGGGTCGTGTAAGTCGATATTTTCATCAACTTCAACAATGCGTATAGCCACTTGGTCATGGCGCAAAAAGGCATAATTATCAGCCTTAAACGTGCAGACAAAATTTAGATATTCACTATAAAAATCAACGGCTTTGTCCAATGACTTTACGGGAACAAATGGTGTTATTTGATGTAAAGTTGGCATGCTGACCTCTATTGTCTGCTTTTATCGATGATGGCTTTGATCCGCCCATCAGGAGCGGGATGGGTTGATAGCCATTCTGGACCATCTTCGCAATCTTCGCATTGCTTGGTCAATCGCCTTAAGATATTGGCGAGATAACTCGGATCACGGCCTCCAGCTTTAAGCAGGTCGATTGCAAATTCATCTGATTCCGTTTCAAAATCACGTGACGCATTGAGCTGGAATACGAAAGCAGCTTGATTGACGACTTCCTGGCTGAGGTCAATCCCACCACCGCCTATCATCGTAAACATCGCATATAGTCCCATCGCTTCATAAATCTGGCGGAGGCTATGTTGATGGCGGACATGGCCGATCTCGTGAGCAAGAACGGCAATGATCTCATCATCATTTTCTGATAGCTCAATAAATTGATCCGTCGCGATCACAGTTCCGCCGGGAAGGGCAAATGCATTGGCGCCCACAGATCCGCCATCTCTGAATAATAATTGCATATTGTCCAAATGCGGATAATTCATCCGCTGGGCGAGGGAGACTAAGTCTTCAAATTCGCGTGTGATGGCTTGTTGTCGTTCTTCAGGAAGATTGCTTTGCGATAACATGATGCTGTCGATGGTTTCTAAAGCTGAGCTATCAATGGTTTGCGCGACAATGTCTGGTGTTAGGAATGCTGCTATTCTTGCGCCGACCGGCAGGCCATATTTAAAGACGATAAAGATCGCTAAAACTGTTGCGACAACGAGAAAAATCAGAGGTTTACGCCACTGATCTAAACTATCTGATAGTTTTGCGAGCCAGGATATTTGATTTGAGAATAAGGCGTCGATGCTATCGTTATCGGGTGTTTCAAACACAACGCCGTCGTTAAACGTAATGCGCCGCGGGATAGAACCCAATCGATCCGTGATGTTTTCGACGTCAGCTAAGGTGTAGACTTTATCGAACGCATCCCCAAATTCCATGGATCCGTCGGGGAGGCACTGCATCACGCAATCGGTGCTTTCAGAACTGATTTTGCTGAAAAGTCTTCCTTTGATTTCATACATGATGTTTTAGCCTAAAGTCCAAAATCAATGCCATCCAAATCCATAAATTCAGATGAGGTAACATTGCCTTCGCTTCGTTCGCGGTCGACAAATTCATCCAAAGAGCCATCAGGCAAAATAAAGAAATGCGCAGCGAGATATTTCATTTTACGCACATGCGCCCAAGGTGCCATTAGGCCAAGCGTGAGCAGTGTGACGATCAGATTAGAGACCAATATCCACGCATATTCTGCAACCTTCACATTGGAGCCAAATTTGTGTTTGCCATCTAATGTCAGGTGATTAATCGCCAGATTGAATGATCTTACACTGTAATAAATGTAAGGCAGAATGAAGGTGAAAATTATTCCCAAATAAAAGATAAAAATGAACGGCAAGAATAGGATGAATTCGCCAGGATCTGAAAAGGTGTTTTCATCGATTGTCTGGATCATGGCCAAAATGCCCGTCGTCCCAGCGATAATGCCGCCGATGAGAAGCAATGATACGGCCAGTAGCAATCCAGCCATTAATAACGCCTTATACAAAGGTTTAAGAGCAATATATGTTTTAAACTTCGCATCGCCAAAGCTATGATTGGAATAGATGTATTTGGCTTGTTGCTGTGTTGCAATCGGCAGCAATAGCCCGAGTGATAAGAACCCAACGAATGGCAAGATGACCAGAGATAAAAGTGCCTTCCAGTAATTGCCTTCAAAGCCAAAGCGAATGTTCCGATAGCTGGTCATGCGGGCGTTAAAGGAAAGGCCTTTGTTAATCAGCCACGGCAGAACGATTGCCAGCAATAAGGTCAAAATTCCGGCAACTTCAGGCGCAAGATTTGCTGTTATGTTATAGGCAACAAACAACACGAACACGATGATGCGTCCTTTGAGGATCGATACTGGATTAGCGTGATATTCAAAGTTATGGCCGGCAATCCAAGTGTTGCCGTTGAAATAGCGCTTGCGACGCACCTTTGCCCAAGCAGAATAAACGCCCAATGTAACGATACTGAGCAGAATATTGACGATCCAAATGCCGAAATATTCTTTCGCTGTTCCGGTGAATTGAACATCTAGAACTGGGTTTTGTTCTAGACTTGTTGTTTGGGATTGAGTGCCCATATTTTGGGATATTGGTTGATCGCTCACGTGTTACGCCCCTCGTGTTTTGTCGATGCGCTTATAAATTGATATCTAGATTCGAACAACTCCTTAGAGCTTCAGTATCAAAGATTTCGTGAGCTGGGGGCATGGCGAATCAATTCCTCACGCTCGAATAGATTTGATGGATTTATGGCAAACCAACGGAAATTGGGCAGAATTTTAGGGTTATGTTTACGGTAAACCCTCGTATTTTGCCGTGTTGTCAAAAGTCTTGGACGATTTTTACCTGCCGTTAACACGGTATCGGCCACAAGTAGGTGTTTATTTCGATATGTCGTCTTGAAGCGCAAGGTATAAAGAACATATCTATAGATGACGAAAATGAGACCCAGACTATTCTGGGCAATTAGAAGAACAGGGGCCGAGGATGGCAAATACAGTTGATACAGCAATGGCACTTGTGCCGATGGTCGTTGAGCAAACGAACCGTGGCGAGCGCTCATATGACATTTTCT
>JAHDFS010000149.1 GCA_020628035.1 Rhizobiaceae bacterium
AGTTTGTGAAGCGAACCATTTTGCGATTTCATCGATCGTGGTCGGATCAACTTCGGTCATGATGGCGACCATCTGACCACCGTCATTGGTTCTCTTTTCTTCCATAAAGTCTTTGATCTGCTTCTTGATATATAAAGGTGGCTGGCCGGCGAGTTTTGGAAATTTGGCCATTTTTGAAACGCCATCTAGTGAATGGCAGAGGCCGCAAATTTCATAAGGTGCCAAGCCTTCATCAGTGATCATTCCCGCAGATGTTGGGCTGGAAAGTAATAAGGAAAATAAGATAGCTCTAATGGGTGTGTTGAGTATGGGCATGTCTCTTTTTGACCAACGCTTTCAATTCCACGCTCGTTCCATCTTCAAAATTAAGCGTTACAGGGATTTCGTCACCGAGATTTACCGGGGTTTTGGGACCCATCAGCATAATATGTAGACCACCGGGTTTCATTGTTAGCATGCCACCGGCAGGAATTTGGATCTGCTCAACCATAGACATGGTCGCAACACCGTCTTTTTCTTCGCTTTGATGGATGTGAACCATCTTATAGTTTTCAGAACTTGCTGAAATAAGTGTTTTCGGATTGTCGCTGTGATTGTGGATCATAACAAAGGCAGCATGCGCTTTGGCTGCTGGTGGTGCAAGCGGCACCCACGGATCCATAACCACCAGATCCGATGCATGGGCGAATGTTGAAAAAAACAGAGCGAATAAAGTTACAAAATACTTCAATTTGTTTGCGCCTTTTCTTTTCGATATTTGATTTGCAATCTGGCAAGAAACTCAGCCGTAAGACCCGCATCAAATGGCGGCTGGAGTTTTGCGCGGATCATGCCTTCCGGATCGATCACGCTAACAGCCGAGCTGTGTTGAACTTCATAATATCCGTCTTTGTCTGGGCGCATGAGACGATAAAAACTGTCTGTGTTTTCGATCAAACGATCTATATCCGCGCGTGCGCCAGTTACCCCTCTGAAATCAGGATGAAAGAAAGTCGCATAATCGGTGACAACATCTGCATCTCGTTCCGGATCAACGGATACAAATACGACTTTTGGCACATTATCTGGGCGAACCCGCATCGATGTTTCACTGACTGCGTGCTCTAAATTTCCAAGTGTAAACGGACAGACGTCGGGGCAGGAATTGAACCCAAACATGATTAAAGTCCAACTGTCTTTTAAATCATTTTGGGTGAATGTTTGGCCGTTCTGATCGCTCAGGGTAAATGGCTCGATGATGGCGGGCTCATCAAGTTCAACACCTTGGACTTGGGCAAAGGCGTGACTAAGCGAGGTTGCAAATAAAAGAATAGCTAATAGGAAGTGTCTCATTGATTTTGCTCCTCAAATGCGCGCAGACTTTCGGCGCGGATTGATTGAAGGCATTCATGTTTTGCTTCAACAAATATGGGGCTGGTCGACATTTCAGAAACGCGCGGGCGCTCGAGACCAATGCGCATGTCATTGATGATTTTCCCCGGTGCTGCACTCATAACCAAAACGCGATCGCTCAAGAAGACAGCTTCATCAACATCATGCGTGACAAACAAAACCGTAATGCCGAATTCTTTCCATATATCGAGCAAATTCTCCTGCATCATTAATCGGGTTTGTGCATCGAGTGCGCCGAAAGGTTCATCCATTAAAAGCACAGACGGATAGTTCGCTAATGCTCTTGCAATCCCCACGCGCTGTTGCATGCCGCCGGAAAGCTCAGCTGGATATCTTGATCCGAATTTAGATAAGCCCACCATGTTTAAAAACGTATTTGCGATGGAGCCGGCTTCATCATTACTTTTACCAGCCATTTTGGGCCCGAAGGCGATGTTTTCGTAGACAGTTTTCCACGGCAGTAACGAATATTGTTGGAACACCATGCCGCGGTCTGGACCTGGTTTTGATATCTCCTGTCCATCCACCAACACGGTTCCGGTCGTTGGCGTCACATAGCCAGCGACTGTGTTCATCAATGTGGATTTGCCGCAGCCAGATGGACCTAAAATGCAAACAAATTCGCCCGGTTCAATGGTGATCGTCGTATTTTCAACGGCTCGATGCTCAGAACCCGCCTTACCAAATGTAACAGATACGTCTTTAAATTCGATACGACCCTGTCCGGTTGTGTTTTCTGTTTTGCCAGGTTTTTTAAAATTGATGACGTCAAGCATATTTAACTCCGGCGTTCAGATATTGTCGTTTGTTGGATTTTCTCCAAGACAAAATGAAGATGACTGAAAGCAGAACCAGCAAACCCGCGCCACTTAAAGCTGGACCCATGGTCTCAAGCGCAAGTGATGTTGAAACCCCAAGTCCCAACATTGCGAGCCCAACTACCCAAGACGGGGTTGCACAGCAGACAACCCAGCTCATTGTGGCATTGGTCATGGCTATTAAAATGCCGCCAACACCTGTTCCGAAGGCCAGTCCTCGTTTTGAACTTTTTGAACATTCATCTGATTGCATGAGCATGGTGGATAGGCCGATCAAACCACCAAGAAAGAACATGACAAGCACCTTTGATGGCACGACATTTAAGCTCCACTCAGATATCCCGGTGCCATAGTCATAGTTCATTTTGCCGATTTCAATCAGCCATTCCTCTGAGATAATTGGCAACATATCACGCCAAGAAGGTGTGGATTGGATAATCCAGGCAACATTGCCGATCCAATCATAAAATGTGATGTAGTTTGGCACCGCCTGAAATCGCACTATGAGTGCTATGAGCATGATTATTTGGAAGAGCACCGAAACTACCACACCCCATGCTATCAGGCGGCGCCAACTCGTCCGGACTGTTTGTCCGATAACTGAAATTGCACCTATCATCTTGTGAACCTCTGCCATTTTAATAATGGACTGGTGATCAGCTTGATAGCGGCGGTAGACGCCGTACCCAAAAGTCCAATGACAAGCATGCCGACCACAATGTCTTGATAATTAATCAGGCTGTAGGCATCCCATGTGAAATAGCCAATACCGTATTGCCCGGATATGATTTCACCTGCGAGTAGCGAGAACCAAGAAACACCCATACCAATCGCAAGACCGGCCGAGATTGATGGTAATGCCGCAGGAATTACAACGTGCCAGAAGATCGAAGCGCGTGTGGCACCCAGCGATCGAGCGGCGCGAACCAGAACTTCAGGCGTTTGTTCCACACCATGTAAGGTATTTAATATGATTGGGAAGAGGGCACCTAAATAGGTGATATAGATGATCGAGCTTTCTTCCGTTGGCCACATCAAAATCGCAAGCGGGATCCACGCCACTGCAGGAATTGGGCGGATCACCTCAATATAGGGCATGATAAATGCTTTGGCGATTTTGGACCGACCCATCATCAGGCCGATTGCGATACCAACAATCACCGCCAAACCATAACTAATCAAAATCCGGCGCATGGAAACGCCGATATGGATAAAGAAAATCTCTGTTTGTATATGCCCAACAAAAGCGCCAAATACTTTTCCAGGTGACGGTACATTCTGGAAATCAACATAGAGATTGAGATTGTATTTTGAGGCTAAATGCCAAATCAAAACGCCAGTGGCTAAAGAAGCAAAAACGATCCCTAAAAATTTGAAGAATTCACCATTGAACCGATCGGTCCATCGAGGTGTTTTTTGAGCAGCGGCAGGTTGCACAGATTTATCCGCAGACGCGTTTTCAATATCATCTTTTTCGACGATTTTTATTTTCTGAGCAGTTCGTTCAGACATATCACTCTGCACCTTTCGCATTGTGCGTTATTCTGTTCTAAGCAGGCGCTGCCTAATAAGGAGCGCCTGCATTGTTTGCCTATCAGGTCTTGGGCTAACCTTCAGACGGGGCAAAATCAGCCACAGCAGCTTCGAAAGAGATCAGCTCACCAGCATTGGCGCTGGCATAGGTCTCAGCTTCACCTTTTCGAAGGAATGTGGAATATGTGTCACCGGATTTGACCCAGAACGCTGTCTTGCCGAAGAGTTTCAACCCAGTTTCAATGTCATAAACGTAAGTTGAATTAAGCTTGGCGCCAGTTGCTTGCATTTCTGCAAGAGCGGTCAAGAATTCAGGCATTGATGGGTATGTGCTCACGCCATCACGCGCATGCCAGATTTCCATTGGTAAGCCTTTGTTGGCTTCAACCGGATCAACGAGCGCAGCTTTATCAGCTTCGTAATCAATGCCGAGATCAGTATAGGCAGCTTTAATGTAGTCCTCAGTAATCCAGGCATCAAAATCAAGTGGCGGAATAGCTTTTTCTTTCACAAGCACACCGTGGTTGAATTTAAGCGCATCAACCCATTCGGTTTTGATGGATGGTTCAAGTGTGAGGTGACCACCTTCTGAGAAGTAGAGATATAGAACTTCCTTCTCAACGCCGGTCCATCCTTCCATCAAGCTCACAGCTTTCATAGGATCTTCGCGGATCCATTCACCAGCTTCCCAAACGGCTTTGATGAAGGCTTGAACAACTTCAGGATATTCCTTGGCAAAGTCTTCTCGAACCACAACACCATGAAGATAAGGTACGCCTGTTTCTGAACCATCATAGATCTTGCGACCCGTTCCGCGGAATTCCATGATTTCAGACCATGGGCAGAAGTCAGAGTGTGCATCAATTTTGCCCGCTGCAATATTGGCAGCGCCAACGGCCGGGCTTTGGTTTTTCAGCACATATTCGCTTGTTGGGATTTCGTTATCCTGCATGGCTTTTAACAACATGCCCCAAGCCGCGGAACCGACCGGCGTTGATACTTCTTTGCCTTCTAGCTGGTCGATAGAGTAAATGTCGCTATCTACAGGCACAACAATCGCGTTACCTGAACCTTTAAGGTTATAACCCGTGCCGGCGACATAGACTGTGCGCAAGCTTTCAGTTTCCTGGAATTTTGCGCCGTTTACGATAAGGGGATAATCACCCATTACACCAAAATTCAATTTATTGGCCAACATCTGGTTGGTAATTGGTCCGCCAGAGCTGTAATCAGCCCAAGACACCTCATATTCAGCATCCGAATATTTGCCGTCTTTTGGAAGATATTTTTCTAACAAGCCCAGCTCTTTGACAACGATGCCGGCTGTGTAAGTGTCGGTGCACATGGACTGGTGACCGATTGCGATATTGATTGTGTCTGCGGATGCGTTGCTGGCTAATGTGGCAAGTCCTGATGCCAGCACGACTCCTCCGATAAGATTTCTAAAACCCATGGCTCTCTCCTGGAATATTTAATTTTTTATCGGTGCTCTTATGAAAGCTAAGTAGATTTTCCAGGCTTAGTCAAACGCAAAATACAAAAAAATGATCAAAAATTAGATTTATTTGTTTTTTGAATAATTTTTGTGCAATTGGTGCGGTTTGTGATGAAATAATGCGCGATTTATTCGGCAAAACTAAACCGGTAAAATTTGTTTAATTTCAACAATTTATAGGTGTTTTTTAAGGCAGCAAAAGCTGCCCCGAAACTGGTCGAGGCAGGCTTTAAATTCTTGCGATATTTGCGTCGATTTAGGACGCTTTTTGTGCAATTTTCTCCAATGCCCAACGGACATTTTTGCGAACATCTGGGTCCCCGTCATCGACGAAATCGATGAGGTATTTTTCAGTTCCTGGAACAGCTAATTCACCCAGAGCTGCCGAGCATTCTTTGCGTAAATTTGGAATTTGAGTTGTGATCATGGAGCCAATTTTATCAGCCGCCTTTTCAATCTTAAGAGCTGCTAATGAACGAGCTGCTTTCAATCTGACTTGCCAATATTCATCATCCAGCGCTGTAATTAATGGATCAGCCGCATTGATACCGCCGGTCTTGGGAAGTGTCTCAGCAGAGGCTTCTCGCACTTGCCAATTTTCATCTTCCAATGACTTAATCAGTGTCTGTTCTGATCGCTCATTTTTTGAAAATCCTAGGGCTGCAACAGCAACGCGTCGCACATCAGAACTCTGATCAGTTGTGGCGGACATCAACGCCGGCAAGGCACTTTCATCTTGTAACCAACCTATGACACCAACGGCTGCGCCGCGGATTGCCGTTGAAACATTCACCAAGGCATTTATCGCTGGACCAAGCGCTTCTGGTCGTCGAAGCTCTTTAAGCCCTCCTAGGGCTGCGACAATGACGAATTCATCTTCATCATCTAGACAGTCGAGGAGTGGTGTTCCGGCTTCTGGATCCTTTAGCTCCGTTAAACTAACCGCCGCCGCTTCTCTCACACGCTCAGAGGTATCTTTAAGCGCGACAATCAACGCGGCAGATGTTTCAGGGCCATCAAAGTCTGTTAGCGCTTGAGCTGCTTTTAAGCGTACACCTTCATCTATATCTGTAATGGCTTTTGCTATATAGGGTATAGCAGCTGGATCTGCGCTATCTGCAAGGTCCATGACAGCGACAATTCTTGCGCCGGCATCTGGATCATCCAAGGCTTCTGCTAAGTCTTCAATATCGTCAAAATCTTCAAAAATTGCATTCATATCAATTACTTCAATAGATAGGGAATATTCACTGTGACAGCGCCTGTTGGGCAATCTGCCTCACACGGCATGCAGTACCAGCATTCATCATATTGCATGAAAGCTGTTTTGGATTTTGGTCCTTCAGCCATGTCTTTGATGCGTAAAACGTCAAGTGGGCAAACGTCGACACAGACTGTGCAACCTTTATCGGCAATACATAGATCGTCATCGACAACAACCGGAACCGAAGTTTGTGTTTGTGCTAATGGCATTTTGTAAACTCCTATTCAGCGGCTTCTGTGGGTTGGACACGCTGTTTGTTATATGCGTCCTTTTCATCGTCATCGATTTCAACGATATACGGCTTCACATCTTGCTTCCGACTTTCTGGTAATCCATTTTCACCTTTCTTCAGCAGTGTGTGGCAGAACCAGTTTTCATCATCTTTTTCATATTCAACACGGTTGTGATAAAGACCCCAGCGGCTCTCTGTACGATAAAGAGATGCAGATGCTGCCATTTCAGCGCAATCCATAATGGTCGATGCTTCAAGTGAACGCATAAGCTCATGTGCATTTTGCACATACATTGCATTTTCCATGTCATCGCGAACTTCGGCAAACCGGCGTTGTGCCGTTTCCATCTTGGCGGTGACTTTTGGTGGTTGGAGATAATCATTGACCAAGCGACGTGTTTTATATTCGATCTGATTAGGCGGGATGCCGTCATCGCGTTTCGTCGGTGCGAGGACGCGATTACGTTCGGCCTCAACATCGCCTTGATCAAATTTCGCAAAGTCGACGTCCTTAATGAAGTCAACAGCATCAAGACCTGCAAATGCCCCATTGGTAAAGGCACCGAGCATGTAGTTATGCGGAACATTTGCCATATCACCAGCTGCATAAAGTCCTTGAACGCTGGTGCGGGCATGTTCATCCACAAAGACCCCAGAAGCTGAGTGACCAGAACAGAAACCAATCTCTGAGATATGCATCTCGATCATCTGTTTGCGATAGTCTGTGCCACGGTTTTTATGGAAATGGCCGCGGGTCGGGCGCTCAACGATGTGTAAAACGCGTTCGATTTCAGCAACGGTTTCTTCTGCAAGGTGGTTGAGTTTTAGATAAACCGGTCCTTTACCGGACTGTAATTCATCATAAAACTCTTGCATCATTTGGCCCGACCAATAGTCACATTCAATAAAGCGTTC